>CAZMZL010000018.1:17457-21808 GCA_964570595.1 uncultured Anaerolineaceae bacterium | reverse complement strand
AGCAGGACATCCAATGCCTCGTTGACTGTCCTCACCTCGATCAAATCGATATTCCTGGATTTCGAATTTTCTTCTCGACGGGATTTTGGCACCAGCGCTCTCTTAAATCCGAGCTTCTCGGCTTCATTTAACCTCGTCCGAATCTGCGGGACCGAGCGCAATTCACCCGAAAGCCCGATCTCTCCAACCAGAACGACGTCAGAAGGGAGGGGCCGATCCTTTACGGATGATCCGATCGCCGCCGCGATGGCGAGATCCGCGGCCGGCTCGCTAATCCTCATTCCCCCGATTACATTCACAAAGACATCCTGGTCGCTGAGTTTAAGACCGGCTCTACGGGAGAGAACGGCGATGACGAGGTACAGCCTATTCATGTCAACCCCGTTGGCCGTCCTCCTGGGGTGACCAAACGAAGTTGCACTTGTGAGACCCTGCACCTCAACAAGCAGAGGCCTTGTGCCTTCCAATGTCGCAGCCACCGAGGACCCAGGTGAATTCCTGACGCGCTCTGCAAGAAATGCCTCCGAAGGATTGAGTACCTCTGCCATACCCTTTTCCCCCATCTCGAATACGCCCACTTCCGTCGTCGCTCCAAAACGATTCTTGACCGAACGCAGGAGTCGATAAGCGTGGAAGGCATCCCCCTCTAGATAGAGCACAGTATCCACGATGTGCTCCATGACCTTTGGTCCGGCGATCGCCCCTTCCTTGGTCACATGCCCGACCAAAAACACGGCTGTGCCGGATTCTTTCGCCAGCCCCTGGAGCCGATGTGCGCATTCACGCACTTGAGAGATCGATCCTGCGCTGGCATCGAGATCCGGGTGATGCATTGTCTGGATTGAATCCACGACCACCAATGTGGGTTTTAAATTGCGAAGATGGGAGATGATGATCTCGAGGTCGGTCTCGGCGAGTAAGAATAGGTCATCAGAGGCGTCATCTTGATCACTCAAACGTTGTGCACGAGCCTTGATCTGCCTTTCGGATTCCTCCCCCGAAATATAGAGCACCGTCTCACACGATGCCACCGCAATGGCCGTCTGGAGAAGGAGGGTTGATTTTCCAATTCCAGGATCGCCTCCTATCAAGACGACAGAACCCGGTACGATGCCGCCGCCCAGTACGCGTGCGAATTCTTCGATGGGAAGCGCGATGCGCTCATTGACCTCGCCTTCAATATCGGCCAGACGGATGGGCATGGAGTCGGTCGAGAAAGATCGCACCGACCGATCGGACCTGACATTCTCGGCGACCATGCTGTTCCAGGCCCCGCATTGCGGGCAACGACCGAGCGCTTTCGCTGCAGTACGTCCACATTGCTGGCAGGTGAATTGGGTTTTTGTTTTTGCCATAGCTCAACCTAAATTATACAATCCGATCGGAATACCTAAAAAAGAACCCGACGGGACTCGTCGGGCTTTTTCGGAAGCTTCAGCAATCATTGGATTATGCGGTTGGGATGGGTTCTTGGGCCTCATCCTTTTTTTCAGGATCGCCCTCTTTTAAGACCATTTCGTCATCGGCAACGTCGATCACGATCATATCTCCATCCTTGAACTCGCCGGATAACAATGCGTCAGACAACAGATCTTCAACCTTGTTCTGGATGACCCTGCGAAGCGGCCTGGCCCCCATTTCTGGATCGTACCCGAGATCCGCAAGCCGTGCCCTCGCCTCTTCCGTGATCTGGATCGTGATCTCATGTTCGCGCAATCGCTGAGCAACTTTCGCAAGCTCGAGCTCAACAATTTGAGCAATTTGAGGTCTCGTGAGCGCATGAAAGATCATGATCGAATCAACCCGATTGAGGAACTCTGGGCGGAATTCTTTTTTCAATGCCTCGGTGAGCTTTTTTTGCATCTCAGCATATACCAACCGCTCTTCAGTGACTTCATCATGTCTTAGATCAAATCCAAGCTGGTCCTGCCGCCTGATTAGATCCGCACCGACGTTCGACGTCATCACAATAATGGCATTTCGGAAATCAACCTTCCGTCCTCTTGCATCCGAAAGCTGGCCCTCTTCCATGATCTGTAGCAGCATATTGTGCGCCTCGGGATGCGCTTTCTCCACTTCGTCAAAGACGACGATCGAATATGGACGACGACGAATTGCCTCCGTAAGTTGACCAGCATCCTCATAGCCCACATAACCGGGAGGCGCACCGACAAGGCGGCTCACGCTATGACGCTCCATCAGTTCGGACATATCTATCTGGATGAGCGCGTCTTCCGATCCAAACATAAACTCGGCGAGCGCCTTGGTTAGCTCGGTCTTTCCCACACCCGTGGGCCCCAGGAAGATAAACGATCCGATTGGACGGCTTGGATCCTTCAACCCTGCCCTGGCGCGTCGTACGGCTTTTGAGATGGCTTCAATGGCTTCATCCTGGCCGATGATCCTCTCGTGAAGGCTTTCTTCCATGCGCAGAAGCTGCTCGGATTCCGCATCGGCGAGCTGCATCACCGGAACGCCGGTCCACATAGAAACCACTTCGGCGATGTCCTCTTCGGTCACTTTAGGTCCATCTGTAGTTCGATCCCAGGCGGTTCGAAGCTGACGTAATTCGTCCTCGAGCTCTGCCTCGCGCGCCTGAAGCTCTTGTGCATCATCAAAGCGCGCCTCGTCTACTGCAACTGTATGCGCCGCGCGCGTTTCCCGCAAAGCCGTGATCGTCTCTTTTAAAGAGATCGCTTCGGGGCTCTTGTACATACGAACCCGGGACGCGGACTCATCGATCAGATCGATAGCTTTATCAGGAAGGAAACGATCGGTTACGTAACGAGCCGAGAGATACGCTGCGGATTCCAGGGCTTCGTCAGTGATGAGAAGCTTATGATGCTCTTCATAAGGTCGCCGCACTCCGCGCAAAATGCTGATCGTCTCCTCTATACTCGGTTCCTCGACCATGACGGGCTGAAAACGCCGCTCCAGTGCAGCATCGTTCTCAATATGCTTTCGGTATTCATCCAGCGTCGTCGCTCCGATTACCTGGAGTTCGCCGCGCGAGAGCGCTGGCTTCAATATGTTTGCCGCGTCCACGGAGGATCCAGCCGAGCCGGCGCCAACAAGCATATGAACCTCATCAATAAACAGAATTGCTTCCGATGATTTCAACTCATCGATGACACGCTTTAATCGCTCTTCAAATTGCCCGCGGTACATGGTGCCCGCGACCAGCGAACCTACATCCAGTTGAAGCACTCGCTTCCCAATCAGAGGCCCAGGGGTCTCGCCTGCTACAATGCGCTGTGCCAACCCCTCGACGATGGCCGTCTTGCCCACACCGGGCTCCCCGATCAATGCCGGGTTATTTTTAGTCCGTCGAGCCAGGATCTGGATGACGCGTTCAATCTCCATCTCCCGCCCGATCACAGGATCCAGCTTCTGTTCTTCAGCGAGCGAGGAAAGATCTGTAGCAAGCTGATCCATAAGCGGGGTCTTGGTTTGCTGTTCTTTCCGCGGGCTGCTGGATGGTTGGCCCATCCGTCGTGAGGGGCTTTCCTGAAGCACACGGCGAGTCTGCCTGCGTATCTGCTCGGGCGTAATTCCTAACCGTCGCAAGACGTCGATGGCGACGCCCTCGTCCAGTCGTACCAGGCCGAGCAAGAGATGTTCGGTCCCGATGTAGTGATGTCCCATTCGGCGTGCTTCTTCGATCGCATACTGTAGAACTTGCTCGGTTGCCGGGGCAAGTTCGATCCTTCCACCCGTATGCCTGCCCACGCCCGTCAACCGTTCGACCATCTCTTTAACACGCGCCGGTTCAAGGCCAAGTTCTCGAAGCACCCGCCCAGCAACGCCACCCTCCTCGCGTATCAAACCCAAGAGG
Organism: uncultured Anaerolineaceae bacterium; assembly: GCA_964570595.1. Taxonomy (GTDB): domain Bacteria; phylum Chloroflexota; class Anaerolineae; order Anaerolineales; family E44-bin32; genus E44-bin32. Next base: position 17,973 of record CAZMZL010000018.1, on the reverse strand, counting down.
AGATGTTCGGTACCAATATAATTATGTTGCAGCCTCTCCGCTTCCTCATGAGCAAGGCTGAGCACACGTCTTGCTCGCTGCGTAAAGCGTTCCATCTTATCGGCCACAGTTGATCCTCCGTTGGGAATACTAAAACCACCCTATTGCATTCTATTCTACCAAATATTCAATCTTAACCACCAAAACTGGGAATCATTTCCCCTTTGAATACGCAAAACGGGCGCACGAATGTGTGCGCCCGGAAGTATACACAATCACGTATCAGGATTATTCGTCCGTATCGCTCTCTTCGACCACTGGCTCTTCCGGCGCATCGGGTTCTGGCAGAAGATCATCTTCGCCCTCTTCTCCGACATCTTCCACGACCTCCCCGGCATCGACCTCGATCTCGGCCTGTGAGAGCTCTTCAGCCGTGGGTTCTTCTTCGGCGCTGGCCGATTCGATCTCGGCTTCGATGACCCCTTCGGCAACCTCAGAAGCAGGCTCCTCATCGGTTTCAGATGCCGATCCCTCCAC
>CAZMZL010000018.1:0-17357 GCA_964570595.1 uncultured Anaerolineaceae bacterium | reverse complement strand
CTTCGGCAACCTCAGAAGCAGGCTCCTCATCGGTTTCAGATGCCGATCCCTCCACATCTGCTTCGGACTCCAATTCGTCAGCTAGACCCGTGGCGGCGAGCTCCTCCTCCAGGTCAGCGTCAAAATCGACGGGTTCTTCAACTGCCGGCTCCGTTTCGCCAGCCTGGGCCTCCTCTTCTCTCTCCTGTATGGCGGTTTGCCAATCGAGATCGGCAAACTCGGAGGAGTCGACTTGTTTTAAGCTCAACCCTATACGACGACGTTGTTGATCGATGTTGATCATTCGAAGTGTGAGGACTTGTCCTTCCTCGACAATTTCTTTTGGATGCTCGATGCGCCGGTCAGAAAGTTCAGAGATATGGATCAATCCTTCAATCTCATACTCCTCCGTGCCTTTCAAGTAAGCGAACGCGCCGAACTTGGTCAATTTCGTGATCGTGCCCTCCACGAGTTGACCTTCTTTATACTCTCCTACGATGTTTTCCCATGGGTCAGCTTCAAGTTCTCGAAGCGACAGGCTGATTCTCTTCCTTTCCGGATCGACACCCAGAACCTTAACCTGCACTTCCTGCCCCACTTTGACGACTTCGCTCGGATGCGAGATTCGTTTCCATGACAGCTCGGAAATATGAATGAGACCATCGGCGCCGCCGATATCTACGAACGCGCCAAAATCCGCCAGGCTGATCACATGACCCGAACGTACTTCCCCAACCTTAAGTTCGGAAATAAGGCGTTCCTTCATCACATCACGCGCTTCGCGTGCCGCTGCCCTTTCAGAAAGGATGAGCCGGTTCCGACGGCGATCGACTTCGATCACTTTCACGGCGATGGCCTCGTCCACCATACCGCCCCAACGGTCATCCGGGGTCTCACCCTCGGCTCGGCGGCGGCGGGCGACACTCACCTGGGAGGCGGGGATAAAGCCGCGCAGGTTTCCGACTTTTACGATCAAACCGCCCTTGTTGTACCCAGCGATCGTCCCTTCGAATACTTCCCGTGATTCGCGGAGGTCTTCGACATCCACCCATTCTTGTTCTTCGGCGGCTCTTGAAAGCGAGAGTAATACCGTCCCATCACGGTCGAGGTTGCGAACGATATAGACGTCGATTTCGGCCCCGACGATGAATTCCTCGCGTTGTTCCGGTGTTAAGTTTTCGATTTCTCTCGCGGGGATGACGCCTTCAGATTTCGCGCCAATATCCACCAGAATGTCAGTCTCGGATACCCTGGCGATCGTCCCTGTCCTGATTTCCCCCCTCCGGGGGGCTTTTAGCTCATACGCCTCTGCATCCAGCAGCGCGTCCATCGGGTGTTCTTCCTGAGCCTCAGTCTCTCCAGCGGGAAGCATTTCCTCGCCAATGGCGTCCTCAAATTGATCCATAAACTATAGCTCTCCACGGAACCTAAGATGATGGCATTATAAAAGCATACCCAAGTATTGTAAACCTTCAAGGATTTAACCTGTATGGATAGGGTATAATCCGCGCGGAGATGCCGATGACGACCGTATATCCATTCACAGCGATCGTGGGACAAGAGCGGATGCGCCGTGCGCTCATTTTAAACGCCGTGAATCCCCGCATCGGCGGCGTGCTTATACGCGGGGAGCGCGGTACCGCAAAATCAACCGCCGCCCGCGCACTCGCCGCCCTGCTCCCCGATGTTCAGGTTGTAGCCGAGTGCCGATTCGGGTGCGACCCAGCGAGCGCCACGACATGGTGCACGGAATGCAAGGAACGCTTCGCCAACGGCAAGAAACTGCCCATTGAAAGTCGGCGGACCTCTTTTGTGGATCTCCCCATTTCAGCCACAGAAGACAGGGTCGTCGGTACCCTCGATATCGAACGAGCCATCAAAGAAGGTGAACGTCATTTCGAACCCGGCGTGTTAGCATCCGCAAATCGGGGACTGCTGTATATCGATGAAGTAAATTTACTCGATGATCACGTCGTCGATTTGCTGCTCGACTCGGCCGCCTTAGGGATGAACATCGTTGAACGCGAAGGCATATCCTTCAACCACCCATCCCGATATATCCTTGTTGGGACCATGAATCCGGAGGAAGGCGATCTCCGCCCACAACTCCTCGATCGATTCGCGCTGTCCGTTGAGATCCACGGCTTACAGGACCCCCGTGATCGAGTGGCGATCATGGAACGGAACTTGAGCTATGAAGAAGATCCTGAAAAGTTCAGGGAAAAGTGGCAAAAGAGTGAAAGAAATTTGTCGAAGGAGATCGAAGCGGCAAGAGAACTTCTCATAGACGTGACCTATAGCAAGCATGATCTTGTATCGATTGCGGCGCTTACGTCTTCCCTTCATGTAGACGGGCACCGCGCAGATCTGGTTATCCTCAAATCAGCCCGTGCACATGCCGCTTTCGAAGGTCGTGACAAAATATCCGATCGCGACATCGCTCTTGCAGCCGAGCTCGCACTTCCTCATCGCCTCCGACGCGGTCCATTTCAACAAACCGAGATCAACATCGATGACCTTCAATCGCGCATTAAACAGATCCAGTCTGAGGTAGGTGGGGAAGAGTCCGATCTGGTTCCTGGAGATGATGAGCAAGACGCTAAAAAAAAAGCCGTCGACCCACATTAGCGGATGAGGAAGCCGCAAACCTCGAAGATCTCTCCCGCTCGGAACCTGCCCGCCAATCACCCGCGGATACCCTGCATGCCCACTGGTGGGAGGGTGGGGATAAAGTAAAAGTCGGGGATGGATTCATCCCCCGCACACTTGAAGGAGACTTAGATCGTCTTACGCGGCGGAGCAGCGGCAGGCGCACACACTCACGGACGCAGCGCAAGCGGGGAAGGTACATCCAGGCTCGTCCTGCACGTGAGAAAACCTCCGATATCGCCTTCGACGCCACCTTCCGGGCCGCCGCGCCGCACCAGTTGCATCGTAAAGAGCAGCGCCAGGTAGTTTCGTTTGCAATACAGCCCTCTGATCTTCATCGTAAAATCCGCGTTCGAAAAGCTGCGAATCTTGTCCTTTTTGTCGTGGATGCGTCCTGGTCAATGGCCGTTGCCGAACGGATGTCTGCTACAAAGGGGGCGATCGTCTCATTGCTCACAGATGCATATCAACGGCGCGACAGAGTGGGTATGATCGTCTTCCAAAAGGATCGAGCCGTCACAGTCCTGCCTCCAACCAATTCTATCCAGCTTGCAAGGCAAGCCCTGGCCGATATCCCCGTGGGCGGGAAAACGCCCCTCTCGGCAGGATTGAACCTGGCGGCAGAGATATTCAGGAAGGAGAAGGTAATCCACCCGGATGTCCTCCCGCTCATGATTTTGCTCACGGATGGCGCCGGCAATGTGTCCATGGGCGACCTCCCACCCCAGGAAGAAGCAGGGCGAATCGCTGATCGGATACGAGGATCTAAGATTCGGTCCGTGGTCATCAATATGGAACATGCCGCGTTTGATCAAGGTCTCGCACAATCCCTTGCGAATCGACTCGGTGGCTCCTGTCTGACCCTGCACGAATTAAAAGCCGAACACCTCTACCAAACTGTCCGGCAAGAGCTGGAAGTGCAGTAAAATTACGACGCGTCCCTGTCCCATCGTTTCCATGATCAAATCCCGGTATATCAAGCTTATTCTCCCCTACATATCAAAGCAGACGGTGATGGATGTGAATGCAGGCCTGCGTACCTGATCCTCTCTCGCCTGATCCCTCCTCACTCGTGTCATTTCGAGCGCAGCGAGAAATCCCCCTCACGGTCGAGTTTTTGTGCCGATCTCCGGGATTCGAACCCTTCAAACCCGATCCTGGCTCTGCTGGTTCACTCGTCATGCCCAATCGAAGGATGGGGAAAAATTCCTCGCCTGAAAGGACTTAGACCGCAATCCGGTACATCATCCGGATGCATCAACCTGTCCAATCATTTTGAAATTATTTTCCGCTCCAGACGCCCCAGTCGGTGCTCGATTTCATCCCATATCACTTCGCGTCGCCATCCAGGAGGTTGGTGGGACAGACACACCAAAGATTCTTTAGCCCAGTTCTTCGCATGTTCCAGATCCCGCTGATGCCACTCGTAGAATTTCGCCAACTCGATGCATGGACGGGGATCCTCGGGTGATAATTCGTGCCAGGTCACCCATTGATCGACGGCTTGATCGCGCTTGTCGGCTCGCTTAAGAAAAAACGTGTAGTGACGGAGCGCTTCAACTCGAATATTTTCGTCAGAACTGGTCATTGCCAGAAGATAATGTTCTTCCGCAGATCCCGCCCGCTCCTCATGATCATGCCATCGGGCAATTCCGAGCGCCTCCATTGGCGACACGGCATCGTCCTGTGTTCCAAGATGCTTGCTCAGAATCTCCGCGCACAGACTTACAAGACTGAGAATATCGATTTCATTGTGATAGATCACCCGCTCCATCGCGCCAGGATTCCCCGTTCTCAGATAGTCGACATACATGCCCGGTATCTGTTCTCCGGGGACATCTTTCTCGCTCCGAGCGACCCCAAGGATTTCACGCTCGATGGTTCCCAGGGAACAATCTGGCAAACTCCTCTTCCAGAGTCTTCGAGCAGGGTGGAGAAGATCAAACTGCGGCCATGTCGTTAACGACCATTTTTTACGCAGGCTCAAACCATATCGCATCTCAAGGAGAGGCAGATCAAAAGATTTGCCGTTGTAGGTTACGAACCCCGCGCCTGATTCCAGTTCTCCCGCCAGGGCACTCAGCATGGCCTGCTCTTCTGAAGGATCTCGCAGGAAATACTGACGGAGTCTGAAGCCATCATCCAGGAAGCGTCCTATCCCGACCAGAAATATTACGGTGCCAGCCCCGCCCGCCAGTCCGGTTGTTTCAGTGTCCAGGAAGCGCAAGTCATCAAGCGCTACCCGCCCCAAACCAGGATCTCGGGCTACGTCCGCCGCAAGTTCGGGGTCCATGTTCATTAAACTCGATAGTCGACTCTTTCCATGGATTTGCTTCAATGTAAACATTTTTTCAATAACGAGCGCCGGGCCGTTGGGCGTGTCGACCTCATGTCCGCTAAACGAGTATGGTATCGGATCGGAAGCTGCCTGATCCGATTTTGCGCGGGGCTTCCGCTTCCCCATTTTGCGTAATCTGCGACGGAGATCCTGGTCGCTCATTCCTCTTCTCGTACCTCAATCTGCTCAAGTGAGTGCATGACTTTAAATGAAGTGTACAACCCGGATATTCCCCTGCATGAGAACTTCGCGATCCCGGTACAATTGCGCCCTTCACATTCTATACCTTGCAGGGTCATCCCTGCTTCTGCTGGGATTAATGTCACCCAGCCACGATGATCTTCGGCAATGGTCGCTGTTATATGAAGCAGGTATTATATCGCTCGGAGACTTGAGACAGGTAATACCTGCGCTCATCGCTGTCTCCTCCTTTGGCGAAAGCCTCCGCTGGGTTTCCCCCCTCACCGCCCCGGCGGAGGCGCCATTTAACCCAAATGTGCGAACGCACATCGTCCGCACGCCTGATTTTGCATCGCACGAGTGAACTCAAGTTTGCAGCGCGGGTAGGACTACCGTGAACACCGTCCCTTCCCCCATTTGAGAATCCACCCAAATTCGCCCATTGTGATGATCGACAATCGATTTCACGATGGAGAGTCCCAATCCGGTTCCCGGCACATCCGTGGGGATATTCGAGGCACGGTAAAACTTGTCGAAGAGGTAGGGTTGATCGGATGGAGGAATTCCCGGTCCATCGTCCAGAACACGCAGTATGATTTGACTGTCCTCTGAGTTCGCCTCCAAACATACTTTTCCACCGCTGGGCGTGTATTTCACCGCGTTCTCAAGCAAATTTCCAATCATCTGCCGCAATCGGATTGGATCGCCGTTGACCATGGGCAGATCATCCTCGACCTCCAGCTTAATCGATAAACCTTTAGCTTCTGCAGATACCCGCATGCTCTCCACAGCATATCGGGCAAGCACCGATATAGGAGTCTCCTCAAGCGTCGAATCCAGACCGGCTTCGATCCTGCCGAGATCCAATAGATCCGAGACCAGATCTGTGATTTGCCCCACACTTAACTTAACCCGATGGATAAACTCGTCTTGCTGAGGCGTCGTAGGTCCAGCGCGTTCAATGAGTTCGACATATCCCAGGATTGCCGTAAGCGGGGAGCGGAGATCGTGGGATACCGTGGTCACAAACTCGGACTTAATCCTGTCCAGCTCCTTTAGATGCGTGATGTCGTGCATTACGACGGCCTGACCCACACCTCGAATGGGTGATTTGACGGCGTTGAAAATGCGCCCATCGGAGATTCCGATTTCTTCCCGTCTCACGGATATGCCGGGTTCTCGTATTAAAGCAAGAAGTTTAGGGTCATCGATGGCCTCGACTACGGATCGCCCGATAAAATCACCCTGAACATTAAAAGATTCCTGTGCCGCCTTATTCAACACCAGGATGCGATGATCTGGATCCACGACAATGACAGCATTTTCTGTTTGTAAAAGGATAGTCTCCAGTTTTCTTCGTTCCGCTTCGGATCGATGGTAGAGCTGGGCATTCTCGATCGCAATAGCGGCATAGTCGGCCATTGCCATCATCACCGTGGCGTCGTGCTTGTCCAGTTCCCGACCAGCCTTGCGATTGTCCACACCAAGCACGCCAATCGTCCTTCCCCTCACTCGCAAAGGTACATAGATGAGGGAGTGGACCAGGTATGCTGTCTTGATCTTCTTCGGTGAGCGCGCGTCGAGGAGGACCATTTCCCCGGTTTCTACGACCCGACCGGCGAGCGAATCCTGGACCTGAACTCTAAATGTTCGCGTAAACTCGTCGTCAAAGTTCTTCGACGCTCGCATGTAGAGCTCACCGCTCGCATCATCGAGCAACAGCAGGCTTCCTTCCTCGGCACCGGTGAGCTGCACGGCCGCTTCCACAACCGTGGTGAGCACCTCATCCAAATCGAGCATGATCGTGACCGACCGACCGATCTGTGCCAGCGTCTCCAATTCCAGGACGCGCCTCTCGAGATCCTCCCCCGTCTCTATGGCTTCATCCTCTGCCCGAACCATTTCTTTCCAGCGCTGGCTGCTGCTGAGCACGCGTCCGACGGCGGCGAGAAGTTGCTCGGCCTTGAATGGTTTGGTGATATAGTCCGAAGCGCCACTTCGCATCGCTTCGATCGCCAAATCCTCCGAGCCTTCGCCGGTAATCAGAATTACGGGGATGTGAGGTTTTTCCGCGTGCAGTCGACGGATCAACTCAACACCTGTCATGCTCGGCATGAGGTGATCCGTGATGACTACATCTGGTTCCAGTTCATGTGCAAGACTCAATGCAGACATCCCATCGCCAACCGTTCTGACGATGTATCCGGCGGGATTAAGGATGGTCTCCTCTATCGCCTGTCGCATTTCTGGATTGTCGTCTGCAACCAGAATCAATTCTTCACTCATATCACACTATTACCGCGTAAGAGCTGGAATCTTTCAAGAGGGTACTCGGTACCTCTTCGTCCTTTGAGATCAGCCGCAGGTATTTCTGCGATGAGGTTACTCCGGCTCGCCTGCTTCGATCTCAGACAATTGTTTCAGCAGCGTTTCAAGATCACCCCTGATCGTATTCAGTCCTTTCTTCAACTTGCTTGAGCGACTTTGTTCAATTAAATTCACGGTCGCTGCCAGCGCCGCTCGAAGTGAACGATCCAGCGATTCAAGCCATTCGGGTTCAACATAAATTTTGCCGCTTGTTTTTTCAAACTCCTGCTCCAACCGCCTCGCACGTTCTTCCAGAGCCTGGAAAAGGCGCGCGTTTACAAGTGAGATTGAGGCATAATCCGTAATGGCTTCGAGCATGACCTGTTCCCGTTCGGTAAAGGGGATCGCCTTTTTCCTTGCCACCCCGATGACCCCGAACGGGCGGTCTTTTGCTTTGATAGGAGCGATGAGCGCAGCCTTTCCGAACTCTGATACTTTAAATTTGGACAAACTCTCACCGTGGATTGCCAGCGCTTCCCCAGAAAGCAAGACCAAGGAACTCACACCGTCATCCCAATGCTGGTGAAGTTTTTCCGCTTCAATCGGAGGAAGATTTCGTTCGGCGCGCAGCACGAGCTCATCCGAAGATTCCTTCTGAAGCACGACCCAGCCTAAATCGGCCGAGGTCACAAACAAACAACCTTCCATCAATTTTGAAAAAAGCTGGCCCTGGTGGGTCGTAGACGTCACGGTTTTACCCAATCCAAAAAGCGTGGTTAGCTCTCGGACACGGCGCTCCAGCATGCGATTACTTTCGGCGAGTTCTTCCGTCAAACGGTCATGCTCATGATGGAGGCGAATGTCGTTGATCACACGTTCCACTGCCGCAACGACCTCGGTTTCACGAAGAGGTTTTACGAGGTAGTCCCGTGCCCCCAGACGAAATGCCTGGATGGCATCTGCCTCCATGCCCTCCGGCGCGGTGACGATCATGGGCACTTCGGTGCCCTGGGATCGGAGCGCCACCAACAGGTCTTTTCCACTTAATCCGGGCAGGGTCAGGCTGGCGATGATTAAATCCGCTCCGAAGTTCACTGCGCCGCGAATTGCAGATCCGGCATCCTCGGCAACTTCGATCTCATATCCAAGCGGGCTGAGAACCTCTCGCCTCAATAAGTCGAGTACGTAGGGGTCCTCATCGACTACCAGTACGCGTTCGGGGATCTTCTCTTCCACTGTGGGGTTATGATAGCATGGAAATCGAGGCGAAAAGGAAAACGAGAACAAAATTGTTTCTCCACACATTGGTATAAGAAGCCCATTAGACTCATCTACGTTATCTTGACTAGGTTTCCCTCCCCCACTTACAATCAAAGTGAAAGCGAGAAACTATGGAGTACAAAGATTATTACAAGATTCTCGGCGTTGAGAGAAATGCAAGCCAACCCGATATCAAACGCGCTTATCGTCAACTCGCACTTCAGCATCACCCCGACAAAAACCCTGACGACAAGAAGGCGGAGAACCGATTTAAAGAAATCAATGAGGCCTATGAAGTTATTGGCGATCCCGCCAAGCGTGCGAAATATGATCAACTAGGGTCGTCGTACCGCAACTGGGAAAGCAGGGGACATCAAGGTGGTTTTGATTGGTCTCAATGGTCGGCAGGGACGCAAGGCGGCGTTCGTGTTGAAGTTGGCGATCTCGGAGATATGTTCGGTGGCTTTTCTGATTTTTTCAATACGATATTCGGCGGAATGGGCGCACAACCACAAGGCTTCTCGCAACAGATACGGTCGAAAGGACGAGACATAGAAACATCTGTATCCATCACCCTGGTTGAAGCCCTACACGGGACAACGCGGAGCTTCCGCCGTAATGGAGGCCAAATTGAAGTTACCATCCCAGCGGGCGCAAAGACCGGTACGAAAGTTCGTGTCAGCGGGAAAGGCCAGGAAGGTCGTGGAGGCCCCGGGGATCTGTACCTGGTCGTGAAAGTTGAGCCCGACCCTCGATTCGAACGGAAAGGCAATGATTTATACACCGATGTTGAGGTCGATCTCTATACTGCTGTTCTGGGCGGAGAAATTACCGTCACCACCCTCACGGGTGAGGTAATATTAACCATCACACCAGGGAGTCAGCCCGGTCAGGCGTACCGCCTCAAGGGGCGCGGCATGCCGGATCTCAAGAGGAAAAATCATTATGGAGATCTTTACGCCAGGCTCGACATCAAACTCCCAACCAAGCTTTCCAAAAAAGAAAAACAGCTTTTTAAAGAACTGGCTGATATGAAAAAATCATAGGATGTGGCTGGCAAGTATTACTGCAGTGCAAAAAACGAGGGTGTAGATTGTGAAAATTTCGCTGGTGCTTTTTGTCGCTTTCTTGATCGCAGGTTGCATACCTTTTTCCCCAACAACAGAGATCACACCGACGCCGGTTCCATCAAGCATCTCCACCGCGCGCCCGGAAACCAACCCCCTTCCTGTGCCCATCATCGATGGAAATATATCCATCCTCGATGGCAGCCTTGTTGACCTGTACAAGCGAACCGCTCCTGGGGTGGTCACAATTTGGTCATACGAACAAAATAGCGATGCAGCTCAAGCGAGCATTCCACGCGGGCAAGGTTCCGGCTTTGTGATCGATCAGGAAGGTCACATCGTCACAAATCAACATGTGATCGAGGATGCCAGCGAGATCGAAGTTGATTTTCCATCCGGAATAAAGGCTTGGGCGGAGATTGTCGGAACAGATCCCGATTCAGATCTCGCCGTTTTATCCGTCGATGTGCCAGCTAAATATCTGGTCTCCCTCCCCATGGGCGACTCGGATTCCCTTCAGGTGGGGGATTTTGTCGTCGCAATTGGCAATCCTTTTGGTCTCGAAGGCACGATGACGGTTGGGATTGTGTCGGCGCTCGCACGAACGCTGGATTCGAGGCGGCTTGCCCCAAGCGGGCTCCCATTCACGGCAGGCGATTTGGTACAAACCGACGCAGCGATTAACCCGGGAAATTCTGGCGGCCCTCTCATTAACCTGCAAGGCGAAGTCGTCGGCGTTAGCCTCGCGATCCAGACAGAGTCTTTCACGGTTTCAGGCGGCGCAGCAAACTCTGGCGTGGGCTTTGCGGTGCCCATCAACATTGTTCGGCGGGTGGTTCCCGGGATCATTGCAAATGGGGAATACAATTACCCCTATCTAGGAATTTCCAGCCTGGATGACAATGTTTGGAATCTCCGTACGATTGAAGCACTTAACTTTTCCCCCGACATCGTCGGCGCCTATATCACAAGCGTTGTACCAGAAAGCCCAGCGGACAGGGCCGGGTTGAAGGGAGGATCGCAAGAAACTTCCATTCCGGGGATTGCATCTGGGGGCGATGTAATTGTGGCAATCGACGGCACACCCGTTCAACACTTCTCCGCGCTCCTCTCCTACCTTCTCAAAAACACTTCGGTGGGTCAGGAAGTGGTGCTCACGGTGTTACGCGACAACGAGCTCGTGGAGCTGCCGCTCACCATTGGTTCGCGGCCTTAAACCACGCACGAGTGAATGGGCACAGCTCGTTCCCGGATATCAACGGACGACGCCGATCAGCAGCAGTCCTGTCGGCCCAAGGCTTCAAGCCCGGCAGTTTTTCCGGCAATTAGGCGAAATGATCCTGGTTGGAGGTTTCCGATCAAGTTGGAAAGTACAGGTCACTTTATCCGGATTGCTCGCTCCAAAGTAACCAACGTGTTCGCAAGGATTTCCAAATCTTGAGATGCGGCTTCGGGGTCACGCCCGATTTCAGACTGTATTAGATTGAGTCGCTTTATTAGATCCTGGAGGACTTCGGCTTCCGCACCAGTCAGGCTCTGCGCCAGTCGCTCCAGGTCCTCCCCGACATTTTCGAGCGATTCCTGGGCATCAACAACCTCATCCATCATCAGCGACATCTGGGATGTTTTCACGATCAAAAGAACACGGAGAAGGGCCAATTCCCGGTTCATGGCCTCCGTCTCTCCTATCAAGACGGCGTTCTCATCCTCCAGAGGGAGTAAAGGTTCCAGCTTCCCCTCCAGATCCTCCACCTGAGCCTGCAGCGTCCCTGCCCGCACGTCGAGCTCCTCAATTTGTGCGGAGCGTGGACGAACCTGGAGCACCCAGGTTGCCGCAATCCCGAGGGCGAAAATCCCGAGGAGACCCACCGACCAGAACAAGCAGGTCCTCAGAAAACCCGAGCCCTTTTTCTTAGATGGGAGGGGTTGAACCGGCGAATGCCCTGTGCTGGAAGCTTCCGTGGGCGCTGCTTTTTGAACCTCAAGTTCGTCAAACTTATTCGAGAGCTCTTCCCTGCTCAACGTATCATTATTGGGTGCCATCCATGAACTCCTCATCTTGAATGATACAAGAATTATTGTCGCGTGTTCCCAACCATCATCATTCTATATCATGGAAGCTGATAGAACACAGTACCGTCGACGAACATGATTATGCGCGATACCATTAAAATAAAATGGGCGGCTAATGCCGCCCATTTTACCTCAATCGATTATGCCTTATCCGGCCTTAACCTCAATCGTCTTTGGTTTGGCTTCTTCCGACTTCGGAATTCGTACGGTAAGCACGCCGTTCTCGATCTGGGCTTCAGCCTTCTCTGCGTCGAGAGGATCCGGCATTCTCAGGCTGCGAGTGAAGGAACCGTAAGCAATCTCATTGAGAAGCACGCGTTCCTCATCGCTCTCCTCAGCTGCAACCTCTCCACTGAGTGTCACGACATCATCAAGGATTTCGATCTTCAGATCTTCCACCGATAGACCCGGAACTGCGGCGGTGATTACATACTCATCACTATCGACGTAAACGTCGACAGGGAGCCTGCGGCCACCATTGAAACGTACCGGTTGATAATGGCGGAATTTCCTTGATCCACTGGGAACCATGTAATACGTCATTTCATTACCTCCTTTTAATATCTGATCGACTATGCAAAGGATATCGCCGGAGCATAAGAAAACCACATAACTGATGTATGATTTTCATTAACTTCAATGGGTAGCCATGGTCCTTGTATCGAGGGCATTCCGCCTGGGCGCCTTCCCCCGATGAAGGGGATTCCAGAATGCCTTCAGCCTCCGGGTTTGAAGAGTACTTTCCGGTATGTGGTTCCATAATGGGGACCGCGTCGAATGATGCATTCACCGCCATCAAGGATCAGGACGGTACAGCCACAAGGCTCACGGGAAGTGAAGAAATGAGGTTTCCTGCAAGCAGCAGAACGATCTTAGGTTTGATGTTCGTCGCGGCTGGGATGTTAACGTTTGAAATCAGCCTGACGCGGATATTCGCTGTTCAGCAGTTCCACCACTTCGGATTTATCGTCGTAAGCCTTGCAGTATTGGGGATATCGGCTAGCGGCTTGATCCTCTCTGTCCAGAGGAAACATCCCCGTCTTTCCTACCTTGCCCTCGCCTATGCGATCACGGCTTTCACTGCCTATCTGATGATGAACTTCATTCCCTTCGATTCCTACAGCATCGCGTGGGATCGACGACAATATTTTTTCCTATTGACCTACTTCCTGGCTGCGGGATTGCCGTTCCTTTTCGCCGGATGGGTTGTGGGTGCTTGCCTGGCTGACGCGGGGACGAGTTCTTATCGTCCCTATGCCGCTAATTTGTTCGGTGCGGCATGTGGCTGCCTGCTCGCTGTTCTTGGGATCAATCTTTGGGGAGTGGAGGGCGCTCTAGCCCTGTCCATCTCCCTGGGCATCGTCGCGGCCGGGTTCTTCTCGGCTCGATTTTCCAGGCAAGCAATCGCGCTGGCTGTTGCGCTGTTTATTCTGTGGTTCGGTATTCAAGCTCCGACGGAACTGGAGCTCAGACTTTCCCCTTACAAACCTCTCTCGATCGCTCAATTAAAACCAGATGCCAAGCTTGCCCTAACCGAGACGGGATTCGCCGCACGTCTCGATGTGATTGAAAGCTCGAGCACGCACATATTTCCAGGACTCGGTCTCCTCGCCGATGGAACTATCCCGGACCAAGCGGCTGTATTTATCGACGGGGAAGGACCCTTGCCAATCACCAACCTGACGATTGAAGACGCACGAGATCTTCCAGTTATCCAGCGCATGCCTTCATCCATCGCTTATCAATTACGACCGGGAGGGGAAGTTCTCATCATTCAGGCGGATACCGGGCTCAATGCCATCGTCGCCCTCAGTGCGGGAGCATCTTCTGTAACTGTGCCGGTCGACGAGCCCATAGTATCCGACCTCATGCTGGGAGCTTACGCATCCTTCAGCCAGGGTTTGTTTTTACGACCCGAAGTGAAGGTTATCGACCGTTCGAGCCGCAGTATCCTCGGCTCCGGAGGCGCATCCTATGATGTTATCGAGTACGCTCTCACCGACAGTTATTTCCCCGTCACTTCAGGCGCCTTCAGCCTGACAGAAAACTACATCCTAACCGTCGACTCATTCAAGGAAGCCTTCCAGCGGCTCTCAAATGATGGCCTGCTCGTCGTGACAAGGTGGCTTGGAACGCCCCCCAGCGAAACAGCAAGAGCATGGTCAACACTGATCGCAGCACTGCGTGAAAGCGGCCTCGAGTCCCCTGAAGACCATCTTATCTCCTTCAGGGGGATGCGAACTGGGACCATGATCGCATCTCGTTCACCATTTACGGACCAGGAATTAAAAAGGGTGCGCGAGTTTCTCCACGAGAACCGCTTCGATCCTGTATTCATGCCAGATCTTGAACCCGAAGAAATCAACCGGAGCAACATCCTGCCCGACCCTGTCTATGCACGCATATTCGATCAACTGCTCTTCAACCCCGAGCCAACCATTGCGAACCATCTCTACAATCTTACCCCGCCAAGAGATGATCGGCCTTACTTCCACCACTTTTTTCGCTGGAAACAGCTTCCGACAATCGTAGATACCCTCGGTTTAACCTGGCAACCTTTCGGTGGCAGCGGCTATCTCATATTGTTCCTGCTGCTCGGATTGATGGTCCTATTGGCCTCGCTGCTCATCATATTTCCCTATACAGTTTCTCGACGTCGGAAAGATACGAGCTCCCCCAATCTTGCCACGCTCGTGTACTTTGGCTGTCTCGGTGCAGGTTATCTGTTTGTGGAGATATTTCTCATCCAACGCCTGACCCTCTTTCTCGATCAACCCGCCATTGCCCTGGCCTTAGTGCTGTTTTCCTTACTGATGGCATCCGGCCTTGGCAGCCTGCTCTCACCCCGAGTTTCTCTGGATCGTGCGATCGCCGGTGTCATCCTCGTTCTGCTCCTGTCTGCCCTCGCGGTTCCCTGGGTCATCCAATCAACTCTTCACTTATCTTTTCTCGCTCGAATTGGAATCTCCATTCTCGTCATCATCCCGACAGGCATACTGATGGGCATTCCTTTCCCCTCCGGAATGAAGAGATTGGAGACTATCCTCCCTGGAATGATTCCCTGGGCCTGGGCGGTAAATGGCGCACTTTCCGGAGTGAGCGGCGTCCTTGCGGCACTGGTGGCATTGGATCTTGGATTTACCCCAGTGCTATCCGTGGGTGTGCTTGTATACTTCGGAGCGCTCCTGACATCCGGACGTATCGGTGCAAGTCGCAGCAGAACTCAACACAGCCAGCTGGACCAAAAAAGATAACCCCTCTATGGGGGGGAACCTTCATCGCGCGTAAACGGCACAAACCGAACGCCGCCCAGACTTTTGGATTGAAATTCGTCTTCCCCCAAACGGGTGATTTTCCATAGTTCCTGATACCCGCCGACGGGTCCGACCGGGATGACGAGGGATCCCCCAATTTCGAGCTGCTGCAGGTATGCCTGCGGGACATGATCGGGCGCAGCCGTGACAATAATGGCATTAAAGGGCGCGTGTTCCTCCCAGCCCCAGTACCCATCTCCGTACCGAACGAAAACATTGTCATAGCCCAGAGATTCCAGCAATGAATCAGCGGATTCTGCCAGGGGTTGAATGATCTCGATGGTATAGACATCTACGCCTAATTCAGCCAATATCGCAGCCTGGTACCCGGAGCCCGTGCCAATTTCCAATACGGTCTCCCCTTCATGTAGGTCAAGCTCTTGTGTCATAAGCGCCACGATGTAAGGCTGGGATATGGTCTGACCATAACCAATCGGCAGAGGATGATTTTCATAAGCTTGGGAACCGTAACCATCAGGGATGAATCGATGCCTCGGCACTTTCCCCATCGCATCGATGACTTCAGGGGATGTGATCCCAAATCCGACAACGCCGTCCCTGACCATCTGCGCTCGAGCCTCCCCATAGTATGTCTCCTCAGATTCGGAAATGAGGGGCGTTGACGGCGCAACAATGACGTTGATGTCTGATTGGCACGCG
This sequence comes from uncultured Anaerolineaceae bacterium, assembly GCA_964570595.1. GTDB lineage: Bacteria > Chloroflexota > Anaerolineae > Anaerolineales > E44-bin32 > E44-bin32. The sequence goes on along the minus strand of CAZMZL010000018.1, from coordinate 1,530 downwards.
GAAAACAACATGGAGAGCAAAAGAAGATGAAAAGACAAAAAAAGAGAGGATGATCGGGTTTTCAAGACGAACTCCACTCTTTATTGTAGCGCCTAATTTGAACTGGAAAGAGTTTCTTACTGGGTCACACACGAGATCGAAAAATCAGGGGGGTGTTCCAGGTGTTTTTTAACCGCACATAGCTCAGCCGAACGGATCAGTGCATCTTGATATTTTACGGGGAAATCTGGAGGGGTTTGGATTTCTAATTCGATCAGCCCCACCCGGCCATCCGAGGGCTCGCGATGTATTCTCTGTACGATTCGCACGCCTTCCGTGGAAAGCTCGCGCTGCTGCAAGAAACCCAACACATAAATCCCAGCGCAGGTCCCGATGGAAGCGAGAAATAACGCGAACGGCGTGGGAGCGCTTCCGGTTCCCCCATCCTGGGGCAGTTGATCCGTTTGGACTGTGTAGGGTCCAAAGCTGGCATCGACCTGTGCGCCTCCAGGAAAATTGATGATCAATTCCATGGTGATTCTCCTTGTTATTTAAGCAACTACCCATTGGATGCCCGTATGCAGGATTAGTTACATGGATGATGGTTCAACTCTCTCTTTCCATTTTCCCACCGGCCCTTCGCCCTGAATGCTGGGTTCCCCCTTCGCCCTGGATGGTTGTTGCTCCATCGACGACTTCGACCTCTACTGCAGGACATCTGAAGAGAATTTTCACATCCTGGTCAGCGCACATTGCGAGAGTACACGGATGAATGGGCACGTTATGTCATGGATCTGCCAATCTCGATACCGGGCGTACACGAGGTAGAGACGTAGCATGCTACGTCTCCACAGAATGCAAAACAAAAGATCCTTGTATTGAGCCAGTGGAGCGCTCCATCATCCTTCCTTCACCAAGCCAGTGAATTCCTGTTTTGGGAATCAAGGAGCTCGCTCCTTGCCACCAGCCAGTTTATGGATTCCTGTTCCCGCTACGCCAATTCAGCGAAATCGAGGAGCCTGCCCCTGCCCACATGGGTTCGCACCAGCGCAGTTGCCTTCGGCTGGCGCATCGTCGGATCAACGTCCGCAGCGGTTTCCCACCTCCAGGCGATCGCCATGCCGGGTGTGCATTAAACCCCTCTCCCTGGCAGGGAGAGGGGTTGGGGTGAGGGCACCATATTGCCCAGGCCTCTCTTGATGATCATTGCGTGGATGTGACACGATGGCGGTCAAATCCATGGGGCCGTCTCAACATTATGTCTTCATTTAAACCTCCCGCAGGTTTAGAATCTGCGGGAGGTTAGAACTGGATGGGGCTGTCTTTTTAGGACCTCCCTCAAAATCGTAGGAAGCGATGTTTTAGTAGAAGCCGAATAACCGCAATGGTGCGTACAATATTTCTGGATAGAGGGCGTCCATGACGAAGAAGACCGCCAGGCAAACAATCACTAACACGAAACATCCCCCCCCCGCCAACATCCAACCCGCCCGACCCTTCTTCTCTGGCTCCAGGACTGGTTGAACGGCTGCAGGTGCTCTTGCGGCTGGC
>CAZMZL010000017.1:0-21839 GCA_964570595.1 uncultured Anaerolineaceae bacterium | reverse complement strand
CAGCACGATGCCAAATTCGATGGGCTGGCCGCTGCCCGTCGTAGAGGGGGAAACATACTTCTGGCGTGTCCGCGCCTTTGTGGGATCTGTCGATGGTCCCTGGTCTTCCGTTCAAACTTTTCATGTCGTTTTGCCCTGCGCACAATCCGCACTCGTGGCCCCCGTGCCTCTCGGTCCCTGGGAGGGCAGAACGCTGTACTTCGATGACCCATATTACTCATGGGATTACCAGGATCCGGCCTGCGCGCCCGAGGGCTACCACATCCAGGTTTCCTCCGATCAAACATTCTCAACCTCGGAAGTCGACCACTTGATCGATGACCCGGTCCTGGGGTGGAAGCCTGCCACCACGCTCTCGGATTGCACGGTGTACTACTGGAGGATCGCAGGCACAGAAGGCGGCGTGGATGGACCATTCTCCGATCCCGTGAGCTTCTTCGTGAGCGTGGATGGGTTGTGCCCAACGCCCGTATGTCCCCCGACCGGGTTGGTCGAACCCGAAGCCATAGGTCCAAAGGCCATGGGAGGGGGAGGGTTTTATGAAATTGTGAGCTCGCTCACCCCGACTTTTGAATGGGATTATCCGACCTACTGTGATCCGCCTGGTTTCGTCATCCGCCTCGAACCGGATTTCGATCTCTCAGGAGCGCCCTTGCAGGGCGGCTTTGGGTTGACCGATAGCTGGACGCCAAACGCCCCGCTCGAACCCGCCACACAGTACTGGTGGGACGTCGCCGCAATCTCACCTCCTGCCCTGGGTCCTGCCGATAAAAACACCTTCTTCACCGGGCCGGAATGCTCCTTTGGCGACACGCTGGGCCCGCCCGAGTTGATCTCACCGCCGAACGGCGCCCAGATCCACGAGGCCTACGCCTGGCTGCACTTCACCGCGGGAACCTCCGTCGGGTGCATTCCGGATGGCTATACCGTCGATCTCCAAACCGATCTCAATTTCACCGGCCCCAATCTGTTACAGACCTTCTCGTTCCCGGCCACCAATGTCATCACGGATGAACTGGACGACTGCACCGAGTTCTTCTGGCGAGTTTCTGCCGTTCAGGACAACATCGGCAGCCCCTGGTCACAGACCCGATCGTTCTTTACCAACGTTGCGGGCAACTGCGCCGTCTCCATGATCCCCGAAATCCCCATGGTCATCGCCATCCGGGATCTCGCTTGCTATCAGGGACCAGAACCGGATCTTTATCCCATCGTGGGTTATCTGCTGGAAAGCGAGAGTTCTCCCATCCTTGCGCAGAACCTGGCAGGTGACTGGTGGGTGGTCCACAATCTCGATGGATTACCCGATGACATTTGTTACGTTCCTAAAAATGGGACCGAGGGGGCGGACAATCTGAGCGCGATTCCGCGATGGAATGATCCAGAAATACCTAAAGACGATGGTGGGGATTCATCCGACACAAGTTGCAGCGCATATAAGGACAAGTCGGGTTGTGAGGCCGCAGGATGCTACTGGTATTCAAAATCATTGGATGTTCCCAGCTTTGCTTGTTATCGTGATCCACCTTAAAAAGAAAAAACAATAACCGAGCCAAGGACCTTCGTATGTGATTGTCTGAGCGAGGATTACCCGATCAGGCCCAATGCGCCGGCGATGCCAAAAACGAGAAATCCGATCGCCACAAGGAGCAGGATGTAGGTTGACGCACCAACTCCAGGTTCAAGTACGCTCGAGGAGGGATCGTCTGGATCATAATAAACGTCCACCGAGCCGCCGAGCGGATAACGCGCCAGGATTTTCTGGGTGTTTCGAACGGAACTGGTGCGTACATTCGAAAACGTCCTTCGATTTCCACGGAGCTCCTGTCCATCGACGAGGTACTTGTATTGAACGGTGGCACCATAGGTCGTCGAAATGTCCCCGTCTTCATCCCTGCTCTGGTGGGCTTCCATGCCCGAGTCCAAGACCGTCCCAGGTGCGGTCGGCCAGCTGCGGCTCTTATACCCCTTCCGGATGTCGACTCCAAACTTGATCAAGATGACTGCACTGATGCCGATGGCGATGATGTACCCGATCATGTGAATACCCTCCTTTGTTGGATCGTGTGATGGAGAAATTACACTCGTCGTGGTTCAATATCCGGGATACTGTACGGGAAAAATATAACGATCTCACTTCAACGGGTGTCGCCCACTCTAAGATTGTTCTGAGAAGTGCTACCTGGAGCTTACACCAACCATAGGCATTCGTCCAAATCAAAGTTGGGGAGTTCACGAAATCACTGAGACAATTCGGGCAACTCCTCAACGATCAATTGTCCAATAGTTAGAACCTTGATTGACCTTCATAATCGATGAGCGTCCAATTACAAAGGTACTCGGATATCGATACCATTTACGTGTGGGTTGCGATCGCTGTAATGATCCTGCACATCACTTGGGTCATCGAAGTCCTTTATATTAGAACTCGAACGATCATTAAGAGCCCGGCCGCAATAAGCGCAATGGCAACAATTTGCCGTAAATGTTCTGCGGATACCCTATGGGCAATCTCGGCGCCAACGACGACACCCACCGCCAGGATAACGCCAAGCAGCGCCCCCAGCTTGAAGTCAATCTCCCCATATAAGGTAAAACCAAGGGTTGAAAAAACCGCAATGGGCAATTGAATGGCTTGACTCACGCCGATCCCTGCCAGAGCCGGGATACTGATTAATAGAAGGATAGGCAGCAGCAATACGGGACCTCCAGTCCCTGTCAATGCAGATCCAAATCCGACAGCAAAACCGATTAAGACAAGGACAATGCGCTTGACTCGAGATTTGTCTTGTGTTGTCGCGGGTTTCTTAATGAGCGCGAATATTCCAGACAAAACGATCAAGGCAGCCAAAATGATGGTCAGGACGCCGGTTGGCAGCGAGACGTTAACTCTGGTGCCGAGTATGGCCCCAGGTAGTACCCCTACGCTTAGCCAACCCACCATTTTCCATGAGATCGTCCCTCTTCTGGCGTAAGCAATCGTCCCTGCTATCCCGGCAAATAAAAAGCTCCAACTACTTGTCGCCATGGCGAGGTGAAGATCCATTCCTGCACCATAAACAAGCATGGGCGCCAGCAGGATTCCGCCGATGCCCACCATGCCTATCAGCAACCCGGTTATAGATCCTACGAGAATGTAAATCATCCAATTATCGCCGATAGTGGAGTGTGACGATCTTTAGCCCATCGGCTAATTCGTCTTCGTTTCAAATTCCGGCGAAGAGCCGCTTACACCACGTAATGCTCGTTCGGGTGCTCGGTGAAGTACCGATAGCGATTATCCACAAGGACGGTCACGACCTTTGAACCCGCCTTCATCTCTTTCGCCATTTGAACAGCCGCATAGACATTCGCTCCCGAGGACATCCCGCAAAATAAACCTTCTTCTCTGCTCAACCTGTTCGCCATTTTCCTGGCATCATCATTGCTGACGATGATGGTCTGGTCCAAGAGATCTTTTTCAAGGATCGACTCGATGATGAATTTATACCTCGGCATGCCATATCCTTCGAGAAATGTATGGACCGCACCAGATCGCACCCAGTCAATCCTGAGATCATCGCTCGGCAGGACACCCGTAATTGTTACGGAAGGCTGATGCGCTTTGAGCGCCTCAGCCACACCCAGGAGCGTCCCACCGGAACCTATGGAAGCCACCCAGGCATCCACCGTCCCTTCAAGCTGCTCCACGATCTCCACCCCGGTGGTGTCTCGATTGGCCAGAGCGTTGTCCATATTGCACAACTGGTTTGCCCACCACACATCCGGGTCCTTCTTCTCGAGCTCAAAGCACTGTTTCATCCGGTAAGCGACATTCGCGGCAGCCATCTCAACAGCGGTCAGACTCTCGTTTTTCCCCACGGCCGCGCTCATATCGACTTCTTCCACCGTACAGCCAAACATCCTTGCGATCCTGATCCTATCCGCAGGGTCGTAAGCGCTCCCCAGTTGATCGGGCACGAACAGGTGAACATGATATCCCTTCACGGCACCCACGAACGCCAGCGCCGGGCCCGTATTCCCGGTGGATTGATCGAGAATGGTACCCCCCGGTTTGAGCTTTCCAGCTTTTTCCGCTTCTTCAACCATGCGAAGGGCCATCCGGTCTTTGATGCTCCCGCTGGGATTCAAATACTCACATTTGACATAGATATCCACATCCGGGTTCTCGATCACCTTTCTCAGTTTAATAGCTGGTGTTTTTCCTATTTGATCAAGAATATTCATAGCGATACACTCCTCTGGTCATAAAATGATTTTCGAATGGTGCAGGCACAAACGCGGAGAGGGCGTCTTACTCGATGTTAGCGATTCTTCGCCTCCCATTCGAGAGATCATCAATCCACAAACAATACTCTCTCACTCAGTGATTAAGCAAGACCAATTCCTTTTCCATAGTCAAGGAACTAATGCGATCGAATTCACTGCAACTATTTATCGAAAGCAAACTTCCGAGGTCTATGCTTCTAATTAAAATTAAACGTGAAGAACCCCGCAGCAAGCTGCGGGGCATCTTCCAAGGAAAAACCTGGGGGTTGCCACCCCCATACCCCGCTTGCCATTCATCCCTGCAGCAAGCTACAGGGTATTCTGGCTTTTTCCCATAAACGGCGACAAAACTGACTGAACTGGGCTTATCATGACCCAAACAATACCATGCACGCGTTTTGAATTCAGATTCAAATCGGGGATATTTACGAGTGAATCTCTTCCGAAGTACATCAGGTATGATTTGCGAGAATGTCCTGATGGCGGAGCCAGTCCAATGCATCACCCGGTGTACCGGTTCACAAGCCGGAAAGCTCTGATACTTTTGGGTCATCCATAAAATCCCTACGGTTGAGCGCGACAAGATCATCAACCCCCTCTTGCATAGCAGCTACGACGATGGGCACATCAGATTGGTGACGGATGATTTTGTGATGTTTGTCTATGGCTTCCAAACTTGGGTCGCGAAGGATTCGATCAACAGCAATCCTTACCGCCCGGCGGTAGGTGCTTAGGGAGCGAGGTGCTGTTCTGGCTGTCGCCCGCTCCGTTTCTTCGATAACTTGCTCTGACACGACGACGGAGCTTAATCCGGTCTCGGCAAGAATAAGAAGAGCTCTCGCTCCGCCGGTCGGGGAGATAACTCCAGCAACCAGGGCGCTGCTATCAAAAAAAGCTCAGCCCTGGACATATTTCTCTTTGTAGTATTCCTCCCGCTCCTCTTCCAGGACCCGAAGCAGATCCACGGTTGAGACGCCCTCCTCACTCAGGATCTCGGAAACTTGATCCCCCAGCCTGACTACTTCGGAGCTCCCTGGAGTAAGTATAAATGCACCCGAACCCAGATCAACAAGTGTAAAGACATCTCCCTCGGAGAGACTGTATTTACGCCGCAACTCAACAGGGACGGTGATGGCTCCCTTTTGGCGAATTTGAATGATCTTTAATCCCATATCGAATCACTCGTTTGGTCGGATTTTCTGATATTCTGCCTATAACCTACATCATTCTCAGAATGATGTACACAAACAGGGTGCGAACTCGATCATGTCTCTTCAAGAAATTTATCGAGAAATTTGCTCCATCCATACCCCACCAATCCCTATGTCCTTCTTGTATACAACCATACCTCTGGGGCGATACCAGAATGCCCAATATACCCATCGTTCAGGGTTGAGCTTTTCGTGATTAACCCAAACGCGGGAATATCTCATGTCGGCTGAGGGATTCTCGTGCCATATATCCGCCAGCACGATCATCCCTCATCCGTGCAGCAATGTGCAGGATTAAGTGCCTGGGAGGTAGCGGCACACACCACCGCCCTTCGTCCCAAACCAGATAATGCCATCATCGTCCTCTCTTCATAATTACCGATAAATTTCAAAATCACTTGTTCTTAAGATCACGCAGTCAATTCCTCACGAACCCGGCCTTACACCCATTTACATCAATGATGACGGGGGAAATTCTTTGTTTCGTTCGATAGAGAAGCTTAACTATTTTCGACGAAGTTTATCTACAGTGGATCGTGTTGATTACCGATGGACAGTACTTGGTCCTCTCGAACAATAGCTCTGCCAGCATACACGTTCCAGTTCGAAACAACGTCATTAACCTGATCAATGATGCTTCCATAATCTTTGATTCCCATCTCTTCGCCAACCTTCTCAAGATCAGATCTTGCGAAGTTTTCTCTCTTTCCATTTATCGACATCTGATGTTTGTGGGTCCACATCCCCGTTGGATTGTATGAGTAAATTACATCGAAGGCTGGGGATAACTTCCAGGTGCCCTTCTCGTCCATCAGGTAGGCGATATTTTTCGTATGATCGTCAAGATTTCGTGCGATTACATTGAACACCATGCGTCGATAGAGCTGATCCATGTCTCTGTAAGGAAGTCTCAGTTCACGATTTACCTGGAAGGCTTGTTCATACGAATAGGCTCCCGGACTGTTGAAATCGTAATGCGAGATTGCACAGAGCGATTGTAAATGCAGCTTGCCTCCATCTTCCCTGCGATCAAATCTCTTTGTCATAAAATGCGCCCGTCCACCTTCTTCAAGAAGCCGACACTCGGTCATCTCGATCCCAACTTCGACCGCCATCAAATGATATGCGTATTCAATTCTTCCATATCCAGCCGGATCACCCAGGGTGTGATCACTTACACCATCAAACTTCAATACCCAATAACTAAATCCCTCCGGTGCATCAACCTGCCCGGAACGGACTTCATTTGTTTTATCATTTATGGCGATGATAGCCTTAGGACGGTTACCCCCTGCAGATGTACCCACCCGGAGGATATCCAATAACGCATCGGAAGTTCGTGTTTGGATATCGATATGAAGTCCTTCCCTCTCGGCCACGACTGATTGCGCAAGCTCGAGTAAATGCCCAATTTCAATTGGCACAGATCTTTCCAGAGAAATATTCAAGATCGGCACGAATTCCAGTGCCCCCATTGCGCGACTTCCAGTGTAGCAAAGGCGTTCGATCGGGTTAAAACTATCCGGAGTTCGACCTTGTCTTGCTAACCAAGCATTGATTACGCTGTTGCCAAATCTATCCGGAAGAGCATCCGCCAACAATCCAGGAAGTCCTAGAAAAGTTTCTCTTGGCAACGATCGAAAATCAAATTTGGTTTGACCCCTCTGACCAACCGAAATCGGCATGGTGAGAGGTGCTAAATCTAATCCCTTGGAAATAAAATCGGGATCGAACTCGAAAGTACCAACTTCCATATTCTCGTCCCAGGCAACCGCACCTACAAGCTCCCCCCAAATTTCAATATAGGCCGTATCTACTGGACTCATCATCTCACCTAAATTATCTGTATCCCGTTGCCCTGGATGATGCTCTCTGTCTTTCTTGCCCTCTCATTTTTGCCAGCTGAAGAGGACTGATTCCTGGATCAGGAAGAAATGTATCTACAGCATCAAGGGCATTCAACGCTCGGAGAACTTGGAGCAATGTCAGGATTCCAAACGGTTTTCCTCGTTCAAGATCGCTAACCGTCGTGCGATTTATACCCGCCAATTCAGCTATTTCTTGTTGAGTCAGGTTTCTTTCCAGTCTTTTCCGCTTTATGCGCCGTCCCATCTCCTTCACGATGGCCCTATCGCTCATTCCATAGATGTCCATTGCGTCGTCTCCTGACTACATTAAAGGTATAATTTACATCTAACTCAGTTTACATCCCACATTATAATCCCCGTCCAATACAAAGTCAATCTTCACAATGTCGCAATTCCCCGTCAATAAAAACAAAAAAATTTGTTTTTGTATCTTGTAACCGTCATTATAGAGGGCGAATTATCGAGACAACAATGACGAGAATGCCGGGGAGAATGTCGGGTGGAAAACTAACGGCCGGATCATGGGCAAGAGAATGACGGGCGGAAGAAGCGTGGGGTCGAGACGAGCTGAGGTTATTCTCTTAATTCAATAGTGGTCATTTCGAAGACAAACATTGGGCTTTAATGCACGCAAAGAAACGATCAGTAAAACAAATCTCAGATGCGAATCAAAATCACCTTCAACTCAGATCGAGCCTCCGATTTAAAAAAATAACCGGATGATGGCCACAAGCGAAGCGCCTGGAGTTGACCCAACGCCCAACTCTACACTTCACTCATCTCGTACCGATCTACCTCAGGGAAGTGTGAAATAACTGTACTCCGTGACACAATTCCCCCCTTGATGATCCGCGGGACACAGAGTGATGACTCCAATACCCGTATGTCCTGAGACGATCGGAGAGATGGGTGCATGAACATACCTGGTCTCTCCCGGCCAAAGTTTGTTGCCATGCCCTGGCGGGCAAACGGGTAAGGGACTCTCGGCAAAGGGATGGCGTTCGCGCCTCTGGTGAAGTACTTTCTTCGACTCCCAATCCTCAATCTTAATATAGCCCGACCAGAGCCGCACGCCGCCGATATTCTTCACCGCAAATATCGCATACTGTGTGGATCCACAACTTGCGAAATCCTTTAAGTAGAGATCAAATCCGGCGAGAGGCGTAGGGCTGGGTGGAGGCGTCAAGACCGGCAACCCCTCGAGATCCCCCTCTACTTCAGCATACTCGCCCCACAACCAGCACCCCTCTTCAGGGAACTGCTCACCTGAGATCAGCCAGTAATCCCCCTCGGCGTTCATGCCGAGCACGTGCGCCTCTGCGCCAGGCAACAATACGCCTTGATACAAGTAGTTCGCCGCCGGTCCCTCCCGACAGTTCGAGTTCTCAGATACCCGAATGCGTGGGACTGGCGTGGTCGATGACGCAGGTTCCGGCGTGACCGTGTCCCTCGGTTCAGGTGAAGGTGTTATTGTCGGCGGCGGCACGGTCACCGTCGCTTGGCCCATAACCCCGGACGGAGATGTCGTGGGCTCTTCGGGTGCTGTTGGGTTGCATCCGGCGAGCCCTGTAACCAAGATCAGGGTGATGAGGATAGACTTTGATTGTAGTTTCGTCATGATGGGAAATACTACCATCATTCTTATCCGACTTTTCAAATCGGGCATAAATCTTTGATCGACCAAATACCTCCCATTCGAGATTCGTTCCAGGCATATGCAATCTAATTCCGTCCATCTCGAAGTCTAATAGAAAAGGGGGTAGAAACTTACATTTTCCCCCACCGTAAGTTCGGCGTGCTCGTTTTGCTCTCTGGGTCGTGAAGAACCCCACAGCCAGCTGCGGGGCTTCTTCCAGGGAACTGACGGTGGGTTGCCGCCCCCATTCCTCGCTTCCCGGCAGCAAGCACAGAGTATTCCGGCTTTTTCCCGTTATCGCTAGTTATCGGCCTTATTCGATCGATCCTGTACGGAAGACCGCCCTGGAAGGGGACCGACAAGAAGAATGATGTGGTTCAGGGTTTTCCCCAAGTCTCTCGTGAAGTTCTCCCGGGTTAATTGAAATGCTCTGCCGAAACCTTGTCAAGAACCAGGCATATACCATCAAAACCACGATGGATAACCATCTTCAACATCACCTTCCACCAGTCGAAAGGCAGCATGTTGATAGCTCTTTCAAGCGGCCGGCGGCAATCGGATAAATCCGATTATTACTCTATGGTTACAAACGGTGGTTGAAGGCTATCCGAATCCAGATCTGGCAATTCATATTCCCCATCCTGCAATTGTTGGAATCTCCTCTGAACGAAGTCATAGGCCGAGATGGCACCTCCTGAGGGCTGGTTGATTTGGATATCTTCCAGGTCAGCCTGGATGAGCGGGTCCATCGGCGGGGATCCTGATCCAAGGCGAATCACACCGTCACGAATGCCGGCCCAAATATTCTCCGGTGAAGAGTTTCCATTAAGAACGTCCTGGATAATCCACGACCAAAGTAATCCGAGGTCTTCGGGCTGTCCTAAAGCAATCGTGCCTGGTATCTCATCCCGGCTCGCCTCGATGCTGAATGTGATCAACTTTGGGTTGTCCGCGGTCAAACGAGAAAGATTGTGCAGCACAGAGTTGTGCCCCGGTATCGCGTTGAGGGTATCACTGCCTTCCGCTATCAAAGCTTCGATATCCTGCCCAATGTCACCGCTGTCCATCATGAAGAGCACTTCGGCCTCAGGATTAACCTCACTGACTCCAAGCCCAAACTCATTCGCCCGTTCGATGCTCCAATCCGCGTCTGAGTAAGCCCAATACCCGATACGATCCGATTTCGTCAGGGACCCGGCAATCAACCCGGTAAGATAGTGCCAGCCCTTCTGATTCAACCCGTATTGAACAACATTGGACAAAGAGGAGTCGGCAACCCCTGTTGAAACGATAAATGTCGTGTCCGGGTACATCCGTGCTGCATCATTGATATCTTTGGCGGATTCATAATCAACCTCGATTATGAGAAATCGGGCATGCTCTTCCTCAATGAGCCGCTGAATTGCTCTGGACAAACGATCGGGATCAACAGCCCTGACCGGTACTATTCTTAGAGAATCGGGGGAGGTTTCCGCCAGACGCTCAATGCCCGTTTCGAGGACATCCGGATGCCTGACGACATATCCGTTCGAGTGAATGATGATTCCGACCGTAATCTCATCACCCGTATATTCAGGGGCGCCAACGACCATTTCAGATGCAACTGCACTGTGAGGCGTATCTGCGTTTTTCAATGCTGCGACGATGGGATGATTGAGCAAAAGTTCTGCATCCGGCAACGACTCCATGGACATGATGCCGTTTGGCCACCAATTAGACCAGGAGAGCCAGAAAATTGCTTCAGGATATGATTCTTCCATGGCTTTGGAGATACGCGTCAGGCTCCATTCGCGATTTGATTCGGTGGGTGGAAATGGTCCGCCGAGTTCACCGAACCCGAAAGGTTTTCCCAATGAAAGCATGCTCTGGTAGACAGATTGGGGCATGTCCTGGAGAGAATCACTGTAGTAATCCAACGCCGTAACGTCAACGTAATCGTCACCCGGATAGTAGAGCAGCGGGCCTTGAGTCCGCAGTGCATCAGACATTGGACTGGGGGAATAAACAAAGAGCAGGTTATGAACACCTTTCGTCTCCGTCAGGTAGGAATGCCAATACCTCCAGAGCTGCTTGAATTCCTCGGGGTTCGGTGTGTGCCACCAGAACCATCACCGTTGGCCTCATGGAAAGGTCGAAAGAGTACCACCACACACTGATCCTGTAGTTTGAGAAATTCCCCGGCCAGTACATCAAAATCAGCCTTGAGTTTGGCATACGCCTCTGTACCGGGGGTATAGGCATCCTCATACGCTCCGTCACCCCTGGAATCGTTTCTTACGTACTGTCCCTCCCAGGGATTGGCAAGATGCTCATGAACCATAACCAGACCACCAGCATTCCAGTGTTTGGCGAGGACATCGGTTTTCCGCGCTGTATCTACGAAGAAGTCCCGATTCGTCCCGGCGCCGTACTCGAGGCCAATCGGGGCAGAGGCAACTGTCCTGTTCTCCTATAAAGGCTCATGGCGTAGTCGTCATACCCCTGGGGGCCGTCCTTGTTCCCGATATGCTGTTCCGATAGAACGCGATTCTCCTGCCTCTCTGGCAATGTGTAGAGCCATTGAAGCAAGATGCTTGCATTTTCGATGGCGTCCGGATCAGAGGTATCGTGCCCTGCGACCGCAGAATCACCATCAGTTAATTGTCCAGGTAGATTACACGTGATTGGCACAGGAGTATTTGTGGGCGTAGTTGGAGGGGAAACTGTTGGCGCGGGTGTGAGTGTTGCAATCTGGTCTGAGGCTATCGCAGCAGATCGAGTAGCAGTGGCCTCAGCTATGCCCTCTTGGGAGGGACCACAACCAGTTGCCAACAAAGCAATCACTAAAGTCATGCAGAAGCGTTTCATGGTTACTCCTAATAATGTGGATATTCGTTTTGTCGGGTACCCAGTGGCACCACGTGTAGTTCATCGGCCTGGCCGGCTTGCAGGACTCCAGCATTTCAAAATCAAGACTTTACGCTCCGGCCTTTCAATTTTCGCGCCTAATAAACCAACCACGGTGCAATTTGGGGCAGGCTATTTGGAGATTATTTGCGGAAAGTTTGAATAACCTGAATGTTATTACCCATCTCTGGTTAAGCTTTGGTCAATCATTCTTGGACATTTCCTTTGAAGACCCCGTTCCCCCCGGTACCGAGATACATGATAGAAGAGTCGCTTGGATCTATGACCAGGTCCCAGATTGCGAGATGGGACAATCCATCATTGACAGAATACCAGGATCCCCCGCCGTCATCTGACCGGAACAGCCCGTTTCCTGTACTCTGGTCATGATAAGGGTGGTCTCCTGTACCAGCATATACCACACCCGGGTTACGAGGATCCGTGACAACTTCCGCGACAAAAGGATCCCTGAACACCAACTCCCATGTTGAACCTCCATCTGTGCTTCTGAAGACGCCCCCCTCATCTTGCCGTGTTGCTGCGAATATTATCTTTGGATTATGTGGATCAATGGAAATATCCGTGACATTATGGATCATTTGATCCACTTTATTCCAGCTCATGCCTCCATCCTCAGTCTTATATACCCCGCCGTATTGACCGGTCCCCTCCATAGCTACTCCGGCATAAAGCACATTCGAATCAGCTGGATCAATTGCCAAAGAAGAAACAGTACGATTTCCGCTTATGCTTAACCCTTGGTTAATCTCTATCCAACTCCTGCCTCCATCCTCGCTTTTATAGACGCCATTTCCAAAACTTGCTGCGTATAAAATTCGCTTATCGATGGGACTATTATGATCCAGTACCAGCTCATACACCGCTGCATCCGGCAAGCCGGATTCCGGGTTTCCAATCACTTCCCAGGTCTGACCAAAATCCTCACTATAAACCACGTCGCCACTGTTCCACTCCCACCTGCCACTGCTGGCATAGATCACGTTGGGATTGTCAGGATCAATCTCGATATCAAAAACATTTCCCGGATGGTCGAGTCCCTGAGAGAATCGCTTGAAAGTTAACCCTCCGTCCATCGACTTGTGAAAACCTACATCCGCGTAACCAATGTAGACGTTGTTCGAATTGGCAGGGTCAACTTCAATATCATAAACAACCGTGGTTTCAATTCCCCGGCCCTGCCACGCCCCAGAGTCAGGTGGGACCTGATCGGTGTAGATCTGCTGCCAGGTATTCCCACCATTGCCCGTCTCAAAAAGCTGCCAGGCGTCACCGACAAATACATGCTCAGGCTCGTCAGGGTTTATGAGCATACATTCACCCTGAGGCGGACCCCAATTATCATCGTTGATCCAGCCCCAGTCCGTATTCTGCCTGGAGATAATGTTCGTCCAACTTTCGGCACCATTCGTGGTTTTGTAGATTCCAGCATCCCACCATGATATGGCGCCAACATAAAGCACCTCCGGATTGTGAGGATCGATGAGGATATTTTCATAGTTCGCAGTAATCAATTCGGCATCTCCGGGGTTTCCAATGTGATTGCCCAACCCAGTTGTTTTCGGCTGCCACGAATTCCCACCATCGATACTTTTGTAGACGCCCCCTTGCCAGGGGGATTCATTAGGAGGGGAGTTGATGGTCAGGTAAAGGATCATTGGGTCGGTTGGGTCTATAATCATTTTGCGAGTGTTTGTGTGGGGCAGCCCATCGTTTTTTGGTTCCCAGTTGACGCCGCCGTCCAAGCTTTTGTACACGCCATAATCCGTGCTCACGAATACCTCATCGGCTTCTTGTGGATGAATTAATATGCTATAGATGATCGCTGCTGAATGGATGTTGGAAGAACCCGTGTTTACAATGGACCAATGTTCACCGCCATCCTCGCTCTTGTATACTGTCCCTTGCCCAAAACGATGCCGTAATGAATCTCCAACGCCAGCAAAAATGATAGCTGGAGTATTGGGATCGATTGCTAATGAGGTGATTGGAGCACTCCAGCCATATTTTTCAATAGGGGGAAACCCATTTCGCGACCACTTCCAATGTTCACCATCATCTGTGCTTATGTACAAACCTCCTGCAGTACCAAGATAGACCGTAGACGGTGTCTCTGGATCAACAGCGATCGTGAGCACAACATAATTCTGTAAACCGTTATTGATGATCTCAAAGGATTTTCCGCCATCGAGACTCCTGAAGGCACCGCCTACATCATTCCCGACGTAAATTGTGTTCGGCGGGGCAAATGCCAGGCTCGTTAACCGTCCACCTCCTCCCGGTCCAATAGAAGACCAGGAAATATCGGCTTGGTCGGGAGGGATGGTTGGTGTGATCGTCCAAGGACTAACCTGATTGCCATCGTCATCACTGCCACTTTTTACAGTAGAGGTTACTTCCTCAGGAGGTATTGAACTATCTGCCTGACTTTCACCTGGTTGGTTCGTGCAGGACACAAGCAAGAAAGTTAGAAGCAATAATGTTTTTTTCATGGACCTCTCCTTTGCATTCACATATCGCGATTTTGCATAGCTCAGATTATCTGTGTCGTATTATTAAAGGAACCAGGACCACCGACCCCAGCCTCGCGAAGCCAGGCAAAGTGCTGAGCTACGACATTCGGATCTATCGAGCTATAGGCAGCTAGAGCTGGATAGAAATCACTGCCGATACCTTGAGGTGGGTTATATCCAGCTTGGTCCCAATGAACGTAGACACCATCGAATTCCGTGTTGCCATACCAGGGATAGTAGAAAGCCGCCACCCGGTAGGATGGTTCTGGATCTGGGATCGATGTTGGAATATCGGTGGGTGTCACAGGCGTTGCGGTTGACGTGGGAGTAAGCCCGGGAGGTAGCAGACCGCAAGCCGTGGTTAAGCATAGAACGATCAGTAAACCGAGCTTAGAATGCCTCATTGTGCTCCTCTGGCAAAGCCTCTACTCTAAAATCATGGTCCTATGCAACGGCATTCTGCCACCAACTTATCGATACATGGCTTTCTTTCCGTTAGCTTATGCGATTAGTAGCCAAAGAGGAAGTCGCCGACAGTAGATCTCTCAGTTTCCGGTTTATCCCGTAATCGTAGATTGCTTCCACCACTATCCCGCGTAATCCTTCGCTCCTTGTTGGGGTCACCCCAAGTGAGTTACCTGGCGGCAAAAGATCAAGCAGATGGATCGTTCCATCACGTCTCCTAAGAGCCCATTGATTGCATAATTTCTAAGTTCCTTGGAGAATAGCGCATCTGATGCAGGATTTCCGAGTTTGAGCCTGATATTGAGCCATCCTTTTCACGAGATAACATTCATAAGATAGATATTTAGAGAAAACGAGGATCAAATGAGCATGCGTGGCGGTGCCATCCTAGCGAGAGCCCTCTCGAAGTTCGGAGTAAAGCGCCTTTACTCCCTTCCAGGACACCAGATTCTCTCGGTATATGACGCCTGCATCGACGAAGGAATCGAAGTCCTCTCGACACGCCATGAAGCCTCGGCCGTTTACATGGCGGAGGCGACCTCTTACGCTACCCGAGATGTTGGCGTGGCTCTGCTGGCGGGTGGACCCGAGCTTACGAACGCGCTCACGGGTATCGCCAAGGCGCATTACGCCAGCACCCCACTCCTAGTGGTGTCAGGGACAAACACCCTTGAGAAGCTCGACCGCGGCTTTCCCCAGGACATGAACCAACTCGAACTTGTACGACCATTTACGAAGTGGGCACGAGGCTGCTACGATGCGAAAAGAATCCCCGAATACCTGGCCACAGCTTACCGGCAAGCGATGCAAGGACGACCAGGACCTGTCTACCTTGAAATCCCGTACAACATTCTAGAGACCGAAGTTCAGGGTGCGGTTGACTATCCCGCGAAACCCGACCGCGTAAGCCCGAGCGGAGATCTTGAATTTGTCGAGCGAGCCCGTGCCATGCTCGTATCAGCGAATCGCCCGATTGTAATCGCAGGCAGTGGAGTAGTCTGGTCTGAGGCAGATGCGACCCTCGAGACATTCATCCGCGAAACGTCCTTGCCGCTCTTTCTTGCCCCTACGGGTGTGCCACTCAGGATATCCCCAGAGATTGTCACTGGATTTGGCACACCAGGCGCCGGCGCGTTCGCTATGGAGGCCATAGCAAACGCTGACGTGATCCTGCTGCTAGGTGTACGTATCAATTTTACGCTCGGCTTCGGTCAGGAACCTTTCATGTCGGAGGATCAGCAAATCATTCAGGTTGACATCAAGAGTGAGGAACTCGGCGCCGTTCGTGAGGTCGACATTCCTATCGCCGGCGATGTCAGGCAGGTCCTTTCCTTCTGGTTGGAGAGAAGCATCCAGAACAAACATCTCCCGCGTTGGAACGAGAGACTTTCTCGGGAGAGTGCTGCATTTGAAAAGGATCTTGTCCCATATAAAACCTCCGACCAGATACCGATCCACCCGCTGCGCCTTGTAGATGAGATCGAACGATGCCGTGGGGAGAGATCCATTTTCGTTCTGGATGGCGCCAATTCGATCCTGTGGACCTTTCTATCTATGAAGCCGCGCCAGGATGGACAGATCGTGATCTCGCCATCGGGGAGCCTGGAATCGATCGGCGCTGGCATCCCGCACGCTATTGCGATGAAGCTTGCCAATCCGGGGTATGATGTCATCCTTCACGTGGGAGACGGTTCTTTTGGCTACCATGTCATGGAATTCGAGACTGCGTTACGCTACGGGATCCCCTTCGTCGCAGTGGTGCACAATGACAGCGGATGGGGTATGACTCGCGACATGCAGACAGAGTTCTTCGGACAGAGTAGAGAGATTGGCAATAAGCTCCTTGATGTTCGCTATGATCTGCTTATACGTTCGCTAGGCGGATATGGTGAGCACGTGACAGAACCCAGCGAAATCACGGGAGCAATTAAACGAGCACTCGAATCAGGACTGCCAGCCTGCGTCAATGTAGTGGTAGATCCAAAACCACGGAGCCCTGGTTTAGAGATCTTCATGCTGCTGGAGATCATGCTCGGCCACGATAGCTTTTACGACCGCATCCCCGAAATCGTTCGGAAGGCGGATCGCATGGGCTTGGGCAGCATGGCTTCACGCCTCATGAGGCGCTATATGGCTCAGCAGTTCCACAGGAAGTTAAAGTAAAAATCCGTAGTTTTAGCCATGTGTAAGTCTGGCTTCATCGAGGGGCGAGCTACAGACACGCCGCTCGCGTACAGCGTCTACTATCCGTCAGATTCGTTCATATCCAGGGGACCGGTCTGGATTAAATCGTCGGCGACGTCCTGGACCTCGCTGGCATAGGTCATATAACGCGCATTGGAATTACGCAGGCGGTTACCCAGGGATTGCGCCAGCCGGTGCCAGAGCCTGGCGGCGAGTTCGGGATCGTTCGCCATCAATGCGGCCAGCGTGCGGCGAGAAAGGCGCAGTACCTCCATCGGTTCCATGGCGATCACGGAGGCAGAGTGCGGGGCATCGATCAGCATCGATACCTCTCCAAGCGTCTCGCCAACGCCTGCCTCGGCCACGCCGATAACCTCATCGGAGTGATTGCTCATCGTGATTGCGGCCCGGCCTTGAAGGATCAAAAACAGGTCGTGTTCCTTCGAGCCCTCGTTAAAAAGAACGTCGTCCTTGACGTAGAATTCACGCTCGCCCAACGCAATCAAGGATTTGATCTGCCCCCGACTCAATCCTTTGAACAGCGGGAAGCCCATGATGAGTTCACGCACATCTTCTTCGCTGGACCCCTCGAATTTCTCCCGCATGGCTTCCGTGATACGCGCCTCTTCCTCAAGGCGCACATTCCCTGCAACGGCGATTTCATACATCGTCGGGCCAAATTGGCGTCGAGTCAGTTTTCGCAGCTCCCGCCATCTTCGTTGGAACGTCATATAGGTCTCAAACGGATTTTCACTGGGGATGGCTTTCGTGGTCGCCAGCCAGATATTGCGAATCGTCTCCTTTGTATCCTCAATGCGCTGATCCGCCAGGTAATCCAGCGCCAGGATCAAATTGGTCTTTAAAATTTTGTCGTCCAGCGTATCCCGCAGGAATTCGCCAGGATAAGGATCGAAGTCCTCCGCCTCGACGATGTTCATGTTAACCTGCTCGGTCTGGCCTTCGATCTTGGCTCTGGAGTAAAGCAGCCGGAAGATGTCCTCTCGAAATCGCTGCCAGGTCGGATGGCTTTTCTCAGGCGGGCGGTGCTGAATCGAGAGCTGGTTATCCAGGAAGAAGTTGAAACCGAACATGCGCGCGTTCAGGACGTAATCCGTGTCCTCCCCGCGGGTCAGACGCGGGTCAAAGGGCACCGTTCGGAAAAGCGCGCGGTGGATGACCATGCAGCCCCCAAAGGCGAAGGGGGTCAGCTTCAGACGTGGTTCGCCGGGGATGATCTTATCAAAGGCCTCGCGTTTGCTCCCGAAACGATCCCAATAGGTCATCCAGTGGATCTCTTCGGGGACGTCATCGTAATAGGTTCCCTTGGCATTGAGGTAATACCCGGCCACACCATCGATCGTCTGGCCCATGAAACGGCTGCCGATGAATTCGCCAGCCTTATCCACAAAGTTCGGGTCATCGAAAAATTCATCATCATCGATGAGGATGACGACTTCCGCACCGAGGATGTAGGGCACATACAAACACATATTGCGGATGTTGGAATAACCCCGCAAAGAGAGAACATCGCTGAGGTCCTCACGCCCGCCTCCCGCCAATATCTCGTGAAAGCGCCGGAGGTGTGAATGGGAGAAAACATAGGTTTCGACGGGAGGATCCGCCCCTCTGGTAATATCCAGCACCCGAGCCTCGACTTGTGCTTCGATATCTCTCGCCGTCGCACAAGCCAGAACAACCAGGGAGAAGTCGGTGTTCTTGAGGGTCCGCAATGACTCCAATGTCTTGACCAGCGTACCCTCTTGATCCAGCGGCGTCGGGTGATCGTAGACCGCATCTCCCGGCTGCCAGCCAAGGGCCGATTCCCTGGACCAATAGGACGGGATCACCATGACCGTTTTCATAGTTTTTACGCTTCCAAACGACGACCGACTTTCCTGGAAACGTCGTCTCCTTTCACCGATGTCGTGCGCTCTCCGGAGGATATATATCCCCGGAAGGAGCAAATGTTCTTCCCCCACATCTCTTTTTACACCATGCAGGCACGCCGAACAAGTCGGGCTTAATCCATTCGCTCAATTTCAACCATCAGGTTCGTTGAATTCAGGATGCGAGCCGCAGATCGCGGACGTCGGCATCCTCGTTCTCCGTCGGAGGTCGATCTCTCCCCAACGCCTTGAGCAGCGCTCCCCAACCCTCCATCAATCGCTGATAGCGCGTAATGGTATCGGGCAGCACCGCGAACGAAGCTTCGAACGCGGCTGTGAGATCCTTGAAGCGTGGGTCATCCAGGTACTCTGCTGCCTTCTCGCCGCCCGCCTCGAGGCCAACACGCTGGAGGCTCGTCTCAGATCGCCAGTCTGTTTTCAGATATCCCATCTGGTCGAGGTACCAGGTGAGGAACGGATTGCGTCCGATCCAGCCCAGGCAAGCCCAATAGAAACGATTTCGGATCGACTCTTTACGCACATCCGGCACATCTGGAAAACCTTCATAAGTGTCGTGAAAAATGCGTAAATCTACATCGATGATCCGACCTTTGGATGCCACAATCGACTGTCCGAGAAGCGTATCCTCACCGCGTCCCTTGATCGTCATCCCCGAGAAGGGATAGATCGTAGAATAAAATGGCGCCAGCCGCCACGGTCGCCGCAGGTCCAGCCCCAGGTTGCCCCCCAATGGTTTATCGGTCGGCTTAGGAATTCCGGGAGAGATCGGACCCAGGTTCAAACACCGATGTTCCCGGCAGTCCTCCATGTATTCCAATGCCATTCCCTTGCCCAATCCTGTGAGCAGCTCGCCCAATCCCGGGAAGGACATCGGCGGGATGATGTAGTAGCCTGAGTACTCACTCGTCGTGGCGGAGACGTCTTCTCCGGACAATGAGCGCATATGCGTTCCGACGAAATCGATATCCTGCCACTTCACATCCGACCCATCCAGATGGGTAAGCACGCGCGGCTCGACATCGGAGTCAAAGAACAGCACGTAGTCAATCCCTTCCAATAGGGATGTAAAAAGAATCGTATTGCGGTAGGCGCCGTAGGGGACCTCGCCTTCTGCCCCTCCATCTGGCAAGTCCAGCAAACCCCTTATCGACGCCGATGAAACACCGATCTGCTGCAGTTGCCTCTGCAATGGGCGCGAATCCGAAACTCGCAGCAGGTCGACAGGACCTCGCTTTTCGATTGCCTCGACTGCGGATCTGTCTTTCCTGTGGGAATAGGTGATGATCACTCGATCGATCATGTGCCCGTGCGCGCGCGCATTGTCCAGGAAGCGCAGGACTGGCTCCGGATCGATAAAATGGCGTGTGATTAAGCCGAGAGCGATCACCGAAGTTTTATGCTCGATCATCATCCTACCCTCCTCCCCGAAACCGATGGCTTCGTCGTGGTACCGATGGGTTATGAAGGACTTCATCGTAGACCCCGATCATTTCGTCGACCCGACCCCCCCAGGAAAAATTCTCGAGGGCATATTTCGCGGCGTAAGGGCCTTTATGCCCCCTGGCGTCTGAGCGAACTTCGGAGATGATCGCCGCGGCCAGAGCTCGCGCATCATCGACGTCCACGAGGACACCCACGCGTTCATTCACAAACTCCGGCAAGCCGCCCTCGTTTGTGGCAACGACCGTGACGCCGCATGCCAGGGCTTCCACCGCGACCAACCCGAAAGGCTCGACGCGTGAAGGTACGACCGAGACATCGGCGAGGTTGAAGATTTTAGCCAGTTCCGTTTGGGGTTGATGACCCAAGAAATGAACCCCCTTTAAACCCAAATTCCCGGCCTGCTCCTCCAGCGCCCCGCGAAGCTCGCCGTCCCCGACGATGAGCGTGATGGTCCGATGAAGGCTTTTTTCGTAAATGGCCCCGGCATCGAGCAGCACATCCACACCTTTAAAATCCGCGAGTTTGCCAACAAAACTGACGACATGATCAAAATCACCATGGATGCCATGCTCGGCCAGGACCTGCGCACGGTCAACCGACATGACGCGGAAGATGGATTCATCGAAGCCATTCATAATCAGACGGATGCGCTCAGGTGGGACACCGTAAAGGGAGATGGTATCCTCGGCGACCTGCCTGGAGATGGCAATGATGGCCGAGGCGTGGAATGCGCCTTCGAGAGCGATGGCTCGCCACGGCTCATACTTGTGGATACCCATCAAGTCGGTTCCATGTGCAGTCGCCACATAGGGCACAGAGGTGTCATGAGCTACATACCCGGTCACCCATAAATGCTGAGCATGAATGATGTCGGGCTTCCATCCCGCGACCGCCTCCGCTGTCGCGGTGCGGAAAGCATCCACGTAAGCATCACGCTGCGCTGCAGATAAATCAGCAAAGGTGGTTGTGCTCAATGGATGCGTGGTGAAACATGGGAAGTTAAAGGGCAGCCGTTCTGCGTCGCCCTCGGGGAAATGATCGGGTGAGAACAGGATCGTGATGACTTCGAATGGGAAGCCGGTCTGCTCTTCGTGCGCCGGGGTAATCACGAGCGCCTCGTGACCTTTCCTGGTGAGCTCCCGTGCTACATTTTGAGTGTAGATGCCTGATCCACTTCCCTCCAATGGGAAGTGGTTGATGAGCAAGACTCGCATGATTTTTTCCTGAGCCGGTATTGATGTTTGCTGAAGAGAAAAGTCGTCGTTAGGCTGCGATCATGGGGAAGGTTGGCCTTCTCTCCGGGCCTCGTCTATTTCTATCATACACCACATTTCCGACCCCTTTGGATCCTTCAGGCGATGAGCACCGATCGTGGGTTCTGGATATGGGGGGAGCACAGTCAATACAAATGGGGGGGGTTGATCGATCGCCCGAGCCGC
>CAZMZL010000016.1:0-21996 GCA_964570595.1 uncultured Anaerolineaceae bacterium | reverse complement strand
GTGCCGGTGCCTCCCCCGATGCCCGCCGCGATGAAGACCATGTCGCTTCCCTTGAGGACTTCATACAGATCCTCCGCGGACTCTTCAGCCGCATTTTTGCCCATCTCGGGGTCGCCACCCGCACCAAGCCCGCGAGTGAGCTTGTCCCCGATACGGACACGCTTGGGTGCATCAGAGAGGAGCAGCGCCTGAGCATCCGTGTTCACTGCAACAAATTCGATGCCTGCCAGGCCCTCTTCGATCATCCGGTTGACGGCGTTGCTGCCGCCTCCGCCCACCCCGACGACCTTAATCCTTGCAAATGATTCCATCTGTGGTGTTGGGTTCATCTTCCTCCTCCTTCATGTACGTTATGCCTTCTAGATTTTTGTTCATCAGAACGAATAGGTCTCATCATCCTGGCAATAACCTCTTAAAAAATTCCGCGGCGCCT
This sequence comes from uncultured Anaerolineaceae bacterium, assembly GCA_964570595.1. Classification (GTDB taxonomy): domain Bacteria; phylum Chloroflexota; class Anaerolineae; order Anaerolineales; family E44-bin32; genus E44-bin32. The sequence continues at coordinate 21,563 of CAZMZL010000016.1, read as the reverse complement.
TCGAGATTCAATCGCGGCAGGTTGAACATGCGGTAGGTGAGGCCATCGAGCAATGCTTGCTCCTCAAATATATTCGCCCAGTAAAGTAGACCCAGACTGGTCGAATAAGAAGGCGAGCGAAGCCGATCGACCAACCCTTGCATGTTCTCCGGCTGGGCGGCTCGGACCGGCAGCCCCAAAACTTCAGCGCCTACCTCTCGCAGACCGGTGAGCGTGCTCGTTCCCCCTGTCAGAACCACGCCGGCCGGGAGCAAGCTGTCGTATCCACTTCTCTTGACCTCCTGCCTCACGAGACTGAATAGCTCTTCCACCCGCGGCTCGATGATCGCAGCCAGGTCGACGCGCTTGATCTGGATGGATCTCTCCTCTCCAAAGGGTCGAACGGCAAAGGTATGATTGGGATCCAGCAGGGATGGACGGGCGTGACCATGGCGTCGCTTCACGGTTTCAGCCGTTTCAGGCGGAAGGTGAAGAATTTGTGCGATGTCATTGGTGAGATGTTCTCCGCCCACAGGGATTACGGCCGAGTGCCACACCGCGCCCTCAATGTAGATGGCAATATCGGTTGTGCCCGCCCCGATGTCACAGAGCATGACCCCCATCTCTTGTTCGGTCTCGCTGAGCACCATGCCCGCCGAAGCAAGCGATCCAAGGACCCACCCATCCACTTCAATTCCGGCGGACTCCACACATTTTTCCATGTTGCGCAAAGCCGTCGTACTCGCCGTGACAATGTGCGCTTCGACCTCAAGCCGGTATCCATGCATCCCGACGGGATCCTTGATCCCGTCCTGACCATCGACCACATAGCTCCGTGGAATGACATGGACAATGCTTCGGTTATAGGGAATGGCAATCGAGCGGGCGCTCTCGAGTGATCGACTCATATCATCCTGGTCCACCGTCCTGCCGGTCACGCCTGCCATAGCTGTGCTGTTCTGCGATGAGATGTGGTTCCCGGAAAGACTCACCAGTGCAGACGTGATCTCGTATCCGGAGGTCCGCTCCGCCTTGTCCTTTGATGAACGGATCGCTCGCGACAAACTGGCAAGGTCTACGACGCCGCCTTTCCGCATCCCTCGAGACGGCGCCTCGCCGACTCCGATAACTCGCTGTCTTCCCGAGTGCGTGGCGTGACCAACCAACGTACAGACCTTGCTGGTCCCTACGTCGATTCCGACGAAAATAGATTCTTCCTGGCCGATTATGGTTGCCACGTAAACTGCGACTCCGTTCTGTAATAGGGCGCGGATTGGTTTTCGATACTGACCAGTGTTGCAGGAATATTCTCCTCCTTCAACTTCGCCACGATCCCCAGGTAAACATCGGTCTTCATGGTCATATCCCCATCGGTCCCAAAATACGCCATCCAGCCATCAGGATCTTCAAATCCCAGGCCATGTTCCTGATCAAAAATCAATTCCCCCGCTATGGGCAGCCGTTCGCTCAGCACAACCGCGGCTGAAAGCAGTCCCGGATCCACGACTTGAGACCTGGGATTTCCATCGATATTCAGCACGGGCTCATCGGCCCGGATTTGGACGAGGTTCGAGCGTTCACCATGCTGGACATACGCAATGCCTTCGATGCTCAACCACCAGATTCTGCCCGCATTGTCAAATTCAACGATCGGTTCTCGTTCTTCGATCTGGATTGCAACCCGGTTGGGCCACCCTATGTCTACCTGTGCATTTTCCACTTCGGGTTCCTCCTCAAGACGATCTTCAACTGCCTGGGGATCGATGAGAAAAATTGATTGACCCTCGACTGCAGCCAAAGAACGAATTTGGGATGATTTCATAAGTACGTTTCCTGCGGTCGTTGCTCGAAGCACCGTGAAGCTATCGGAAGCCACGATTCGCTGCACTCCCCATATTCCTACTGCAAGCACGACGATGGTGAACATACGAGCGCCGATCTTCAGTCTTGGAACCGCCGGTAGCTGCAGCTCCGTGCCCATCTCCTCTGATAAGGAGATATCGTAACGTCGTCGAGCACGTCGCTTTCGCGGCTGCCTGGGCATAATGTCGCGTGCGGCTCGCTCGACTTTTTTCGTCGTGCGGGCTCGCCGTGCGCGAACCTGATCGGATCGCCTTCCGGGTTGACCCAGGGCGCTCTCACTGACCGTCACGAATGCTCTCCGTACGTTCTCACCAGTTTGTCCTTCTGGTCCTGTCTTTGGAAGGCAAGCTCAATCAATCGATCCAGCAAATTACCGTAGTCCAATCCTGTCGCCTCCCAGAGTTTTGGGTACATGCTGATACTCGTGAAGCCGGGGATGGTGTTAATCTCGTTTAAGAAGAGATCTCCACTCACTCGATCGAGCAGAAAGTCCACCCTGGCCATCCCTGCGCCATCGATGGCCTCGAACGCATTCACTGCGAGCTGTCTGGCCAAATCGGAAGTTGAGTCGTCGATCGGCGCCGGGATGAGCAGTTCCGAATCATCATCCACATACTTTGCGTCATAGGTGTAAAACTCATCGCCGGGGACGACTTCGCCGGGCACCGATGCGATGGGTTCTTCATTCCCCAATACGCTCACCTCGATCTCTCGTGCGTCGATCCCTTTCTCTACGAGAACGCGACGGTCATACAACGCCGCCTCATGCAATCCTTCGATCAAGTCGGAGCGACCGTTGCAGCAGCTGATTCCAACGGACGAACCGAGGTTTGCAGGCTTGGTGAAGAGCGGGTATCCACCAAGCGACTCCGCCTGGTCCAGGACCGCCTCTGCGTCATCCGCGAGATCTGTGGATGAAAAGACCATCCCGTCCACGACCGGAATTCCCTGAGCTCGCATCACATCTTTAAACAAGGCTTTGTCCATCGCAACCGCAGAAGCGAGAACTCCCCCCCCGACATAGGGAATGTCCGCCAACTCCAGGAGCCCCTGCATCGTCCCGTCTTCACTATAGGAGCCATGCAGGACGGGAAACACCGCATCGATCTCATGGATTTTTTCCATGCGACCGTCGTCCCTCAGATACAGGGATCCCCGCTCGGGTTCTCCAGGCAGCGTGACGCGGTTCAATTTCTGGATCTCGCCTCTTTCAAACGATGAAAGCACTTCTTCACCACCAAACCAATGTCCGTCCTTCGTGATTCCAATCTCCACAACTTCGTATTTCGCTGGATCCAACGCATGGATGACGGATCTGGCGGACATCAATGAAACTTCGTGTTCACCGGAGCGACCTCCGAATATGATTGCCAATTTGAGCCTGTCCTTCATCCCGCGATAACTCCCGACCAACCCGTGTCGCTGTCTTCCCAATCCCCAAACAGCTCAATCTCCAACTCCAACTCCACACCAAACTTTTCGGCCACCTCGGCTCTGACGACCTGGATGAGTTCCCAGACATCTTGAGCGCAGGCGCCACCCTCATTGATAAAGAAGTTTGCGTGCTTTTCGCTTATGGCCGCATTGCCGCGTCGAAGACCCTTTAGTCCGGCTTCATCGATCAGCCGTCCAGCAAAATCTCCGGGTGGGTTCTTGAACATCGATCCCATGCTTGCCCCAGGTGGTTGAGCCTTCTCTCGCTGGGCCGCGAACGCCTGAATTTTTGCACGGCTCGCCTCTGCCGTCGATGGTTCCATCTTCAAGTCCGCGGACAGGACCACAGATTCGCCTGGATTTTTCTTCAGTGAACTCTGCCGGTATGCATAATCGAACCGCTCGACGGTCCAGGATTCCACGCTCTTACCGTGTTGCAAGATTTCGGCCATCACCAGGCTTCCCGCTATGCTCCCATCATGTGCGCCCGCGTTGCCGACGACGGCGCCGCCAATCGTTCCCGGGATGCTCGCCGCCCATTCCAGTCCCCCCCACCCTCGCTGGGAGGCTCTGCGCGCAATCGTGCCCAAACCGGCGCCGGATTCGGCTCTGACCCGCAAGATCTCTCCATCATCGATAAATTCGACAGCACGAGCCTTGTTTAAAATCACAACCTCACGTACCCCTTGATCTGAAACGAGCACATTGGATCCTCCGCCAAGAATGCGGAATTCCATTTCGTTTTCCCAGAGCCGATCGGCGATCCCCGTCAGTTTCGTGGCCGAATCAGCCGTGATGAGGATGTCTGCAGCTCCACCTATCCGCGCCGAAGTGTAAGGCCCAAGCGGGACATCCTCCCGCAGTTCTGCGCCGAATGCGTCTCGCATAAATTGACGCATCTCGGCTGTGCTCGATCGAGCGGTCACAACTTCCGAACTCGATCGATGATGCGATCCAGAACAATCCTCTCTGGCGCATCGACGTTGAGACTCCTCGGTCCACCAGCGTATGCCGATTCGGAAGCTTTTTTCGCAGCAAGTCGTAGTCGCAACTCCATGCGGCGATCAGCTTCGAAGAAGCCCTTTTTCTTCTTGGCCATGGTCCACCTCTCCCTCTCTAAGGTTTTGTAGCAGGAGTGAGCCGATCCGATTTCCGTCTCCTGCGCTCAATGTCAAGACGACCGAATCGCGTCTGACATGTTCCTCCAAGAATTGAGCTGCATCCGTAAGATCCGCGATATAGCGGACCGATGGATGATGGATCTCGTTCGCAATCCTCTCACCATCCAGATCAGGGTCCCGACTTTCCCGTGCGGCAAACACATCCGTGACCACAACCTCATCGGCGTCGGAAAACGCCTCGGCGAAATCCTGCAGCAGGGCGCCAATCCTCGAGTAGGTGTGGGGTTGGAAAATGGCCCAAATTGCCTGATCAGGATATCTGTTTCGCGCCGCAGAAAGGGTCGCCTGGATTTCTGTCGGGTGGTGGGCATAATCATCGATCACCGTAATCCCCATGGCATTCCCAAGAATTTCAAACCGTCGAGCAACTCCCCGAAATTCAGCGATCGCATCTCTCGACGCTTTGAATTCAATACCCTCATGATCCGCCACCGCCAGCGCTGCAAGCGTATTTTTAACATTGTGATCCCCGGGAAGCCTGGTCCGCACCAGGCCGAGCGTCACATCCCCTCGGATCACGAGAAAATCCATTCCGCCGGCAGGGTTGATCTGTTGATCCACTGCCCGCCAGTCCGCATCCTGCGTAAAACCAAACGTTTGCCTCTCACAATTCGGGGACATCAGATTTAACGCCCCGGGATCATCGGCGCTGACGATCAGGAGCTCGGTCACCCGATTGACAAAAGTCGCAAATGTCTCTCGGAAGGATTCCGGGGTCGGAAAACAATCAGGATGATCGTGCTCGACGTTCGTGATGACAGCCACCTCGGGCTCCAGACCCAGAAAGGCGCCCTCATACTCATCGGCTTCAATCACAAAATGATCTCCCCCTCCGGCTCGAGCGTTCCGGTTGTAATTCTGGAGCATGCCACCCACGATGAATGTTGGATCCAATCCGGCCTGGTCAAGAACCCAGGCGATGATGCCCGTCGTCGTGGTCTTCCCATGCGTCCCGGCGACCGCAATCGTCCGTTTTCCCTCCGTAAGACTGGGCAGGAAAACATCCCGGCGAAGCACAGGGATGCCCAGCTCAAGGGCAGTCAGAAGCTCAATATTAGATTCAGGCACCGCCGAAGAGGCCACCACAAGGTCCACACCGTGGACGTTCTCGGCTCGATGGCCGTAATGAACTTTCACACCTGCATCTTCAAGCGATTGCGAATACACCGAGATCTCCCGATCCGACCCTGTCACCGTCTCGCCGCGACCATGTAGAACCCATGCGATGGCCGACATACCTGCGCCGCCGATACCCACCAGATGGACCACCCGGCTCATACAAACACCACAATAATGAAGACAAATACAACTCCGACAGCAAAATATACTTGCGGTATGGGCAGCAGCTCAGGCGGCAGGTATGCCACGATGCCCTCGATCTGCTCCGCCAATTCGGACCCCTCTGGCGGCATCATGACAAACGGGGTTGGATAGCTCAGCTCGTGCATGAAATACCAGAGCGAGCCGAAGATCAGGAAGCCATTCAATGCCCCCAGGAAGATGCCCAGCAACACATCCTGGAGCCTTTCACGGGCTAGTTTGGGCTGCAGCGCCCGGATGTGCGGCGTTTGATATCCAAAAAATGCGAGCAAGATGATCAACCCACCCTTGATGAGAAATTGCGTGCCGGGAGACTGCAGCGATAACGCCGTCGTGAAGGGTTCGACGTGGTATTCCAGGATCTGAATGATGAATAATCCCAGGATCACGGAACTGGTGACAAGAAGTTCTTTGGCCCATCCTCGAGTCGCGCCGATCACGGCGAATATCACAAGGAGGAGCCCAAAGAGCACAACCAGGCTAATCACGGTCGCCTCCAGATCCCGCCACCAGAGCCACAATCTCATTGGCGATGATATCCGCTGCGTCCGGACGAGCCAGCGACCTTGATGCCGCGCTCATTGCCGACAGGCGAGCGTCATCGGAAAGGAGCCCTCTCAGCACAGGCAGAAGCCGCTCCGGCAATGCGGTATCCTCAAGGACAATTGCGGCGCCTTCTCTCTCAAGAAATGAAGCGTTCGTCTTCTGATATCGCCACGCATGCGGGTAAGGTACGAGAACTGCAGGCAGACCGAAGAGGGGATACTCGCCCATTGTGGCGGCGCCTGCGCGCGATACGACCAGATCTGCGGCTGCCAGCGCAGACGCCATTTCCTCATGCAGATAAGCATAGGGATGATAACGATGGACAAGGTCGGCTGGTAGTTCCACCTGTCGGCTGGAGGTCTCCGGCCAATCCAATTCACCCGTGATATGCAGGACCTCGGCAAGGGCGAGCACCTCTGGGAGCACATTCCAGAGTGCCGTGTTGATGGAGCGTGCGCCGCGGCTTCCACCGAATACGAGAATTACAGGGGGCCCCTCCTCCAAATCGAACGATTTCCGTGCATCTTCCCGATGATGCGTCGCTGCATCCCAGCGTGTGGGGTAGCCGCTCACGATGATTTTCTTGCCCTTTTTGTAGTACATGCGGGACTCATCCGTCGTAATCGCAATGATGTCCGATCGACGGCTGATGACCTGCAGCGCGAGTGCCGGTTCGACGTCAGGCACAAAGCACGCTGTGCGTGTCTTCCCTCCCGCGAACGCAACGGGGACAGCCACATACCCTCCTGTGAAAAAGAGGACATCAGGTTGGTACTCCCGGATCAAGCTTCGAGCTGCTCTCCATCCGCGCATCAACTGCATGGCATTCCCGGGCGTCTTTCGCCATCCCACACCATGCATCCCCGCGGCCGGAATGGATGTGAACGGAATTCCCGCCCGCTCCACAAGCGCAGCCTCCATACCACCTTCTCCGCCGACCCAGAGCACTTCAGCGCTCTTGCCGAGCGCGGCGACGACGGCCAAGGCGGGATACACGCCGCCCCCCGTCCCGCCCGCCGATACTAAAACTCGCAACGAGTCCTCGCTTTCTATTCTCTAATGACACCCTCCGGGATACATTTAATAACAAACCTACACCGGCGAGCGTGATGACAAGACTCGATCCTCCATAACTGAAGAAAGGCAAGGCATTTCCTGCAAAGGGAAGCAATCCCAGCAGTACGGACATGTTGATCAGCGCCTCTGCACCGATCCAGAACGTGACCCCGCTTGCAATCAACATGGATAGACGATTTTCAGATTTATTCGCGATTAAAAAACCTCTCCAGAGCAGCAGGCAAAATAGAGCCAATACAACGAGGGCGCCGATGAGACCAAGTTCTTCTCCCACGATCGCATAGACGCTGTCGGTATGCGGCGCAGGTAGAAAGCCAAACTTCGCTCGGCTTGCGCCCAGACCTCGACCCAGCAATCCACCCGAATAGAACGCCTGCAGAGATTGCTGGACGTGATAGTGCGCTTTTTCAATATCCACCAGGCCCTGCTGATACTGGAACCATCGATCGGCGCCTGTTTGGTGCAATTTCATGACAATAAATCCGACCAAACCGCCCCCCAACCCAAATCCAATCGCTTGTATGGGATGCGAACCCGCCAGGAAGAACATCGTGAGCGCCACCAACCCGATCGTCACACCGGCGCTTAAGTCCGGCTGCACAACGATGAGCCCGCCGACGATCCCGACGATGAAGATCAGAGGCCAGAAGCCATAACTCATGTCTCCCAGCTTCTCGCCTTTTGATTCCATCCAAACGGCGAGGTAAATCACAAGGGCGAGTTTCGCCATCTCCGAGGGCTGAACGGACGCACCCAGAAAGGCGCGCTTGTATTCACCGCCCAGATTCACGAAAAGAACAGCGAAAAGTATGGCGATCGTCGCGAGGATGAGCGGCAGCGCCAGTTTTCTCAACCACTCCAGGGGGAACCAGGCCGCAACGAACATGACCACCAGCGCCACGCCAAGATTGATAAGTTGACGATGGAAGAGCGCATTGTTGTCTTGATACAGACGATAGGATACGTCCCAGCTTGCTGAGTAGACCATGACCATCCCGAACACAAGCATGACCGCGACCAGAATCAACAGCCACGTATCGAAACCGAACTCGAAGCGCTTTTGCGAAATCGGATCGCGCCTGGTCGTCGAACCAATCACATCGCCCTCACCAATTCCCGGAATCGATCCCCGCGGACTTCATAATTTGGATACGCATCAAAGCTCGTCGCACCTGGAGAGAGAACAACCACATCCCCTTCCCTGGCGACATCCTGCGCGGCTTCAACAGCAGCCTCCATACTCTCGCATCGTCTCATCTGAAGGTGTTCCCCTTCGCCTCGAACTCGCTTAACCACCGTCTCAATTTTTTCTGCAGCTTCGCCGAAGAGGATCAAAAATTGGACAACCGGCAGCACTTCAGCCGCAAAGTTTTCCCAGTTCAAATCTTTATCACGACCCCCGGCGATGAGCACAAGTGGTCGAGAGAATGCATGCACGGCTGCGAGAGCACGATCCGGGGTGGTCGCAATCGAATCGTTGTACCAATCGATCCCGGCCACGGTACGCACGAACTCCAATCGATGAGGGACACCCTCAAAACTCTGGATCGCAGGTCCGATCGCCTCCAGCGGTAGATCTGCCGCTGCGATGATGGCCGTCGCTGCAAGCACATTCGAAAGATTGTGTTTTCCAACGAGAGGGACCTGGTCGGTCGAGCAAATAAACGAATCGGTCCCTTCATATCGCATGCGTATTTGCCCTCCGGATATGTAGCTCCCCTCTCCATCGATCGGATCATCCCATCCAAAACTTATCAATCGGTCGAAAACCTTGTCCCGGAGCTCCCAGACCAGCGGATCATCACGATTCAGGATCGTCCTCGAGCCTTCAACCTGGTTGAGGAGAATGCGAGCTTTGGCAGCCGCATATTTCTCCATCGTCCCATGCCGATCAAGATGATCCGGTGTGAGATTCAAGTACGCACTAATCTGGGGCGCCACGGTCATGATCTCGAGCTGAAAAGACGAAAGTTCCATCACAACCACATCGGACGATTTCATTCCCCCGAGATCGTTGAGCAACGGGCGACCGATATTCCCGCCAAGCCAAACGGCCCGATCCGTATTGGCGAGGGCATGTTCGGCGATTCGTGCGACCAGTGTGGTTGTCGTCGTCTTTCCGGCCGACCCGGTGATACCGATCACGGGAGCAGGACAGGCCTCCAGAAAGATCTGAGCGTCGTTCGTGACCAGAATTCCACTTTCACGCGCTTTTTCAGCCAAGGGGACATCCGCGGGAACGCCGCCTGACAGACATAAGACGTCGGCGTGATCAAGCAGTGAAGTTGGATGTTCTCCAAGCACGTATGCCACCTTCAGATCGATCAATTCAAGCTGCTCCTTTTCAAGCTTCTCGGAGGGCTTCAAATCGGAGAGAACCACCTCCGCCCCACGCTCAGAGAAGTACCGAGCAAGCGCTTTCCCTTGCCGTGCCAGTCCTAACACGACGACTTTCTTTTCATTCCACTCAGGCATCACGACACATCTGTGGACCTAAGCCGCTTTCTCCTCAGGGAGGACATCGGATCGATTCGTCGATTCCTTGCCTGCGCTTTGGGAGCGACGTTTTCGATTTTGTTCCTCGATGCCGACCCAGTAGTGATCCGGCATGACCGTCCGGGCAGACTTGACTTGTATGCCCGAAATGGTGTCGTCGCCGCCGTTCAGCGTGACCGGGTTTACCAGACAGTGAGTCGGTTTTTTTCCAAATTTATCCGTGTAAAAAGCTACAGCCTGGTTGACTTTCTCCTGCATCGAGTTTGGTCCGTCGTCGAACCACAGCATTCCGATCTCCATGATTTCATACCTCCTTATACAAGCGCGAGTGCGACCCCGAACATGCCGGTCAAAAGAGCAACGAGCCAGAATCGCTGAACGATTTGGGTTTCACTCCAACCTTTTAATTCAAAGTGATTGTGAAGCGGCGCCATTCGAAACAGCCGGCGACCTTTGGTGATACGAAAATAAGCGACCTGCAGCATGACGCTCAACGTCTCACTGAAGGGAATAATGGCGATCACGGGGAGCAGGATCCAATGACCCGTCATCAGCGCAACCACCGCAAGCGTGGCTCCGAGAGAGAGAGAGCCGGTATCTCCCATAAAAAGCTCGGCCGGGTGAGCGTTGTACCAGAGGAACGCGAAGACTGCGCCCACAACCGTGAAACAAAATCGGACCAAGAAGACCTGCCCCTGCAGAATGGCGATCCCACCGAAGACCGCGAACGCGGTGGCCGAGATCAGGCCAGCCAGGCCATCGAGTCCGTCCGTCAGGTTCACCGCATTGCTCGTGCCGACGATGATGAACGTGGCGATCGGGACGTACCAGATCCCCATATCGATTCCTTCGGGGTAGTTCGGGAGAATCAACTCGGGGGGATGAAGTCCGTACTTCAGGATGAGGGCGGCGCTGAGCGCGACGACCGTCTGGAGAATAATTTTCCATCTGGCGCTCATCCCGCCCCTATCTTCACGGCGAACACCCAGCCAATCATCCCAAGCGCCGATGGCCGCAAAAAGAACCATGACCAATAAAGGCAGCAAGATCGAGTTCCCGAAAATATTCATGTCACTCAAGATCGAGACCAGATTGAGGACCCCCGTCACCGACAGAATGGGGACGATGAAGAGAACCCCGCCCATGGTCGGGGTTCCGAGCTTGGTGAAATGTCGTCGGGGTCCCTCGATGCGGATGCGCTCGCCAATTCCCGACATCTTGAGCACGCGGATCAACGGTCCACCCCAGATAACTGTGAGTAGAAAGGTAATCCCCCCCAGGGAAAGTGCCATTGCAGCTTCGGTCATGCACGCGCCTCGAGTGCGGATACAATCTTGTCCATCCGCATTCCTCGTGACCCTTTTACCAGGATCACATCGCCTTCTTCCACTTGTTCCTCCAGGTAAGTAACTGCGTCCTGACTGTTTTTCAGTTCAACGACTTGCCCATCAGGCATGCCGACCATCTGTGCCTCGTCGGCGATCCAATGCGCTCGTTCGCCGATGGTGATAAGCAGATCGGCGATGCCGGCCGCGCGTGCGCCTACGAGCCGATGCCCTTTCTCCTCGTATTCACCCAATTCCAGCATGTCCCCAAGAACGGCGACGCGTCTGCCATCGAGTTCCTCGAGCAGGTTGAGCGCCGCAAGCACGGAGGCTGGAGCCGCGTTGTAGGTATCATCGAGCAGCAGCGAATCTTTCGGTCCCTGGACAGCGACAAGGCGAAGCTGGCTCTTACTGCCCTGTAATCCCCCGACAATTTCCTGCCATGTCAAGCCTTCGATCAGACCCACAGCGGCAGCCCGCAGGACCGTATGGACCGAGTGACGACCCAGAAGTGGCACGCGTAAATGGATCGTATCCCCTTCGTAATGAAGCACGCAGCGGACACCATCCAGACCGAGTCCTTCGACTTCGCTCGCCCAGAGATCCGATTCCGGGGACAACCCGTAGAAAAAGACACGTGCCTTCGTTCGCTCCGCCAGATCTCTCACCATTGGCTCGTCGTGGTTTAGAACCGCAACACCATCTTCCGGAAGCGCTTCCACCAGTTCGCCCTTGCCCTCGACGATGGCATCCATCGTCCCGGCTCTCTCCAGATGTACTTCACTGATATTGGTCACGACGCCGACGGACGGGATCGCGATGTCGCAGAGCAAGGCTATCTCGCCCGGAACGAAGAAACCCATCTCGAGAACGGCTCGCTCATGCTTTTCATCCGCCCTTAATAGTGTGAGTGGTAAACCAATTTCATTATTCAGATTCCCGGGGTTTTTGATCGTCCGGAATCGGCGGGAAAGCACCTCGGCGGTAAGTTCTTTGGTCGTCGATTTGCCCACGCTCCCTGTGATCCCAACCACGCGTAAGGAGAGCTGTTCCCGCCAGAACGCCGCCGTTCTCTGCAGCCCCAGCAGGCTGTCCTCCACACGCAGGATGACGGGGGTGGTGATGGCTGTGGAGAGCTGCTCGCGTACATCTCGTCGGAAATCAAGCACATCCGCCTCGAAGTCGACATCTTGCTCGACCAGTGCAGCCACAGCGCCGTGTTCAAGCGCATCGGCGACATAATCATGCCCATCGACATGCTCCCCGGGAAGCGCGATAAACAGCGCACCGGGTTCGACCTGGCGCGAATCGATGACGGCCTGCTTGAGCTCAGTCCTCAGACCGGGCTCGGGATGCCCTGATAGCGCTTCGACAACATGTCCTAGGGTTAGCATTCTCCCTCTATCCACTCTCACCTGTTTGAACGAGCTCCTCCCTGACCTCGTTCGGCGGTATTTCCAACATCACAACCAATCGTTCAACAACCTGCTTGAAAACCGGGGCCGCAACCACCGATCCCCAGGGGGATATCTCCGGTTTGTCAATTCTGACGAGCACGATAAATTCCGGCTCCGGTAGCGGACCCCACCCTATAAATGAAGCGATGGTCCATTTCGGGTCATAACCATATTCCGCTGGTATCTGGGCCGTTCCCGTCTTCCCGGCCAAATCGTATCCATCGACGGAGGCAAGGCTCGTTTCTCCCTGAAGAGACTCTGTCAGCATGGCCGTCATCTCATCTGCTGCATCCCTTGAAATCGGGCGACCAAGAACCGTCGGCTTAGGCCAGTAGGGGCCTTCCGAGCCCACGACGGCTCTGACGACATGCGGCTGCACCATAATTCCATCGTTGGCGATCGCTCCTACAGCCGCCAGAAGCTGAATGGGAGTCACCGATACACCCTGTCCAAAAGCGTTCGTTCCCAAATCCGCCTCGGTCCATTCCGGATGACGCGGTGTGCGCAGTTGTCCGGATACTTCACCGGCCACATCAATTCCGGTGACACTTCCAATTCCAAACGCATCGAGGTAATCATAGAAAAATGACGCTCCGAGCTTTTCCGATGCCACATAGGCCAAACACACATTCAACGAATGCGCCATGCAGCCCTGCATCGTTTGAGGACCCCATGCGCCTCCATCCCAGTTCCGGATCCGAATACCTCCAACTTCAATTTGTCCCTCATCGATAAATTCATCTTCAGGCGTAACGACGCCGGCATCCAGCGCCGAAGCCATGGTGAGCACCTTGAAAGTTGATCCGGGTTCAAACTGACCTCCAACCGCGGGATTGATGACCAATTCTTCATCTTCTGATTCCAGATCTTCAGCTTTCAACCCTTGTTTCTCAAGCCAAGGCTCATACTGATTTGGATCCAACGGCGGGTAGATTGCCAGCGCAAGGATCTCTCCATTACGAGGGTCCATGACGATGATCTCACCCTCTTCGCCACCCGAGCTTTCAATCGACTGGGCGAGAATCTCTTCGACCATCTGCTGGATGTCGAGGTCAATCGTCAGAACAAGATTGACTCCCGCCGGCGGATCAGGCTCAAACCTTGCCTCAAGAGGGATGTAACCTCGTTCGATGGTGATGGGTTTTCCCGCCAGCCAATCATCGTAGTAACCTTCAACGCCAAAGAAACCCTTCCCCTCCTGGTTCACAAATCCGAGCACATGCCCTGCCAGGGTCCCTGCGGGATACTCGCGCTTAGGCGCAGGCACCATCTTCAAACCACTCAAGTCGGGTGCATCCGGATCGAGGAGGAAACTCCGGAGCATATCCGCTGCCATCTGATCGATCGTGATCGGCCACCGTTCTCCGCCGGCGATCTCACGTGTCAATCGGAAACGGAATTGTCCCTGCGATTTCCAGTCCCGCTTCAACTGAGCATAGAGATCTTCATAAGGAAGAATGAGCGCTCGGGAGAGCACACCTGCGATCTGTTTTGTGCTGACCGGGTTTAATTGGTAGGTTTCGACTTCGAGGTAGTAGAGGGGTACATTCGTTGCCAGAAGATCTCCATCCCGATCGTAGATCAACCCCCGGGTAGGCTCGACATCGTCCTCTGTATTAGAAGCGGCTTCCACCCATGATGCGAAAACCGGAGCGTAAGGGCCGAACTGCACACGAATAAGCTGAACGACCATGGCCAATGCAACGACAACCATGATCGTGAGCAAGAGACGTACCCTTTGTCTCGGGAGCTGCTCAACCATTATGCACCGCCCAAACCCAGCCAGCGGCTCAACCAGTCACCCAGTGTTTCGGTATAAGCTGGTGAAAGGCCTCTATGGTGGGTCTTCCCAGAGGAAGGAGGCAACGGAGCGATAAAAGTTTCCGGCGGGACATAGTTTTCGATGATGATGTATTCAACCTCTTCTGCCGTAGCTGGATGAAAACCTAATTCCAATGCTCGCTCCCACATAAGATCGGGAGTTGTGAGCGATGCGAAGGTCGCCGTAAGTTCGGCGTTCCTTCGTTGAAGGTCCGCGATCTGATCCTGGAGAACAAGAACCCGCTGCCCGGTCTGCGCCAGCCTGGAATTGACCGCCAGGTACATGCCGCCAACGACGAGTATGGCGATGAGGGGGAGCACGGTCCTCCCCGTCATATTTACTTTCGTCCGCCAGGGAGCCTGTTTGAATGCTTGCTTCTTGCTTCGCGGCACTTTTTTCCCTCAACCAGAGTGTTCAATGCGAGGCATGCAATATCTATGCCAACTTGATTCGTTCTGCGATGCGCATTTTTGCGCTCCGTGAGCGAGGATTACGTTGAATTTCCTCCTCATCCGGACGGATGGGTTTTTTTGTGATGACCCGCAGGGTGGCTTTGTGCCCACACCTGCACTCCAAAGCCTCCGGAGGACAGATACAATCCTTGCTCTCGTGGCGAAAAAAATGTTTGACGAGGCGATCTTCCAGTGAGTGAAACGAGATCACCACCATTCTTCCCCCGGGGGCGAGCAGCCCAACGGCAGCTTCAAGCCCTCGCTCGAGAGCATCCAACTCATCGTTTACGGCGATCCGTAGAGCCTGGAATGTCCGTGTTGCGGGATGGATGCCTCGCTTCGGTCGTCGCGTACCCCGTTTTATGACCTCGGCGAGTTGAACCGTGGAGGTCACGGGTCTTGCCGCGATGATCCCCCGGGCAATCGTTCGAGCACGAGGCTCTTCACCATACTTCGAGATGATGCTTGTGAGCTCCTGCTCGCTGGCAGTATTCACAAGCTCTTCAGCGGTGAGCGATTGTGTTGGATCGAAGCGCATGTCTAACGGTCCCTCAAGCTGGAAGGAAAAACCTCTTGATCCATCATCGAGCTGCATGGATGAAAGTCCAATGTCGAGAAGGATCCCATCCACATTTTGCCAGTTCACACGCTGTGCAACTTCGTCGATCTCAGCAAAGGAGGCATGGTGAAGCGATGCTCGAGCGCCAAATTCCGCCAGACGTTCAGCGGCAAGCGCCAGAGCAAGCGGATCTCGATCCAAGCCAAGCAAGGATCCATCCGGGGCGGTTGATTTCAGAATTCCAAGGGCGTGACCGGCAGCGCCAATCGTGCCATCTATGTAGCGCCCATCTGCTCGGAGTGGAAGAGCAGCGAGCACATGCTGGTAAAGTACCGGGGTGTGTCCTCCGGTGCCGGCGACGTCACTGGACGCGCCCATCACCTACCCCGAGGAAAGGTCAAAATTGATAAACCGCTTTGCATTGATCTCTGGATCCGTGACATCGCCGAGCTCTTCTTGCCAATCGGAAGCCTTCCAGAGTTCGAAATACTCGCCGGCGCCCACAATCGTTGTCTCACTATCAAGGTGGGCGTACTCACGTAAAAACGGCGGGATGAGGATGCGCCCGGCGCTGTCCAATTGGACCTCGGTCGCGCCCCCGAAGATCACCCGGCGCACGGCGCGCGCCTCTGGATCCGTCGTCGACAAGGTCGTCGCACGCTGAGCCAACCGTTGAAAACTTTCTGTGGTATAAACCATCAAATTGCGCTCGAAGCCCTGGGTGACATAGGCGCCCGATGCAAGCGAAGCGCGAAATCTTACCGGGACGGTCAACCGGCCCTTGGAGTCGACGCTGTGAGTGTATTGACCAAGGAACATGTGTTCTACACTTCTCCTCAACAACGAAACGCCGGTCAAGCCCGGCGCCCCACTCTTTCCCACTATCCCCCACAAGTGCACACAGTATATACGATTTTGTCCCACCGGCGCAACCCGAATGGGCCCCCAACTCCCCCAGTACTTTATTCCTATTAGCGGAGCTTGTTTTTCCAGGATACCGGCGACGATGGACCCCTCATTAAGATCCGTATGTGTGCGCATCATTGGAGAAACTGCGCAGTCCACCAGCCTTGAGCGTGGGTGCCGAATACATCGTCTTTGCTGTTTCCGGGATGAACTGCAACGCGGCGGCGGCAGGCTTCCTGCCGGGGTACGTCCATGCAGCATCATCGCTTGTGTTCAGGATGACGGATTTGTTAACGACCTTCAATCTCTCGATCACAAGCTGGGAGGCGTTATTTAAGGGAAGCCGGGCTCTGAATGACGGGCGCAGCTCGTTGGCCGGAGTACATCATCGCAAGGGGTGGCAGGGGGAGATATATTCGTCTTGAATCCCGCGCTTCGAGCCTGAAGACATTCTCCAATCCCCGGAGGCGCATTTTCAAACCGGGCGCTTATCCTGTGCGTCTCTCCTCGTAGTCCCGGATCGCATGTTCATACGCACTTATCAAACTTTCCACCGACGAACGGATGGAGAACCTCCTGACGGCTTCCGAGGCCTCCTGACCCAGGTCACGCCGACGATCATCCTGTTCGAGCAGCAGGATGACCTCGCGTGCAAATTCCTCATCGGTGGGCCTGGTAAGCACGCCCCCACCCTGGCTGAGGACATCCTCGCTTGCCGGAGCGCTCACCGCGATGACGGGGGTTCCCGTCGACATCGCCTCCAGGAGGACCAGTCCCTGTGTCTCCGAAGACGAAGTGAAGACAAAGATGTCTGCAGCGGCGAAATAATTAGGGACCCGTTCGAAAGGGACGGACCCGATGAAGAGCACGCTCGATCTTATGCCGAGTTCATGAGCGAGGGCTTCAAGCCTTGGTCTATGAGGACCATCCCCAACCAGGAGCAGCCGAACATCTTCACGGTCTCGCTGTACGAACGAGAATGCGCGCAGCAACAAGTCGAGATCTTTCTCCTTTGCGAGTCTGCCAACATATAAAAGAAGGGGACGACCCACAAGATCATGCTCGACCCGGATCTTCTCCCTGTCCGCTATCATGAAGGTTGAAAGATCGACAGGCGTGGGTACCACACTCACTTCAAAATTCACATCGTAGGTTTGCAGGATGTGTTGCTGGATGCTCTCTGTCGGCGCGATCACATGATCACACGACTTCAGATACCTGGAGACCATCTCTTCGGTCACGCGGACCACGATATCGGGGGCGAACGGGCTATAAAATTGTGCATATTTTTCATACTGGCTGTGATAGGTGAAGATGAGAGGCAGATCCAGATCCCGTGCAAACCCGGCGGCGAAATCACCCATCCAGATCGGATGATGCGAATGGATCAGATCGGGCTTGATCCCTCGCACCGTTGGCTCGATCAAATTCCTGAAAGGCCAGACGAGAGAAATGTTCAACTGTCCAGATAGATCGATGGAGGGGAACCTGAAAACATATGGCACTTCATCATCATATGCCTCATAGTGAGGCGCAAAAATATGCGACTGGTGCCCAGCATCTCCCAGACCTCTGGAGAACATCTCTATCGAAGTAACGACCCCGCTGATACCGGGTTTATAGGCATTCGTAAACATGGCGATTCGCATGGCATTCCCTGCATCTGCCCGTGCTCCTTTTTAACCATCGAGGAACCTGAGCGGTTATTCATGGCCATGTACAATTTGGATCGGGGTAGATGACAGGAAGTCTCCACCCCTTGATGCAACCCCTGCTCATCGATACGAAACGATAGAATAGGCTTCCACAGAGGTTGGGTCCATGGAAGCCTGTTCAGATCATGTCTCGACCTATAAGCCGCGTTCTGTCCCGTGAGATACGACCACCCGAGGGTGCATCGATGCTCACATGGGCAATCATCCATCTTGGCTCACGCGTTACCGCGGAGCTCGAGCGGCCTACCCGGTTCTTTGAAGGAACGAGCAGCCCCTCGCCCGTAAACGGGCATAAACCTGCTTGGCCTTGCTCCCGATGGGGGTTGCCTGGCTGCCGATATTACTACCGACACCGGTGGTCTCTTACACCACCTTTTCACCCTTACCTGGAGGTCGAAGACATCCAGGCGGTCGTTTTCTGTGGTCCTTTCCACGGGTTTCCCCGCCCGGGAGTTACCCGGCACCGTGCTCGGTGGAGCGCGGACTTTCCTCAGAAGGTTTGTCTCTCCTGCGATTGCCCAGTCGACCCATGTCTGTCCCCATCATACCGTCTGAAGGCGCCTCCGGTCAACCTTGCCCATGGTTAGATTTTCTAATTAGGCAACATGGGCCTTGGAGACTCTATCCACCAATACAATCTGTGTGGCTTGACTCAGCAAGAGTAGCCCGTCGCACATGGGAAGAATGTGCATGGAGTGGCTACGAAATAAGATTACACGGGATACAGCAATTAATTATGAATGGCCATCTTGGACGCCAGATGATGATAAGATCATGAGCAACTGCCGCTTTGCAGATGGCCAAAAGAGAATTTGTGTTCTTAACCTCCTGGATGGTGAAGAAGAATTGCTCGGAAACGGAACAGTCAGTGGAGACCAACCGAAGTGGTCACCGAAAGGTGACTCGATCGCATTGGAGAGGGGTAAAAGTATCTTCGTCATCAGGTCAGATGGGAGTGATGAGAGGAAAATTTCTGATATCGAGCGTTTAGGATTTTGGCTTGATATCCGTGAGTAGTTCTTGTTGAAACTCATTTCCCTCAATGCTTCGGATTGCTCACACTCCCCATGCCCAAAGGCGGGGTGTTGAGTGCCCTCAAACCGGTCATTGTTTCCTCCAATGCAAGAAAGGCCAGCACGACAGGGTGCTGGCCATCAAAAGCAGGAGGGGAGTCGCCCACCGGACGATAACTCCGGCATGCAGTTTTCTTGTGCTGCCATCGTCCCGGTTATCGAGACGGCTTGGGGAAAAAACAAAAGCAGCTGAGATGTACTTCTTGGGGCGAGAGCTGACTACGCGTTGGCCTGGTCGTCATCCAGCTCCAACAGGCGCACGTCCTCCAGATCGACATCTCGGCCGGAGGCTCGCTTGGATGCGATGAGATCCTTGCGGGAAGCGACATAGAACTTCTGGCCCTGATACTCCATCATCTCACGATTCTTCCAGGCTTGATCGAACTGAATACCAGGCGTTCGCGTCTGAACATCAATGCGGACCCAATCCTCGAAGACGACGATCTCATGATCCAGAAGATCCTTTGCCGTCGTGAGCGATACCGTGCCAAGACCGGCTTCTTCAAATGACTTCAGGAGTCGAGCTGCGTTCTCCGCTGTAGCCTCGATCAGAATATCGAGATCAAGCGTAGCCCGTGGGACCCCGTAAATGACCGCGGCGATTCCCCCAATCACCAAATATCGAACTTCATTGTTTTCTAAGGACGAGAATACTCCTTGCAGCCGGTTGAGCATTTCGCTCCTCCTTCATGGGCGGCCTGTTCTCGAGGATAAGGTCAGCGTAGGCGCTCAAGAGCTCCATCCTCTCCGACACAGACAGGGATTGAAACCAGCGGGCCTTCGCTTCTGGTGACTCAGCCTTCCTACTTGTCGAGATTCCTTTTTTCATAGGGTGGTACCTTCCATTTCAATGCCAAGAGCCCTTGCGACCTTCAGGATACTGGCATAGCTGGCGCGTTGGTAGGCTCCGGCCTCCCATTTTTGCACCTGCTGGGACCTGACCCCCAGCTTCCCCGCCAGATGCTCCTGGGTGAGGTGTCGGGCGATGCGAACACGGATCAGTGCATCTGGCAGATCTTCGAGTGATTCGACGATAACCTCCCCGGGCTGGGTGTTCCTGAGGGACTCGTACTCACCAATCTCGCGCCTCAGATCATTCATCTGCGAGCGGATTCCTTCAACCTGATCTTGGTGGAGGCGGGTGTGGAGGTTTCTGGGATCCTGTTTGGCATCCTCGAGAGCTTTCTCGAATTGCGCGAGCCATTTCCTCGATGCGGCCAATTGGAAGTCATTTTTGATTTTTATCATCTTTCACCTCCCGAGATTCAGTAGGAGGATTCCTATTTGATACATGTCGCTGTCGTACTGAAAGAACTTGTAGAAAATCTCGCCGCTTGCTCCCTCAATGATGTTCGGGAAGAAATCAACACCATAATACTTCTTCATCGAGGCCTTCGCGTCATCGAACTCAAGTAGAAGTCGATCGAGCCGATCTGGGTCGTCGTCCACCGGGTCCCAGCAACCATCGACATCGTCCGGCTCTGCCTCGCTGGTGAAGAAGCTCCCATCGCTCCAGACCTGTCGCAAACCAGCGGCCTTGAGGTTCTCCAATGCCTTATTCAATCTATCAACTAGTCGGCGGCGGTGTCCATTGAAATCGTAACACCCTTCAATCTCTACCATCGTTGTGCCGTGTGCCCTCGGTGGAGGAGAACCGCGGGGGTTGAACTCGGATATCATCCATTTCCTCCCTGGAGTTTATTACACAGCTCCCATGTTGTCACTAGTGGTATTGGGGGATCACCTTGCATCTGAAGCCCCCCACGCGTAAGAGGGGTGACATGGCCGTGATATTGGCGAAAGGTTCTTTTAACCCCTGCTTCCATTGTTCTCCACTTGAAATAATATGAGGCGGGATCTGATCCACGAAATGACACTTGGATCCATATTGCTCCCTTGGGCTTCTATCTTGCGAGGTTGCAAGTGAACCTCCAATCCGAAATTTTCAGCCATCTCGCAAGGGACAGCAAATTCGGCATTCGAGGCGGAATATCGGTGCAGAAAGGATTCTCAGATTGAGGGAATTCCAGTGGATACGGCTGAGAGGATACGTTCGGATAGTTGGGGACTGACGATTTCAAGATCGGAGAGGGAAGCATACGGAACATATTGGTTTTTATTTTGTTCAGACATTTTTCGTTTCTCCTATGTGACCAGCACGATTCGAGGATCAGTGTCGTTCACGGAAGGGCGGTGTTTTCCCGTCACCCAGACGGTCGTTCAACAGCTTTCCTCCTCCAAACCGCCATCGGTACATGGCGATAAGCGAAGGACCTGTAACCACGAGAATAAACGTGGTCAATATAGCGGCAGAGACAAGAAACTCGAACATGGGTGTCCTCCTTCATTTGGTCGACG
>CAZMZL010000015.1:0-22028 GCA_964570595.1 uncultured Anaerolineaceae bacterium | reverse complement strand
GGTTTGACATCGTCAAGCTCGTCATGTTCGCATTGATCAATGCCGAGAATCCCGCTTACGGCCCCATCACCCAGGCGACCGTGGATGATGTGTTGGCAAGCGAGAACATCAAAGGAAAAACCGTGCTCGGTGTGGAGGGCGACTGGGGTTACTCATCCCTGGGCCTTGAGGCAGACGCGCTAGCAAATGCCCTCAGGGCTGTCGGCAACTACGGAGAAATCTACAATCGCTACATGGGACCAGATGGGATCGCGTTTACCTTACCGCGCGGTTTGAACGAACACTGGACCGAAGGCGGATTGATCTACGCTCCGCCAATTAAGTAGCCCTACCTCTCTAAGATGAGCAGCCCGAAAATTTTCCGGGCTGCTCATTTTATCTCTCAAAAGCGATCACAAACAAATGTCGTCTTCGCCCTCACATAGCAAATCTCAAGGCCGGGAAAGCAGCATCCCTGTCTGGCGTGATGAGCGTGTCTTGACAGCGACGGCTCAGTTGATTTCAACAATCCTCATGATCGGGGGTTTGATATGGGTAGGTGTGAACCTGCTGGAAGCTGCGGAACAACGTGGGTTGAGCCTCGGGTTTGACTTCATCAGCGATCCGGCAGGGTTCCCCATCAGCGAGTCGGTGATTCCCTTTGATGATTCTTACCCCTTCGGCACTGCCTTCCTGGTGGGGCTGCTCAACACGCTGAAAATTTCAATTATCGGCGTTTTTCTGGCGACAATTCTAGGCACCATAGTAGGACTGGCACGTCTCTCAACCAATTGGCTGGTCAACAAGATCGCTCTTGTCTACATCGAGATTCACCGGAACATACCTCTACTTGTACTCCTTTTCATTTGGTACTTCGCGATCTTCAATAAATTACCTCCCACAAAGGAAAGTCTCATCCTCCCGGGTCCCGTCTTCTTAAACCAGCGAGGCTTGTACTTATCATGGCCGAGGCTTACAGAAAGCGGTGGCGTGTTTGCAGTTTCATTCCTGGTTGGTTTGATATTGGCAATCATCGCGTGGACTTATTTGCGGCGCCTGCGCGAGCGCAGTGGCCGTTCAACCTACTTCGCCGGGGTGAGCTTCGCCATTCTGCTCGCATCCATCGTTTTAGGTTTGGCACTCTCGGGAGGGCAACCGTTCTGGATGGATATTCCTGTTTTTGAAGGGTTCAACTTCACGGGCGGTCTCAGGCTCACCCCTGAATTCGCCGCGCTGCTTGTCGGGCTGGTCATGTACACTGCGGCATTTATCGCTGAAGTCGTTCGGGGGGGGGTCCAGGCCGTTGACCTCGGGCAAATGGAGGCCGCGAAAGCCGTTGGGCTTAAGCCAATGCAAACGCTCGGGCTGGTCATTATCCCCCAAGCCATGCGAATCATTATTCCACCACTTATCAGCCAATTCCTGAGCCTGACGAAGAATACAAGTCTTGCATTAGCCATCGGCTACGCAGATCTCTTTAATGTTGGGCGTATTATGATTAATCAAGCCGGCAGAGCCGTGCCAATCTTCGGCATGATCATGGTGACATACTTGATTATTAGCCTGATTATGTCTTTCATCTTGAACGCCTATAACCGGAAAATTCAGATAAGCGAGAAATCCGCGTGACCGCCTCGGGGAACACCGCACCGGGATCCACCCATAGTCGCCCCCCATCACCACCTAATCCAATCGTGTGGATGCGGCGCAATCTCTTCAACAACTGGGGTAACTCCCTACTTACGCTGCTGGCTTTGGGAGCGATCTACTTTGTCGGGCGCGCTGTACTCGAGTGGATCTTCATCAGTGCCGACTGGAGACCGGTCACGGACAATCCCATTCTCTACCTGGTAGGCCAATATCCGCGGGACCAACTGTGGCGAGTTGGTGCAAGCCTGCTTCTGGTTTCGTTCCTGACGGGGATGAGCTGGGGTATATGGCGAGGTATCATGCGCACTTTTGCCATGTTGCTCGCAGCCGCGTTTGTGATCCTGGCAATCATACCTGTTGGCGGTCAGATGAGCAGCCTGACAGTACGAGGGTTCTTCTTGATCAACCTGCCAACTATTTTCCTTGGATTCCTGTTCGGCTCCCGAACATTTGTCACCGGTAAATGGGTCCTCATCGGCTGGTTGTTCTCATTCTTGGTCATTCCCGTCCTCCTTCATGGAACAGGAAAAGGGACCATACTCCCCATCGTTGAGACGACGTTGTGGGGAGGTCTCATGGTGACGCTCTTTCTCGCTGTGGGCGGAATACTGCTCTCATTCCCTCTCGGCGTCGTTCTGGCGCTTGGACGCCGGTCCTCGCTCCCCGTTATTAGGATCTTCAGCATTGCATTTATCGAGGGCGTTCGCGGCGTCCCACTCATCACCATCCTCTTCATGTCATCCATCATCCTGGCTCTCTTCCTCCCACCCGAACTCAGGATTGACCGGCTTGTGCGTGCGCTTATCGGTATGGCCATCTTCAGCGCAGCATATACCGCCGAAAATGTGCGTGGTGGGCTTCAAGCCGTTCCTACCGGTCAAATTGAAGCTGCGAAAGCTGTCGGTCTGAATAGCTTTCAAACGACACTGCTTATCGTCTTGCCCCAAGCCCTGCGGGCTGTCATCCCTGCCATCGTAGGGCAATTCATCAGCCTTTTCAAAGATACAACACTCGTCATCATCGTGGCCATCGTCGAACTGCTGAACATCGGAAAATCCATCTTGCAGTCCGACGTAACCTATCTTCAACTACAATTCGAGGTATACATTTTCATTGCCGCGGTCTTCTGGATACTGAGCTTTTTCATGTCCTATGCAAGCCGACGGTTAGAGACCGCGCTTGGCATCGGTGAGCGCTAGCAGGAGAATTTAATGAGCGACCCAATCATTGTCTGCCGTGATGTCCAAAAATGGTTCGATGACTTCCAGGCCCTGAAAGGGATTGATATGGAAGTAAACAAGGGCGAAGTCATTGTGATTTTTGGGCCTTCCGGTTCGGGAAAATCGACTTTCATTCGCACCATCAACCGACTCGAGGAACATCAAAAAGGCGAGATCTTCGTGGATGGTATTGAACTCACCCATGATGTCCGCAATATCGCCACCATCCGCAGTGAGATCGGAATGGTTTTTCAGCTCTTCAACCTGTTTCCCCACCTCAGCGTGCTGCAGAATATCACGCTTGCCCCTGTGTGGGTACGAAAGTGGTCGAAGGAAAAGGCGGAGGAGATTGCCCTGCAACTGCTCGAACGAGTCGGCATCCCCGAACAAGCCGAGAAATTTCCTGGGCAACTGTCCGGCGGGCAGCAGCAAAGGGTGGCGATCGCTCGAGCTCTGGCAATGCAGCCCAAGATCATGCTCTTCGATGAGCCCACCTCTGCGCTCGACCCCGAAATGATCGCAGAAGTACTGGATGTGATGGTGGAACTGGCTGAATCGGGGATGACCATGATCGTCGTCACCCACGAGATGGGATTCGCCCGAGCCGTCGCAGATCGCATGTTTTTCTTCGATGAAGGGCTCGTCGTGGAGAGTGGTACCCCGTTGGAGATTTTTGAAAAACCCAAAGAGGACCGGACAAAACTATTCCTTTCTCAGATCCTCACCCACTGAACCATAATCACTTGATCTCACCCGGGGCGACGATGCGGTCGCCCTTGCGCATCATGCCGAGCTTGATGATCCAAACTCGAGGCTCGGGCCTACTATGCAGGATCCAGCCGTGAAGGACCCCAAACCCAGCCGTTCCTCAAAAACCACAGATTTCCTGCTCGGCATCCGTGATCAGGCGCCCATCCTTCTCGGTGTAACGCCATTCGGCATCATCTTCGGCGCCCTCGCCATCACCACCGGGATCCCGCCATGGGAGGCACAGGCTTTCTCCATCTTCATTTTCGCCGGCAGCGCACAGTTCATCGCCGTAGGACTCGTCTCAGAGGGGACCGGGGCGCTCATCGTTGTGTTCACCATCTTCGTAGTAAACCTTCGCCACATGCTCTACAGCGCCAGCATGGCCCCTTACTTCAAGTCGCTGACAAAGGGATGGAAACTCTCCCTATCCTGGCTGCTGACGGACGAGGCTTACGCTGTAGCCTCGACGCGCTATCGCAAGGGTCCTCTGAAGAACGCCCACTGGTACACGCTCGGGACAGGTCTGGCCCTGTGGGGAACCTGGCAGGTGAGCACGGCGGTGGGGATACTCCTGGGCGCCGGCATACCACAGTCATGGAATCTCGCCTTTGCGCTCCCGCTGACTTTTCTTGCGCTCCTCGCTCCCACGCTCACGGATCGAGCCTCCTGGGCGGCCGCATTGACGGGAGGCATCCTCGCCGTTCTTTTCGCAGGCTGGCCCTTCCGGTTGGGGCTCTTCATCGCCGCGATCGCTGGAATCACGGCAGGCTTAATCGTCGAACACCGCCGGGGAGACCCGAAAGAGCCTGCTGGGGAAACCTCATGAGCGCCGGATATCTCTGGACCATCATCATCGGCGGCATGATTGTTACGTACCTCACCCGCCTTTCCTTCACAGTCATCCTTCCGCCGGAACGTCTACCCAACATCATGCAGCGAGGTTTGCGCTTCGTCCCATCAGCCATCCTCGCCGCCATCGTCCTGCCCGAATTCATCCGTCCTGAAGGCGTAGTAGACCTCACCTTTAACAATCCCGAACTCATCGCCGGAACCATCGCCGCCTTCGTGGCCTGGAGGACCAGGAATACGTGGCTCACGATCCTGACAGGGATGCTCGCGTTGAGGATGCTCTCGACCTTGATTTGAAACGTAAGAGGCCGTCTTAGCGGCTCTGTCGTGGGGTGCAGCCATTGTCGAAGTCGATCTCGAGGACGTAGCCGGTAGAAACTGCATCCTCACCGAAATCGAATCGGAGTGTCTTTGATTGACCTGCGCCGAGTTGGAGATCCCCTTTCAAACCCGAAGTGATATCCGTAGGGGGGAAATCATCCTTATCATCCCAGATCTTATCTCCATTCAACTCGATCTTCTTAATTTCCGTATTCTCGACCGGCCAGTTCATATAAACCGAAACAATTTCGACCGTACCGGCTGTGTCGTTCGAGACCGACCAATCCAATTTCTTACCATCTACGCTAAAACTATGAAGGATGATAGCGTCGCAAATGTCTGGCGTCGCCGTGGGCGCCGATGTCCAGGTCGCCGTGGGCGGGACGGGCGTTGCCGAAGGTTGCTGGGTGTTCGTCGGGTTCGGGATCCCGGTTTGTGTCGCGGTTGGCGGCTTTGTACTTGTGGCAGGAGGCGCGGGGGTCCCGGTTAACGCCTGGGGGCCCATGGTTCGAGTCGACGGCGGCGAAGTTGAGCTTGGAGTCATCTCCGTGCTGGTTCCCAGCCCTCTGCCGGTCGCTCCGCCTGTGGGTGATGTGACACTGGTGCCCATGGCGATCGCAGTCTGGGTGAGCAAATCCCCGATCGGTGTTTGGTTCTCAGATTGACGTGCGAGTAGGGGCGCGAGACTCGTCATCGTCCCGGCGACCGCAGTACTGATTTCTCCAGGAATTGCCTCTGTTCCCATCACCTCGGCGTTCGCAGTGGACAACGAGTCTGCCATAGCCACGACTATGGATGTTCCCGTGGCGTGGTTTGATGTGGTGAGTAAGCTTGCGCCCCCAAGATCAGAGAGCGCCCAAACACCTGCCGGACAGGCAAACAGGAGCAGCAGGAGAAGCAAAACGATGGCAATCCTTCGTGAAGATTTTCCATCCTTGTCATCTTTCGGCAGACTGAGTGCGGCTGTCTCCGGATTTTCCCCCACAGCGCCAGGTCGGAGCCCACCGGTGACTGGATCGATCGAGGCGATGAGCGCATCCTGGAAGGCATCGTTAAATGCTGCGACGGAATCAAAACGATTTTCTGGTTCTTTCTCGAGCGCTTTAATGATCACAGTCTCCACGGCATCCGGGAGGTTGGGATTTACGGCTCGCGGCCGCGGCAGCGGGTCGGTCGCATGCTTGATGGCCACGCCCATCGGAGTTTCGGCATCGTAGGGCAGTTCCCCTGTGCTCATCTGGTAGAGCAACACGCCGAGCGCATATTGATCCGACCTCGCCGTGACATCCTCCCCGCGGATCTGTTCGGGAGCCATGAACGCCGGCGTACCAATGATGGCCGAACCTGTCAGGCTTTGCGGGGAATCATCCAGATGGATGAAACCAAAGTCCGAGAGCAGCGCCTCCCCCTCATCTGTGATCAGGATGTTCGAGGGTTTGATGTCGCGGTGTACGATTCCTCGGTTGTGAGCATATTCGAGCGCGGAGGCGATCTGGGAAATATACCTGGCGCCCTCCTGCGGTCGGATCATGCCGCTTCGCATCCGATCGTTCAGCGTGCCGTAATCAATAAACGGCAGGACGAGATACACGTAGCCATCAGCCTCGCCGTGATCCAGCACGGGTACGATGTTCGGGTGATCCAGAGTTTCGAGAACATCCGCCTCACGCTGGAATCGAATGCGAATGTTCTTTTCGGAGACGAGGTAGGGAGCGAGGATCTTAATGGCCACGACCGATCCTTTGTCGAGATCCCTGGCTTGATATACCGTCGCGACGCCCCCCCGCCCCACCTCGCGGAAGATATGGTAGCGACCGATTTTCCTGCCATCCAGATCAGACATCGGACCCATTCACCAGATTCGTGTCCCTTACGGCACCATTGGACTAAGACCCGAAAAAGCCACCACGCATGAACCGTGTTTCAGCGGCATCTTTCAGCATATCAGATTATGGACCTGAAAGCACCTTCCAAATGGCTTCCGGAATTTAAAGTTCAGTCGTCGCCCTCGTGGAGGGCTGGATCAGCACAACTAAGGTGTGAGTGTGCAGTAAAATTTATGTTTATGTTTATCCGGCTTGCACTTATCGGGATCGACTGTCGGTGGTGGAGGATCCGTCGGCGGTGGCGGTTCAACCGTACTCGGCGGGGGGAAAGGGGTGCTCGACGGGGGCACGGGTAGCTCAGTCGGAGCCGGGACCGTGACGGTCCCCCCAGGCACGGACGTAGCCGACGATACTTGCGCCGACCCCGGCGTGCTGCTCGACCCCGGAAGGCCGGAGGATTCATCTTTCGGCGTTCCTGTCGGTGTGCGAGTAGTAAAACCAGACCATGTCGACATAGCGGACACGTCCATCCCCGTCGGCGTCGGATTCTGGCCAAAGGCGTTCATGATGGCCATCATCTCGCCCTGCCTGCCGTTTCTCCCCTCATCATCCTCGGCATTCATGGCTTGCATCGTTCCAACAACCGCCGTTCGAATGGCATCATCGGACCCCGGCTCACCTTCGGCGGCGGCGTTTTCGGCATAAAGGACGCGGATCGTCGCTTCCCAATTGACCATCGGCGTCGGGAGGCCGCCCCCAGCGCCATTCCGTACATGGCCCACCATTCCAGCTGCGCCCAGCGGGAATGCGAAGAGGAGCAGAAGGAAGCCTGCCGCCAGCGGCCAGCGCATGCTCCGAATCCGCGAAGCAAGAGGGATGGCTTTCACCTGTGAAGGGGGCATCTCCAGCGTCTCCAGATCCAGGTGTAAGGGCAGCGGTGTGTGCTTTTTGTCCGGATCCACGACCATGGACAGCGCGCATTGAAAAGACTCATTAAATTGAGCGACGTTCTTGAAACGCCGATCCGGATCTTTCATGAGCGCCTTGACGAGCACGAGTTCGACGCCATCCGGGAGCCTTGGATTGGCCGACTTGGGCGGCGGCAGATCCTCATTGATATGCTTCATGTCGACGGCGAGCGGGGTTTCACCTTCGAAAGGCAGCCTCCCGGTGGCGATCTGGTACATGACGACCGCGAAGGAATACTGATCGCTGCGTACGTCGATATCCCCACCCATACACACCGTGTTGATGGACGTAATCGAGTGCCGCCGCGATCTGCTCGGATAGTTTGGCGCCCTCCAACGCCGTCATCGGGCTTGATTTCAGACGATCTTGAAACGTCGCATCAAAAACGGCATGACGATGCAGGGCGTGCCCTCTTGCTCGCCATATTCCAGGATGGGACGATATCAGGGTGGTCAAGCTTCTGGAGAAGTTGGATTTCGCGATCAAACCGCGACCGGAATTGAGGTTCATCAAGCAGGAAGGAAACCAGGATTTTCACAGCGACCGTGCGCTGGTTTTCCGTATCGTTACCACGGTAGACGACCGACATACCGCCCCGATCAATTTTTCTGAGGATGTGATACCGTCCTAATGTCTGACCGGAATAATCAGCCACGAGTCGCATTCACTCATACATGCATTCGGTTCACGAATATTCCGGATACAGATGCACCCTCACCAGGAGTGCGCTTTCCACGGTCGGCAGCGCAAATGTAGGTCCGCGTCCCTGGCGACCCATTACCTGAATACCCCTGATGATAACGCCTAATTTTCGAATTCCGCCGTATTTGGGGTGGTTAACGGGTCCTATTTTCCGATCTTCCCCCTTCGGCTTACCTCTGTCCCTTCTTTAGCTGGCATTGTTTCCCCCACCCTAATCTCCTCCAATTCCACGGATCATGCTTTAGAATTCGTCTCGATCCTGGCTCTACCGTATCTCGAAAGGTCATCATGCTCCAGGTTAATGACGAGATTATCATCCCTGAAAACGAGATTGACCTGCGCTTCACGCATGCCTCTGGCCCCGGTGGACAGAATGTGAACAAGGTGGCTTCGGCGGTTCAGCTCCGCTTCGATGTCCAGCGATCACCCTCTTTGCCTGATCCGGTCCGAGAACGGATACTTGCCAGCAAAGGGAACCGATTGACCAAAGAGGGAATCTTGCTCATCGAAGCCAGCCAGCATCGCTCACAGGGGCGAAATCGAAAGGCCGCACTGGACCGGCTTCGTGAGACCATCCGCACAGCCGCAGAAGAACCACCCCCGCCCCGGAAATTCAGGAAACCTTCGCTTGCAGCGAAGCAGCGCCGGCTCGCCATCAAGCGCATGAAGAGCCATAAAAAGCGGTTGAGACGAACAGTGGATCCTGCTGATGAATAAGATCGTGCGGAAGTGGTCGTGTCTGACCGGATCCGAGCGGCATCCTACCGAACGTTTGGGCGCTCCAATGAAATTTGCAATGCTTGTCTTTCGTCCAAATTGGGTGGGGGACCGGACTGATTTGCGCGCAATGGCGTGCGCCCGGGCGCGATAGGTTATGGTACGGACCCGGGCAGGGCAATTTCCGACACATTGAGAGGGCGCATTGGACCGACGAATCGCCGATTCCTGGGTAATGGCGAATACCGGGTTCACCGGGGGCTGTACATATTCACGTTTGGTTCATCGTTTTAAAGTATGCTGGGGGATGACCAAATGGTTGGACGGATTAACGTCAGATTTCGGATTGTTTTTGCCACGGTTTAAATTCTCGAAGGATGGAACCCCCAAGGAACTCACGCAGGATTGAGTTATCCGGGATCAAGCTGGTATCCAGGGGAAGGAACCACTCGAGGAAGGTGAGCAAACGCTTCGCCTCCACGTGCTCTTCTGTGCCAAAGGGCACCTGTCGTAAAAGAGGCTCGGCAAGGGGCGCAAGCGCAGACCCCTCGTAGAGCAGCGCCGAATTGAACATCATATCCGCATTTTCCTGGAACGGGAAGATGTTGCGCTTTTCACCCCGGCGGACAGATTCCCATCTGCGGATCGTTTCCACAGCGGAATATCCACGATGCTTGGCATCGCGCACGATGCGCCGGATCAGACGGGTATCCGTTGTCGACACTCGGTTGAAACGATCGAGATTGAGCTGGGTCAGTGCTGAGACATAGATGCGATATGTCTGGGAAGGATTGACCGCCGGAAGCAGATCCGGGTTCAGCCCGTGGATCCCCTCCAAGATGATGATCTGATCTGGGTCGAGCTGCACCTCTGGTCCCTCTTCCCGCTTTCCAGTGATGAAATCATAATTCGGAAGCACGGTGGGCTTGCCTGCGATCAAGCTCCGGAGATTGGCGTTCAATCGTTCAATATCCAGGGCCTGAAGAGATTCGTAGTCAAACTCCCCGTCTTCATCCCGGGGTGTTTTTTCACGATCCACGAAGAAGTGATCCAATTCGATGGCGAACGGAGATACACCAAGAGCAAGCAAGTGCACCGCGAGCCTCTTCGAGAATGTCGTCTTCCCCGAAGATGATGGACCGGCAATGAGGATCCCGCGCACATCATTGCGTCGCTCGGCGATGGCTCCAGCGATCTCGGCGATACGTTGTTCATGCAGCGCTTCGGTGACAAGGATCACCTCCCGCGCTCGCCCAGCCATGATGGCATCGTTCAACGCTCCAATATCATGGATGCCCAACGTGCTCAACCAGTCCCCGTACTGTCGGAACGTACCCAGTAGTTTCGGGAATTCAGGCATCGGGATGAGCTCGGTGGGGCGATGCCTGCGGGGAAATCGGAGCGTAAAGCCTCCATCGATCCGCACGAGACCGAAGCACGTCAGGTAGCCCGTTGAGGGAACCATATAGCCATGATGGTAGTCGCGGTGCGTGCCTAATTCGTACAGGACGAGGTGATGCTTTTTCCGGTGGGCCAACAATCTGGCTTTATCTTCATAGCCCTTGCTTTTAAAATATTGGATGGCTTCAGGAAGAGGAATCTGGGTTTTTGCAAAGGGAACGTCCTCTCGCACCCACACTCGCATACGTTCTTCGAGCTGCTCCAGTTCCTTTTCAGTGAGAGGATCACGCCCTCGTACCTCACAGTAATATCCACCCGATGAGACGGAATGGTCCACGAAGAGCACTGCGTCAGAAAATAATTCTTCGAACGATGCGGCCAGCAGAAAAGTCAGCGATCGCCGATAGAAACGCATTCCATCGGCCTCTCCCATAGTTACCGGTCGAATCTTGGAATCCATTTCGATTGGATACGTGAGCTCCCGGAGCTCCCCATTGACAATCGCGCCCACGATCGGGGCGGGAGATTCTTCACCGTGGAGGAAGGTTGCCAGCTGGCTCCCTCTCGGTCCTTCCAGGATCCTTCCGTCATTCAGGTGAACCTGAACTGTCTCCCGGAGACTAGTTTCATACACGGCATTATTTTCGGGATTATGCATCAAATTTAAAAACCCTTTTCGAACCTCATTCTACCCCAATTTGGCTTCCCTTCAGATGCCAGGATGTCATTCCTGAACAATCCTTTTACCAGAGCCCTTTGACATTCAGAATGAATTGAGCCGCATGCTGTAAAGTCAAGGGAGCAATAGAAGAAAGCCAGACCTCGGTCTCCAGGGGATCCGAGGGAAAAGTCCACCATGGGACCCAGGCGCCTGCCTCGCTCGAGGCAGGCGCCTGGATTTTACTTGCGAGAGTCTCCACAGCGCATGTGTCCCTGCTCAAACAGGAAGAGACTTCAACCCATGTCTTTGCGAACCAATCCCCTGCAGCGAAGAGGGAGATCGCTTCGCAATAAGACGCTCGCGATGACCTGAATGTCAGTTTCTTCGTAGAGGGAGTCGGCATCATTCATATAGGACACTCCGTTGTAAGTCTCCATGAACGATGCCGTTTCCTTGAGTTCACTCCTCAGCTTGGTCCAGATACGCAGGACGACAGCAAAGCACCAGATCTTTAGCCGCTTTTACCTCATCCAACCTACCAAAGGGGGTTGTGTGAGGGGCAGTCTGAAGGACTCCCGGATCCACTTTCGCTTCCTCGGCAATCGCCAACATCGCCTCGACGAACGCATCCAGCGTTTCCATGCTCTCCGTCTCGGTCGGTTCGATCATGAGAGCTTCGTGCACGATGAGGGGGAAGTAATTCGTAGGAGGGTGGAATCCAAAATCCATCAGCCGCTTGGCGATATCCAGAGCGTGAATTTCAGGCATATCTTCCCAGCATCCCTCCGCTACAAATTCATGCATGCATATCCGATCGAACGGGACATTATACGTATCCTTAAGCTTCATGCGCAGATAGTTCGCATTGAGCACGGCGTGATCCGAGACCGCCCGCAGACCGGATTTTCCCTGTACCCGCATGTAAGCATACGCCCGGACAATCATGCCAAAGTGTCCATGGAATGCCTTCACACGTCCGATGGATTTCGGAGGGTGAACGAGCCCGTACAACGGAGGTTTTACTTCATCCCCCTCCTCGACGATGTCGACGATGGGACCCGGAAGGAAGTCGATCAAATGCTCAGCGACCCCCACCGGACCGGATCCCGGACCTCCTCCCCCATGGGGTGTTGAGAAGGTCTTATGTAAATTGTAGTGAAGCACATCGAAACCCAAATCTCCGGGGCGCACGATGCCGAGAAGTGCATTCATATTCGCGCCATCCCCGTAGACCAGACCCCCACATCCATGAATCAACTCGATGACCTCGCTCACGTGTTCCTCAAAAAGCCCCAGCGTGTTTGGATTGGTGAGCATCAAACCAGCGACGCATTCATCACAATGACTCTTGAGCACCTCAAGATCCACATTCCCGCGTGCATCGGAGGGGATCTCGATCACATCCATGCCGCTCATCGTTGTAGTGGCGGGATTGGTCCCATGGGCGGAATCAGGGATGAAGATCTTCGTCCGACCGGTATCCCCGCGCGAGCGATGATAGGCACGGATGATGAGGATCCCGGTGAGCTCCCCATGCGCGCCGGCTGCCGGCTGCAGCGAAACGCCTGCAAAACCACCGATCTCCTTCAACCAGTCCTGAACTGCATACATCAACGCTAAATTTCCCTGCGCTGTGTCAGGGTCCTGCAGCGGATGCGAGAGCGCAAAACCGTCCAGACGGGCTGCGTTTTCATTGACCTTTGGGTTGTATTTCATCGTGCAGGAACCAAGCGGATAAAATCCGGTGTCCACCCCGTAGTTCAACTGAGACAAACGCACAAAATGTCGAACGACATCCATCTCCGATATTTCAGGGAGCGGAAGATTATGCCGGACGAATTCGTCTGGCAGCGCAGCTTCGGGGACGTCTGACTCGGGGAGCGGAACCCCGGATCGACCCGGCGAGGAGAGTTCATAAACCAATGGCTCAGGCATGGACTACCTCCTTCAACACTTGGGCAAGATCATCGATGTCTTCTCGTGTGGTCGCCTCCGTCACGGCCAGAAGCATGTGATCCTGCAGTTCGGCATAATCCCCTCCCAGATCGTAACCCCCTAAGATATCGTACCCAAGAAGAACTTCATTGATCTCGGCCACCGGTTTTGGACAGGCAATGACAAACTCATGGAAAAAAGGTCCTTCATTCCAGAGCGTGTAGCCCTCAAGGGCGTTGATTTTTTCCGCAGCGTAGTGCGCTTTGTGGTAACAGAGTTCAGCAACCCGTCGCAGGCCCTCCTTCCCCATGGATGTCAAGTAGACCGCTGCAGCGAGCGCCATCAATCCTTGATTGGTGCAAATATTCGAAGTAGCTTTGTCCCGCCGTATGTGCTGCTCCCGAGGCGTGAGCGTGAGCACGTACCCTCGCTGACCGCGCGAATCAACCGTCTCACCGACAAGACGTCCGGCCATCTTTCGCACATATTTTTGGAGCGTCGTGAAAATGCCCACGTAGGGCCCACCATAGGAGAGGGGGATCCCCAGCGGCTGACCTTCGCCCACGACGATGTCCGCGCCGAACTCACCCGGCGGCTTGAGCAGCCCCAGCGCGATGGGGTTGACCACGACACACATCAGCGCACCCACTTCGTGCGCCGCTTCTCCTAACGCCGTCAGATCCGTGATTCGACCCAAGAAATCGGGATACTGGACCGCGACAAGCGTGGTGTCATCGTCCAGTAGATCGATGAGCGTCTGCACATCGTTCTCGAGCGTGTCATCACCTTGGATGGTCAGCCCCATCCCCTGGGTATATGTACGCACAACCTGGCGGTATTGCGGATGGATTGCCGGGGAGAGGACCACCGTGGCCCGTTTACCGCGGTGTTGATTGAGCGCCAGGACGACAGCTTCTGCGAGCGCGGTCGCCCCATCATAGTGTGAGGCATTGGATACATCCATACCGGTGAGGTTGCAGATCAGGCTCTGGTACTCAAAAATGGCCTGCAGCGTGCCTTGAGAGATCTCTGGTTGGTAGGGCGTATACGCAGTGTAAAACTCGTTCCGGAGCAGGATGTGATCGACGACAGCAGGGATGAAATGGTTGTACGCTCC
Source organism: uncultured Anaerolineaceae bacterium (assembly GCA_964570595.1). Lineage (GTDB taxonomy): Bacteria > Chloroflexota > Anaerolineae > Anaerolineales > E44-bin32 > E44-bin32. The sequence goes on along the minus strand of CAZMZL010000015.1, from coordinate 7,931 downwards.
TGCACCGAGAAAACAGGCGGTATGGCGGACCTCCAGGTTGGCTTCAGAAAGGGCGAAGAGCTCATCCGTAATCTCCATTTCAGAGACTGGATCCGGAAGATCCAGGTCGGGGAACCGTACGTCTTCAGGAATGGATTCATAGAGGTCCTCGACTTTATCCACGCCGATGGATGCCAACATTTGCATCCGTTCATCCTCAGTATGGGGGATATACGCCATCAGCTTTCCCTCTCCTTTATGTATTTTTCATAACCGGCGGCGTCCATCATGCTATCCAACTCTTCCGGATTGGTAATTTCAAACTTCAACATCCAGGCCTCACCGTACGGATCGGAGTTGACCAGTTCCGGCGTATCGACCAGAGCCTCGTTCAAGGCCGTGATCTTTCCCGAGATGGGCATGTACATGTCGGAAGCCGCTTTCACGGATTCCACCGTGCCAAAGGCTTCATCTTTGGCAAGGACGTCACCCACTTCCGGGGTAACTTCGACATACACCACGTCCGAAAGCTGATCCTGAGCGTAATCCGTCAACCCCACCGTGGCAATATGATCCACTACACGCAACCATTCATCGCTCTCTGAGTATTTCAAACCCGCTGGAAATTCCATCCTAACCTCCTATGAATTGTGTCTAGTTAAGTGCTCAGGACGCACATCAAACATCATGTGCGCCCTCTGTCGTAAACCTGAGAGATTCACCGCACGATACGGTTTGCCCCTTCGGTGTCGATTGACTTTCCAGAGATTCGGCCGGACCGGGTCCTTGGTACCTGAGAGTTTCACCTCGCGGCTGCACACTGCCACGCGGTTTGCCCCTTCGGCGTCCGATACCTTCCGGAACTCTCCCCGGTCTGTGCGAAATGATGACCTCATTCTACGCTGATGATTAATCGTTCGTCAAGCCAAATTGGACCCGCCCCAGGAGCCATGCCATGAACACACCGGATCGAACCATTCGATTCCATGCCAAAGTTAACGGGAAGATCAGGATGGCGAGACCCCAGATAAGCGTAATAACCCAGACTCAAGGATGCGAGGGCCAACGCCGTTATCTGACCCTGGAAGATCGTGAGCAGTGTGAAAAAAAAGAAAATGAATAATAAAAATTGGAAGGAGAGATATCTCGTTCTCCAGTTTCTGAAGAACCGCGATCGAAAGAATCAAGAGCAAGAGCACGACCGCGAATCCCTCCCAGAGCGCGGTGGCGGTCTCGACATCATTAAAATGACCAATCGGGAGCAAGATCGTCAGGAGAATGGCCGGGTAGACAAAACCTTGCTGATCTTAATCCTCTGGAAGGCTGGAACCATATAGCCGAAGCTGGATATCCCGGACAGCTTCCAGGGAATACCCAACTTATGCCTTGATTTTTTGTGACCTCTTAGCCTTGGTGCCTTATGCCCTTGGTGCCTGTTCGTTTTACTTATAAATTACCTTCCTTCAAGCAGTTGAGACAACCGCTCTTTATCAAAATCCACTACGATTTCGCCGTCGATGTCGAACGTTGGGGAGACAATGTGTCCATCCGCCCATTCACGTACCTGCGCCTCCGCACCGGCGACACGATAGACATCCACTTCGGTGTACTCAAGCCCCCGCCCCTCCAGCCACACACGAGCTTTGCGGCAATCGGGACACCAGGCTGTACAGTACATCACGATCCCGCCGGTGGGGAGCTCTACTGTCTTCTCCTCCTTGGGAAAAGCAGCGCTGGCCTCTGGATCGATGCGGCGGATCTCATCGTAAATCTCAAAGATGTCGGGGGCGAAGTCGATGTCGTAGACCTTCCGGTACTGCAGCGTTCCTTCTTTGTCGAAGATGAAGATCGCCCGCTCGGAATAGCCTTCCGTACGGAACACATTGAACTGTCGGGTGACTTCACCATGCGGGTTGAAGTCACTCAGGAGCGGATAGGAAATGCCACCCAGGTTGTCGGCCCAGGCGACGAGGGTCGGGACGCTGTCGACGCTGATACCCAGAACCTGGGTATTCAATCCCGCAAAACGATCCAACTCTGTCTCGTACTGCGGGATCTGGCCGCTTCAGACCGGCGTCCAGGCCAACGGAAAGAAGGCTAACATCACATTCTTCCCCCGATAATTATCGAGGCTTACTTCCCCGGAATTATGGGAGGGGAGCGTAAATTGGGGAGCCTCAGTACCGATTTCAAGTGTCATGTCTACTCCTTAAGTTTTTTTTACGGTTTTCGAGCACAATCTGGCGATCTCAGCGATAGGATCTAGGCACGCGGGCACTAAGTCCGCAGATCACTTCGTAATTAAAAGTCCCCCATCGTTCACCCAACTCTTCTGGAGATATACATTCATCTCCCTGTTGACCGATCAAAACGACCTCGTCTCCGATCACAGTTTCAGGTACATCCGCGAGGCTCACCATGAGCTGGTCCATGCTCACTCTCCCGACCACCGGAACCCTCTTCCCGTGGACGAGAACCTCATTACCAGGCACTCTGCGGTAGCCATCACCATAGCCCACAGGTATGACGCCGATGGTCTCCTCGGTTTTCGTCTTATAGACATGACCATAGCCGATCCCCCTTCCGGCTTCCAATCGCTGGATGAAACTCAGACGCGCCTTCCATCTCAGCGCCGGGCGAAAATTGTCGGGCAGAGGCATCTTTGAATCCGGAGAAAGCCCGTAAATAGCTATTCCCGGGCGGACCATATCGAAGCGGCTGCTCGGGCGCGATATTGCCGCCGCCGAGTTGGCTGCATGAACAATAGGGGGGCGCAGCCCGGCGGCTTCGATCTCACTCATGAGATCCAGGAATTGCGCCTCCTGCTGTTCCGTCGTGGGGTCCTGAGGTTCATCCGCTCTTGCGTAATGCGTAAAAATACCCTCTAATTGAACGTGGGGCGCGTCATGCAGTCTGCGGACAAGATCGTAAGCGACCTCGGGTGTGGCACCGAGACGGCTCATGCCGGTATCAACTTTGACATGGACGATCGCATCGCGGCCGGCCGACGCCGCGGCGCTTTCAATCGCATCGACGTGAGCCGGTCTGAAAATTGTCAGGGAGGTGCGACGTCCCACCGCCTCCCCCATCTTCTCCGTAGGCGTGTGGCCCAGGACAAGGATGGGCGCCTCAAAGTCCTGGCGGCGAAGTTTGAGTGCTTCCTCGACGCGAGCTACTCCACAGTAAGACGCGCCTGCATCCACCGAAGTACGCGCAACTTCCAGGATGCCGTGACCGTACCCATTGGCCTTGATGACGGCCATGACTCGGACGCCGGTCAGGGCGCGCATGCGCTCCACATTATTCGCAATTGCGGATTTGTCTATGATGAGCCAGTTGGAAAAACCATCTTTGTGATCCACAGTCGCGAGTATAAGCCGAAGGCATGCAGTTGACAATGTTCTGGGTATAATGCACAGCCATGGTCTCTAATTCCGCCCTACCCGAGCACGCCATCGCCTCCCTGGTCTCGAATCGGGCGATCCTCCCGGGCATCATCAACGTCTCTCAGCGTCCTTTGGAAGAGAATATGGTCATTTCGTGAGCGAGTTCCAGTTCGAACTTTCCGCGCAAGATGGACGCGCCCGTGCGGGCACATTCTCAACCCCACACGGCGTCTTCCAGACTCCTGTATTCGCGCCTGTGGGGACTCTGGCAACCGTAAAGGCGCTCACACCTGAACAGGTTCGTAAAGCCGGCGCCACCCTCATTCTGGCGAACACATACCACCTCTACCTTCGACCGGGTGAGCGTGTGATCCAAGAGCATGGCGGCCTGCACCAATTCATGGGATGGCCCGGCCCGATCCTGACCGATTCCGGGGGCTTTCAAGTTTTCTCGCTTGCAGATCGCCGCAGCGTTGATGAGGATGGGGTCACATTTCGATCCCACGTGGACGGCTCCGAGCATCGCTTTACGCCAGAAAAGGTCATGGAGATCCAGGAACAACTCGGCGCCGATATCATCATGGCATTCGATGAATGCCCTGAGCCTTATGACCGGGCCTACAACGAAGCCGCGCTCGCTCGGACGCACGCCTGGGCAGAACGCTGTCTGCGTGCGAAGATGCGCGACGATCAAGCATTGTTCGGAATCGTCCAGGGTGGAATATTCCCCGATCTTCGGGTGGAATCAGCTTCTTATATCGCCTCGCTTGATTTTCCCGGGAACGCCATCGGCGGTCTTTCCGTCGGCGAGACAAAAGATGAAATGCACGGGATCCTTGAGACCATCGACCCCGTCCTGCCCAGGGAGAAACCCCGCTATCTTATGGGCGTGGGCGCACCGGATGACATCGTTGAATGCGTTCTGCGCGGAGTCGATTTCTTTGATTGCGTGCTGCCGACACGCATGGCCAGAAATCACGCCGCGCTCACAAATCGAGGTCGTATGAACTTGAGAAAAGCACAGTACGCAGAAGATCTGCGCCCGATCGACGAATCGTGTTCCTGTGATACATGCTCATCCTTTTCCCGCGCCTATATCCGGCACTTGTGCGCCACCCGTGAGATGCTCGCCGGGACGCTCCTCTCGATCCACAATATTCACACACTCACGACGCTTGCCCGCGACCTTCGAGCGGCGATCATGGATGGAACCCTCGATATCTTTGTGGAGGACTTTCGTGCCAGCTACAGCAAACATCGCAATGCAAGAGAGTAGCTCATGACCATCCTCCAGGCCGTCGTTCTGGGAATTGTCCAGGGGATCACAGAGTTTTTACCGATCTCTTCCTCCGGTCACCTCGTCCTTGTCCCCTGGATTCTTGGATGGGAATTCGACCTGGATACCGTATTCGTCTTCGACGTCCTCGTGCAATGGGGAACGACTCTGGCCGTGATCATTTATTTCTGGAAAGATTTATGGTGTATGTTTATCGAAGCCGCCAGAAACCTTCTACAAGGCGCTCCGTTTCGGACAGGAAACTCGCGGCTGGCATGGCTCATTCTGCTCGCAAGTATCCCCGCCGCGATCGCCGGTATTCTTCTTAAAGATCTTGTTGCAGCCGCTTTCATCAACCCGCTTGCATCTTCTGTCGCCCTGCTGTTCACAGCCGGTTTGATGGCGTGGGCGGAACACGGGGCAGCGCTCAGAAAAAGGTTGTTCGCAACTTCGTGGGCGGACGCGTCCTGGATTGGTGCATTTCAGGTGCTCGCGCTCTTCCCGGGCGTCTCACGGTCCGGAGCGACAATTTCAGCCGGTCTCTGGCGCGGACTTAAACGACCGGATGCAGCCCGTTTCTCTTTCTTCATGGCAGTCCCGGTCATGTTTGGCGCAGGGTTGATCGCGCTTCGAGATCTTGCAGCCATGCCCGATCCCGGCTCACAGATGGGTCCCATCATCGCCGGATTCATTTCAGCGTTTATTGTCGGTATGCTTTCCATCCATTGGCTGCTCCGCTATCTGGCCAGAAAACCGCTGCGGGTGTTCGTCATCTACTGCACCGTAGTTGGACTCGGAGGAATTGCGTTCTATGTCCTCCTCCATTAGAAAGTGGGGACTGTTGCTCGTGTTCGCGCTTGGCGGATGTGTGTCTGCGACCCCAACCCCTGCCATTCCTGAGATTACGCGCATCGGCATTGCCCCCTCCTTCACCCATTTGGTCGATGGTTGGTTGGAAGCGTTCCATGATGGGCATTCGGACGTGTATCTCGCCATAGATGTCTTCCCAGAGGCGCGCGGATTAAGCGCGCTCGAAGAGGGCGGGATCGCGACATTCATCACAGGCAACATCCCCGACGAGGACTTGTACTTGACCCCGCTAGCCATCGATGCCGTAGCCGTGATCGTGAACTCGACTTTGAACGTGAGGAGTCTTAATCAGGAAGAATTGAGGGCGCTCTTCACTGGCAGGATTATGAATTGGGACGAGCTTGAGATGGCCCCCGGACCTGTCGAACTCGTCATACCCCTCCGCGGAGATGCGGTCAGGAACAAATTCAAGGAAGTCATCTTGCAGGATGAGGCCTTCTCAACCGGGGCTTTCCTTGGTCCGACCCCCGCAGCCGTAGTGGAATTGGTGGAGCGTACGTCCGGAGCGATCGGAATCCTTCCTCTCTCTTTTCCAGAAGGAGAAGACATGCGCATCGCGGTGGATGGTACGCCGCCGACGACGTCCAACCTCCTGCAGGGGAAGTATGCGCTCGGTTTCGACATCATCGCCATCGCGCTCGAAGAGCCATCCGGGGATGCACGTTTGTTTATACAGTGGGTTCAGGAAGAACAGTTGGGCGGCGATTGACGCTGCGTTGCTTGATTTTAGGTTGAACGGTCTGGGGCGTAAGACTTCGTCTTGCATATACGAGATTTTCTTCGCAATTCTCATAAGATTTCAAGCGTATGTGAGAAACCCGTCCGCCTCTAAAAGATGATTAGCTGGAATTGAATCCCTGCGCCCTTGCAATCATCTTATCGATTTGATCATTAGTATTTATTGTTATGATTTCCACATCTGGATTGTTTCGTGCATATACCCTAAATATCTCATCTGCGAACGCCTGTCCGATTGAGGCAATACCTTGAAAATCCAAAAATACCTCTTGAAATTGATGAAACCTGGCCAATAAACGTCTTGCTTGTGATCTTGAAATTAAGTTCTCGTCTTCATAAATTGCAGGTGACAGAGGAACATGTGTTTTACTAAATTCATAATCAAATTCCTCGGAAGCATACATGTCGAAAACATCTTGAATTCTTCTCTCCGAGTTTGGATTAATGCCCATTGCTACAGTTGTACCCCTTACATCAGCATTCTGCTCGATTAGCCAGTCATCACCTGCTTCATTATGCGAGAAGAATAATCCGTCGGATAGAATGACAAAATCGTCAAACATCCTAGATGTGAAGAATATTCCTTCGCCCGTATGACGACTGGGATCTGTCGTCAGTTTTCCTTTCGCAAGCTCAAGAATGGCATGTCGAGGGTCACTAAGATCCATGTCTCGTTGTATCTTTTTAAATATACCTATTCCATTATCTACAAGCATTATTTCCAGCCTTGGGACAAATTGATTGATATGGATTATTGACTTGGTACCCTCAGAATGATCGATAACATTATTGATCATTTCACTTAAACCGTACTCACATATCCGAAGTACGTCTTCAGGTACATTCTTTAATAAGGGCCTAATAATATGGCGCCAGATTTGATCTTCTTCAATTTCCGGAGAAATCTCAAACGAGAAAGTCTCGTTTGAGATTTGCGTAAGTTCATAGTGCCTATCTTTTGTGGATCCGGCTACAGTAATCGAACCCTCTTCTTTCAATTTATTAATATGCCGCAGAACCGCAGTACGGGAAATGCGAAATTCATTAGCTGTAAACTTTGTAATGTCTCGAGGATGTGCCTTAATATTCTCGAGAATGAAATTTCGTATTTGAAGCGATTTGGCCCTTGGTTTTCTCATTTATTAACTAAAATCTGCATTATTGATAACTTTATTATTCAATATTATTAACAATATTGTAGCCTATTATAAACATATATGGAATTATTTGTCAACATTAAGGAGTATTTTTATAAACAATAAGTTGTTGTGAATGCTTGCATGAGTAAGGAGGGTGATGGGTCAATAACGGCAAACTATCGCATAAATGTATGGTGATACATGCACAGCAGCATGAGCAAGGCAGCGTTCACCTAGGACGTAATCTCGGCGAGGAACGGATTCGTCCCTCGTTCGATGCCGACTTTCGTCATCGGGCCATGACCCGGAAGAAGCAGGGTATCATCGGGCAGGTTCAATATCTCGCTCTCGATGCTCCCGAGCAGCTGCTCCCAACTCCCCCCCGGCAGGTCGGTACGTCCGACGCTCCCTTGAAAGATGAGATCGCCGCAGAACACTGCCCCGAGCGATTCGGACTTCAGGACGATATGACCCGGGCTGTGACCGGGTGTATGCCGTACCTCGAACGCATGCCCCCCGAATCTGAGATTCATCCCATCCGTA
>CAZMZL010000014.1:0-22092 GCA_964570595.1 uncultured Anaerolineaceae bacterium | reverse complement strand
ATTCTCATGAGGACTTCAGTTGCGGAAATGAGCTCGAACTCCATGCATGGTGAGATCCGCGCTTGAACCCTCCCATAATCACCTCCCATACTCCTTGTTGGCTTCCCATTACATGTGTACTCGAATTCGTATTCATCATCCCCCTGCGTCACGGTCATGAGGTAATGGGCCTGATTATAGGTGTAGGTGCTCACACCATCAGACAGCAAGTTACCGTTGTCGTCCCATGCAAACATCACCCCATCCACATTCAACAAGCGGTTGCTATCATCATAGATATAAGAATTCCATCCTGGCTGCGTCTCGTGTGTCTGCTGCGACAGTCGATTTCCCACCGCATCGTACCAGTAATGGAAGTACTCACCGGTATCATAATCAGCGGCGGTGAGCCGGTAAAGCGGATCGTAGGTGTAGTTGATCGTGACGTTGACTTCCCCGGTTCCGCCAGGGATCTCAACCATTGCCTGAAGGCATACTGGAATCGTGCAGTGGTCGATATCGTCACTCCAGAACTGAACACCATCATAGTCCGCACGGAAGCGGTAGCCCCCATCAGGCAGATCGAATCCCACCTCGCCGTTCACATCGGTTGTACCGTTGTATCCGGTGTAGGACGAACCTTCAAAGACATAGACTGGCAAACCTTCCTTCGGGTCGCCGTTCGAATCTTTCACTGTCACGATCACAATGTCGGGGCTCAGCACCGGCATTTCGGGGGGCATTGGGCGCACCATCACCATGAGCCCTATCCTCTGCAGTGAAGCAACTGGTGTGGGCGTGGCGGTCGGCTCGGGTGTGTCCGTTGGTGTCGGAACAGGTGTCGGCGTATTCGTCGGTGCGGGTTCCGGTGTGGGTGTGGGCGTGGCCGTCGGTGCTGCTCCAGCCACAATCGTCACGGCCTCACAGCCGGGGATGTCGCAGTGGTTATCGGTCCCGCTCCAATACTGCTCTCCGCCATGGTCTGCTCGGAATCGGTAGGAGCCCTGGACCAGCGTGAAGTCCACCTCGCCGTCGATGCTCAGGGTGCTCGTAGATCGGGGCAAGATAATGCGATCCCTCGATGAAGGTCGTTTCGACGAAATCAGACTCATTTTCTGGTGGTATATCGGCTGAATTTGGCATAGACGAAAACCCAGCTGTCGGAACCAGCATAGATAAAACAACCAGAGCGTTGAGCGCTCTGGCAGTGAATACTTTTGGTTTCAGCCTCGTCAGTCTGGTTGCATAATATGACAGGCTTTTGAGGTTGCTCGTAAGATCGATGGGATCCATTTCGCTCTCCTGTGGTTAGCTAATCGTGATCCGATTACGAGTACCCATACAATTATTATCTTCTCGAAACACCTCTCCATGAATAGAAATGCCAACACACGGACGTTTTGTCCGTTAGTAACTTATTGTACAAAGTTGTTCTCAACCCTTTCTCAACGCCAAATCAATCTAAGGTTATGAATTACGGTTACACAGCGGATTCAAACAAGCAATCATCCCCAATTGTTCTTCATTCGGAACCAGTTTGCCCGCTTGAATAAGATCCAAGTTGGAAGTGGAGAACCCTCGGTTGGACGGCATAACCTTATTGCTGTTCATAAAAAAATGCTGATTTAACCGTCCGGGATTGCATCTGGGGCTGTCTTAGGTGAACTCACTAACGGGCAGAATTGAATGAAAAGTTTTACAATCAGGAAATAACCTACTTATAATCTATGGTATACTAATATTGGAAAGTAGGAATAAGATATGATGACTTACATATCCACAAAGGGTCAGCTGGTCATCCCCGTAGAATTGCGTCGGAAGTACGGCATCAAGCCGGGCACTCGGGTCGAGGTTATCGACCGGGGAGACCAAATCATCCTCCAACCCATCACAGAGGAGTACGTTCGCAAACTGAGGGGATCGTTGAAGGGCGGGAATGCGCTTCGTGTTCTCGAGGAGGAGCGTCGGAAGGATAAAGAGCGATAGCTTGCGATTCGGTGGAGGGACCGAACGTGGACACGAAGATCATGATATTGGACAGCTGGGGGCTGGTCGCATTCTTCGAGGACGAGCAGCCGGCAGCAGGACATCTGGAAAAGATACTCATCGAGGCTCAGGGTGCGGATACGGATCTGCTCATCTCCGCTGTTAATCTCGGCGAGGTCTGGTACAGTCTCGCCAGGGCATATTCTGATAAAAAAGCGAATCAGGCCATCGAAGAAATTGGGAGCTTAGGGATTCAAACGGTTCCCGTGGATTGGAAAATTGCCCATGAAGCGGCGGTTTTCAAAGTACAGGGAAACGTTTCCTATGCGGACTGCTTCGCGCTCGCATTGGCGAAGATGCACGATACCGAAGTCGTCACAGGCGATCCGGAATTCAAGCAATTCGAGAAACAGGTGTCCGTTCACTGGCTCACTTAGACTGTTGCATCTCACTACTCACACGAGATAGGGATACATCATCCACCCCCTCCTTCGATCATCTCACTTCCGTCGACAAGCATAAGATAAAAAAGGGGTTCTCCTCCAAATTGTGTGGAAAGGTTACATAAGTTGAAATAAGCAGACACCTGCCGGAAGTGTTATCTTTGGGGAACGGAAGTTCTCATCAACCGATTTCCCAAAGGATCCGACAAGTGTCTATCAATATTGTAACCCAATGGTTGAACCTCCCGCACGTCGTTGTCCAGGATGTCATCATGAGCGAAACACACCCCGACTTACTGCTCAATCGCATGCCTCCGTCGCTGAGCTGTTCGCGCTGTGGGCAGTTGGGGTTCGATCGCTACGATCGAAGCAGGCAGCGCATCCGGGATCTGAACGTGTTCGAGCTGCACACCTACCTGGTCATGGACAAGTGGCGCATCCATTGCCCCACCTGTGGTGTTCGGGTCGAGGATATGGGGTTCGCAGCCCCTTACTCTCGATACACGCGACGCTTCGAAGACTTTGTCGCCCGTCTCTGCGAGCATCTTCCTGTTGCCAACGTCGCCGAATTGTTGGGGATGGACTGGAAGACGGTCAAGGAAATTGACAAGCGGGCTCTGCAGCGAGCATTCGCCAACCCCGACTACTCCGGTCTGCGCCTTTTGTCGATCGATGAAATCTCCTACAAGAAACATCATAAATACCTGACCATTGTGCTGGATCTTGAGCGGTCCCGGGTCGTCTGGGTGGGAGAGGGTAGGCGTCAGGCCACGCTGGAAGCCTTTTTCGACGAGATAGGCGAGGAAGTCGCCCATGGCATCGTATCCATCGCCATCGACATGTGGGACCCTTACATTGCGGCCATCCAGTCCCGTGCCCCTCAGGCTGCGATCGTCTTCGACAAGTTCCACGTCATCAGCAATTATTCCAAAGTCATTGACAGAGTTCGAGCGGAAGATGCCCCGCAGCTTGATGCGGGGTTCTTCACCCCTTCTTTTGCTTCGATGATTTCGTTGAGGCCTTCGTCGCCGTGCTTCGTTTCACCTTCGATTTCGACTTCCTCGATCCCTTCATCGTCGCCTTGGTGGATACTTTTTTAGGCGTCGATTTTTTCGAAGCTTGGGTGGTGGCTTCAATATTCGGTCGGGGCGACGCAGGTGAGACGACGGTGATGCGCGTCCCATCCTTCACCTCGAAGAGCGGTTTTCCTGAAGATGTCCGGGCTCTCCTGGGGGCATCACTGAAGCGGACCGATCGGGGAGCTCCACGATTAAAACGTACGACGGCTCGATCTTTCTGCTCGCCAATCGCGCCACCCACAATCGAAACGACCTCTCCGGATTTCCAGGCCAGTACGCCCTTACCGCGTCTTCTCTGGACCGGGAATTTCGTAAGGCTGCTGCGTTTGGCGAAACCGCGTTCTGTGATTAACAGCAGCTCCTGACCGGTTTGTGCGATAGCCATCATCACAACGTTGGTTTCCTCTCCATCGAGGCGGATGCCTTGTACTCCGGCGGCGGAGAGTCCCATGGGACGAACATCTGATTCTGAAAACCGGATCGCCATGCCGGTGCTTGTAATCATGATGATTTCATCCCCCCCATTGCTAAGGGCGACCCAACCTAAAGAATCGCCGTGAGCAACCTTCATGCCTGCAAAGGAGTGTGCCGCCGGGCCGGGAAGAGCTGTGATGTCAATTTTTTTGACCAGCCCTCTGGACGTCGCTAAGACCAGGTAGGCTGTGTCTTCCTTGCTCCCTGCAAGTTCATAAGGGAGGACGATTCCCGCAGCGAGTTGAGCCTGAGCGCTCAATGGTGTCACACCGGAGTAATGCTTGCCTTGCCCCGGATTGTCACTTTCAGGGATCGTGTCCATCCTGATGGCTGCACCGTTTCCCTTGGTGTCAAAGAGATAGAGAATGTCTCGCGTGTTTGCCCCGATGACCAACACCGGCGCCGCTGAGCCGGACAATCGCGGTAGTCGTGCGGTGGGCGTACGTGAGACTTTTCCATCCGTGGTGATCACGGCCCAGGTTTCTTTGTCGGGAGCCAGATCCGCGGAGGTCAATACTACGGATCCCTCTCCTTTCTTTGCATGGGCAATTTGCGTACAACGGCGATCACCGTAATGGGTCTTCAAGTCGGAAAGTTCTTGGGAGATGATCCCTCGCATTCTTTTCGGAGATCGCAACAGACTCTCCAGTTCCTTTATCCTTGCTTGAATCTCCCTATACTCCAGATCGATTTTCTTTCGTTCAAGGCCGGATAGCCGGCGCAAGGGCATATCGAGGATCGCTCGCGCCTGCGGCTCACTGAGTTCAAATTTTTTCTGCAGCTTTGTACTTGCTTGTTCGGCATCCCTGGCTGATCTGATGAGTTGGATGACATCATCAAGGTTTTTCAAGGCAATACGCAAACCCGCGAGGATATGTTCTCTTTCCTTTGCCCTTTCCAGATCGTACTCGCTGCGCCGCTTTACGACCTCGAGACGATGATCCAGGAACACGCGTAACGCTTGTTTGAGCGTGAGCATACGCGGCTCACCGTCCACGAGCGCCAGCATGATGACGCTCACGGTGGATTGCATCGGTGTGCGGCGGTATAAAGAAGCTAATAATTTTTCGGGATCGGCTGTTTTGGAAAGTTCCAGGACGATGCGCATACCTTCACGATCGGATTCGTCACGCAAGTCTGCAAGTCCTTCGAGCCCTCCTGCACGAGCCAGATGAGCGATCTTCTCAATCAGGCTGGCCTTATTGGTTTGATAGGGCAGTTCGGTCACGATGATCCTCGATCGTCCGCGACCCATCTCTTCGATGTGTGTTCTTGCCTGCAGTGTGATCTTCCCGCGCCCACTTGCGTATGCCGCAGTGATGCTGTCGGTTTTTCCTTTTTCACGCAGGATGATCCCGCCCGTCGGGAAGTCTGGGCCGGGTATGAAGTTCATCAGCTCCTGAACACTGATTTCGTCCAAAGTAGACCAGTTTTCAAGCAGGTAGGTTAGGGCATCGCAAACTTCAACCATGTTATGCGGAGGAACGGCGGTGGACATCCCCACGGCAATACCGGTGGCCCCATTGACGAGGAGATTGGGTACCGCACAGGGGAGAACGGTGGGTTCGCGCAGCGAACCATCAAAGTTGTCGATGTAAGCGACCGTATCCTTCTCCAGGTCGGCCATAGCTTCCATTGCCAGAGGTGTGAGCCTGGCTTCTGTGTAACGCATTGCAGCGGGGGGGTCACCATCGATCGAACCAAAATTGCCCTGACCGTCGATGAGTGGATAGCGCATCGAAAACGATTGGGCCATGCGTGCCATAGCTTCATACACCGCCATATCTCCATGGGGGTGATACTTTCCCAAAACCTCTCCCACGATCCGGGCCGATTTCTTGTAGGAGCCGTCCGGACGAATCCCCATGGCGTGCATCGAGTGGAGTATGCGTCGGTGCACGGGTTTAAATCCATCTCTCGCATCAGGCAGCGCACGCGCGATGATGACGCTCATCGCGTAGTCGAGATACGACTGTTGCATCTCCACATTGATATCAATCTGTCGAACCAGACCTACTTCCATAAAGCACCTCAAAATTGAATGGGAATTGACCCCGGTATGATACGGATTTCCGCGGTCGCCGTCAATCATCCTGACATCATTTAGTCGTGATCCCGCCGAAAATTCTTTTATTATCGGTAAAAGACAATATACCTGTTCATGACCTTGCACCCCGGCCGAGAGGAAAAAATCTCCTTAATCGTTAGTTCTTTGTAAGGTCACCCACCTGGGTGTGACGATATACTCAATTCGTCAGCCGTTATAAATCGTGGAACGATGGTGGAAGACGTATGGCGCGCATCCTTATCGTCGATGATGAGCGGAACACGGTGGGGCTTCTTGCGCTCGCCGTTGCCCAACTCGGGCATGAGCCTATCGAAGCGTATAGTGGCCCTCAGGCAATTCAACTGATCCCCGAATACAATCCAGACCTTGTGATCCTCGATTTTATGATGCCCGGCATGAATGGCATCGAGACACTGGATCGAATTCGAATGCTGGATGAAGGTGATCAAGTCCCCGTCGTCATTCTGAGTGCCCGACAGGATTATAAACTCAAAGATCAAGTGATCTCTGCAGGGGCAACGGATCTCCAGAAGAAACCAATTCGGTTGAGTGACCTCTCTTCCCTGATCTCCCGCCACTTACGAGAGTCGTCCGTCGAGGCTGCCGCGGATTAGTTGGTTCGGGCTCTCCAGGCGGGGGATCTTCCTCGTGTCACCAGCGTGACTTTCAGCCCTGGCAAACCGGTGTGACCCTGCCAGGAGACCAGATTTCCGATTCTCGTGAGATATGTCATGTCATCTTGGTTCTCCGGAAATCTCGAAGAATCATCTATCCGTCCGCTGCCTCATTTGAATCCTCTATCCATAAGGCACCTTGCAGGTGGTGGGTCAATATGCTAAAATCCTGTTGTTCGAGTTTGATTTTTGAGTTGGTCGGAAAAGTGGGTTTGCCCCACTTTTCTGCGTCTATGCGAGTATGATCAATCTTGTAGGGGATATATTGAGATGAAAACTGAGTTTGCCCTGGCATTTAACGAGATTACGGAACGCTTTGGACTTCCAAAAGAGATTGTCATGGAGGCCCTCGAGGCGGCGATGATCTCTGCGTATCGGCGGTCGGTAAACGCTTCGAGCGCACAACATATCGAAGCAAAAATCCTGTCCGAAACCGGTGAAGTCGAAGTTTATGCAGAAAAGGAAGTCGTCGACGACGTCCAGAATCCACTCACAGAAGTCGCGCTGGATGAAGCTCGCGAAGTTGAGCCCGAGGCTGAATCCGGGGATATGGTTCTCGTAGATTCCACCCCCGAAGATTTCGGTCGTGTTGCGGCTCAGACGGCAAAGCAGGTGATCCTGCAGCGACTACGTGAGGCCGAACGTGAAGCACAGTATGAGGAATATGTTGAACGAGAAGGCGATATGGTGCACGGCACCGTGCATTCGATCACCCCACAAGCCGTAACCGTCGGTCTCGGTCGAGCTGAGGCAATTCTGCCGAGAAATCAGCAAATACCAGGCGAGCACTTCAGAGTTCGTGATCGTATTCGAACCTACGTCCTCGAGGTGCGAAAATCATCCCGGGGCCCGGTGATTGTTGTCTCAAGAACACATCCACACATGTTGCGACGGTTGCTTGAGATGGAAGTGCCCGAGATCAATCAGGGGCTCGTGGAGATCAAGGCCATCGCGCGCGAAGCGGGTAAACGTGCGAAGGTAGCCGTGGCGGCGTTACGAGACGGGGTCGATCCGGTTGGAGCCTGTGTCGGGCTTCGCGGGGTACGAATCCAATCGATCGTACGCGATTTGAATGATGAAAAAATCGATGTCATTGAATGGAACCCTGATACGGCTACTTTCATTTCAAAATCCTTAAGCCCCGCCCGTGTATCGGGGGTCTATCTCGATGACGATCCAAATCGTGGGAAAACGGCCATGGTCGTCGTCCCCGAGGATCAACTGAGTCTGGCGATCGGAAGAGCCGGGGTCAATGCCCGCCTTTCAGCTAAGCTTACGGGTTGGCGAATAGATATCAAGAGTCTCCCAGAGGCGGCTGTTGAATCCATCGCTTTACTCGAGTCTGGACCAGAATATGCGGTTATCGCTACCGAAGAGGAAGAAGCTCTGGTACAGGTTGAGTCGATTCTCACGAAGAAATCTGAAGGTCGACCCGTTACACCCGAGGAATACCAGGTATTAAGAGGATTTGTTGAGCGCATCCAGAGAGAGGTTGAAGGTCAGCGGGGTGTGATTCGACAAGCCGAAATTCAGAAGCTTGAAGATGTACGCGCAGCCTATCCTGCCGTTGCCTATGACGTGGCACTTACGGACGTTGGCCTTTCCACCCGAGTGATGAACTTGCTCACGGAAGCCGGCTTCGAAACTGCGGGGGCGGTACTTGAGCAGCTTGGGATGGATGAAGATGCCATTCTGGGCCTCCAGGGGGTTGGTCCAAAAGCGGTCATCGAAATTCGTGAAGTGTTGATGAATTACGACTATCCTGAAGTGGAGATTGAGCCTGGAGTTGAGGAAGAAGTCGCGCTTGAGGGAGAAAAACCCCTCGATGCGGAGGAGGATACCGAGCTTGCTGCAGAAGTCGAACTCAAGGAAGGAGTTGAGGTCGACGAGGCGGTCGCTGACGATGCGGTAGAAGAAGTCGCTCCGGTTGTCGAGGAAGAGGTTCAGGAACCCGAGGCCATTGAAGAATCTTTTGAGAAGATGGTCGAGGAATTTGATAGCACATTTACGCCAGAAGATCTTGGCGAAGGCGAGGTCGACGAGGCCGAAATCGAAGAACTTAAGAAGAGGCAGAAAGAGAAGTCTCGTGTCGTTGAATTCGATCCAGATTTAGGGGAAATGATCGTAAAACGACGTCGAAAACGTGAAGATGGGGACGAGTGGGATTCAGAGGATTATTAGCCAACTCTCCCCGGGATGATTTGTCGGGAGTGGTGAACGGATGGGTTCACGAAAGAGTAGAAAACGCCACGTCCCTCAACGCACTTGCATAGGTTGTCGAGAAGTCCTTTCGAAACGGGAATTGATCCGGATTGTTCGAAATGCAGATGGCGTGATGATCGATCCCACAGGTAAAGAAGCAGGACGGGGAGCCTATATTCACGATAAAGGTTCTTGTTGGGAGATTGCTTTGGGAGGCTCTCTTGCAAGGGCTTTGAAAGTTGACCTGTCGAATAAAGAACGAGAGGAACTTGAAGGTTACTATTCCCAACGAAAAGAGGAGTGGGAAGGCTGATGCTGAAAGCCTGGCGACGCCAAACGGCAGCACCGTGAATGACAACATAGTTTATTACTGAAGCCATCGGCTTTCTCGCCTCATCTAGTCGGTGTATTCGGTTCGGAGGTGGGACATGAGCGATGAAGGCCAAAAAACCATCGAAATTGCAGAGACAGTAACAGTTCGTGATCTCTCTGAAATGATTGATGTCAGCCCCATTGAAATCATCAAGCAGTTAATGGCGAATGGGGTCATGGCGAACATTAATCAACAGATTGATTTTGATACTGCGGCGATCGTGATCGAGGAGTTCGGATACGAGGCCAGTCCTGCGATCCCTGAAGAAGACGAAGATGGTGAAGAATCCAGCGGAATCCCAAAATGGCGGCAACTTATCGGCGATGAGGATCCCAAAACGCTGATCGATCGTCCTGCTGTCGTCACTGTTCTCGGGCATGTGGATCACGGCAAGACCACGCTTCTTGATGCTATTCGTGAAGCCAACGTTGCTGAAGGGGAAGCGGGTGGGATCACGCAGCATATCGCTGCATACCAGGTTGAATACAACCAGAAAATCATCACATTTTTAGATACACCGGGTCATGCTGCGTTCACAGCGATGCGCGCCCGCGGGGCACAAGGGGCTGATATCGCTGTGCTTGTGGTCGCGGCAGATGATGGCGTGATGCCTCAAACTCGAGAAGCGCTGGCACATGCACGTGCGGCACAAGTTCCCGTCCTGGTAGCACTCAATAAGATCGACCGCACAAATGCCAATCCCGAAAAAGTTAAACAAGAACTCTCTGAAGCCGGTCTGATCCCGGACGATTGGGAGGGTGACACAATGGTGGTTCCAGTGTCGGCGAAGGAGAAGCAGGGGCTGGAGGATCTCCTTGAGGCAATTACACTTATCGCCGATGCGAATGAGATCAAAGCCAACCCTGCCGGCAATGTTGTCGGGACCGTAATCGAAGCCGAGTTAGACAAATCCAAAGGCGTGCTGGCAACCCTGCTGGTTCAAAATGGGACCCTCCGAGTTGGCGATGCGGTAAGCATCGGCACTTCCCATGGTAAAGTCCGCGCGATGTTTGATTTTCAAGGAAACCCTATAGAAGAGGCGACACCTTCCACACCCGTCTCAGTTCTGGGACTTTCTAACGTTCCTAACGCCGGGGAGTTATTCACAGTCGTGGGAAGTGGTCGGGAAGCCAGAGTTATAGCTGATGAGCTTGCGGATGCAAGGGCGAGCGGGCGAGGGAAGGTCTCCAGCGCCATGTCTCTCGACCAGATTTTTGAAGCGTTCAAAGCTGGCGAAGTCCAAGAGTTGCGTTTAGTGATCAAGGCGGATGTTCAAGGATCACTGGAGCCGATTTCCAATTCCTTACAGGAACTGAGTGCTGGAGATATTAAGGTCAACGTAATTCATACAGGCACGGGGAATATCAACAAGAATGATGTCATGCTTGCATCCGCCTCCGATGGCATCGTGATTGGATTTTGCGTGACCGCCGATGAGGCCGCCAATAATGCTGCTGAAGCGGAAGGCGTGGACATTCGCATCTACGATATTATCTATCGTATCACCGAGGATGTAGAAAAAGCGCTGAAGGGAATGCTCGAACCTGAGGTCCAAGAGGTTGTATTGGGCCGTGCAGAAGTGAGGGCGGTATTTCGTATCCCAAAGATTGGTCAAATCGCAGGATGTTTTGTTCGAGACGGAGAATTAAAACGGAACGGCCGTATGCGCGTGATCCGAGCCGACGAGGCGATATTTGATGGCGTGATCTCGTCTCTCAAACATGAAAAAGACGATGTCCGTGATGCCCGCGAGGGATTTGAATGTGGTGTGGGGTTGAAAGGATTTGACGAGTTTGAGGAGGGGGACATCCTTGAATGTTACATGGAAGAGACCGTCCCTGTCAGCTAAGGTGTGATCATGCCCAGTGAAGCCAGAGCTCGACGTGTGGGGGAACGAATACAGGAAGAACTCGCATTATTACTTATTCGAAACGTCGCCGATCCGCGCCTCCATATGGTGACGATTACGGAAGTAGATGTCGATCGTGAGCTCGCCTACGCAACGATCTATGTGACGGCGAGCGGAGGCGAGGAACGTGAGGAAGAAGTTCTGGAGGGATTGGATCGCGCTAAAGGGTACTTGAGGAGTGAATTGGCGACGCGCATCCAACTCAGGTCATTTCCGCAGATGCGCTTCCGATGGGACGTTGCGCACGAACGCGGCCAGCGAATAGAAGAACTGCTCGAAAGTATAAAAACCGAAGGTGGAGAACCCGAGGGAGAGGCGAGTGAGGAGTGACACAGACTCGGCTTTGAGTTTGATTTCAAGGTCATCTAAGATTGCTGTCATTGCTCATGAACGCCCTGATGGTGACGCTGTGGGGTCACTGCTGGCATGTACACTTGCCCTGGCAAATTCAGGCAAGGACGTCACCCCGGTTCTTATGGATGGATTGCCGGCACGATTCCGCTTTCTCCCGGGATCGGCCGGCGTCGATAAAAAAATTCCTCCGGATGTCGAACTCGTAATTGCAGTCGATTGCTCTGATAAAGAGAGGATGGGCATCTCTTCAGATACATCGATCGATATTAATATCGATCATCATCCCACAAACACTCATTTCGCGAAAATAAATTTTGTGTGGCCGGCTGCTGCAGCCACAACGGAGATCCTTTATGAACTCCTACCATTGTTCAAACTTCAAATCACATCTGAGATCGCTGCCAATCTCCTCACCGGAATCGTGACGGATACGATTGGATTCAGCACGCATAGTGTGTCCCCACGATTGCTCGAGATTTCGGCTGATCTGATGAATCTCGGGGCTCCTCTGGCAGAGATATACGAGCTTAGTTTAAGTCGTCGATCTTTTACGAGTGTGCGATATTGGGGTTGTGGTTTGAACCGCATCGAAAGACAAGCAGGGCTGGTCTGGACGACGCTCACACTCGCCGATCGGGAAAAAGTTGGTTATCCTGGCAATGATGATGCCGATCTGGTCAATCTTCTCACGGATATCGAAGACAGCCAGGTGAGCATCATCTTCGTTGAACAATCTGGCGGGAAGGTGAAGGTGAGTTGGCGCTCGGATCCAGGCATAAACGTGGCGGAAGTTGCATCCGAATTTGGAGGCGGGGGTCATGAGCAAGCGTCGGGAGCGATGATCGAGGGTGAATTGGAGCAGGTCCAAACCCGCGTCATCACCGCCACAGTTGCACAGACGAGTCGAGCGTAGGAAATCACGATGAACCCATTTGGTCTCATCATCGTCGATAAGCCCGTAGGGCCGACATCCCACAAAATTGTGAGCATTGTTCGGCGTGGGATTGGTGTGAAGAAGGTCGGTCATGCCGGTACGTTAGATCCGCGAGCTTCGGGGGTGCTGGTCCTATGTATTGGATCGGCCACACGGTTGAGTGAATATCTTTCAGTGTCCAGCAAACGGTATCAGGCCGTGATCCGGTTTGGATGCTCCACCCAAACCTATGATTCTGAGGGAGATATGGTCCGATTGACAGGCACCGCGCCGTCGGAAGAAGACATCCTGGCGATATTGCCCGAATTTCGCGGAGAAATTGAACAAATCCCTCCGCCCTACAGTGCGATTAAGATCAAGGGTCAGAAAGCTTACGAACTTGCACGGTCTGGTCAGGATGTCGAGCTCGAAGCCCGGAAAATCACGATCCATCATCTGGAGTTGGTTGGCTATGATCCCCCTGATCTTGCACTGGATATCGAATGTACCGCAGGAACCTACATACGATCGATTGCACATGATTTAGGTGAACGATTAGGAACCGGGGCACATCTGGCCAGTCTGCGAAGGATAAAAGCAGGCTCCTTCATGATTGAGGACAGCACCTCCATGACGGAACTGGAAGAAGGATTTACAACGGGTGAATGGGTGAACTACATCGTGCCGGCAAAAGAGGCTCTTCCCGATCTTCCTCTCATCGAGCTTGATAGAAATACACTCGGCGAGATCATGCATGGAAGAAAAATTCCCGCCGATGAAGGCGCCATCGGGTTGGCCCGTGCGATTGGTCCAGATGGAGAGCTTGTGGCTATCCTTGAAGTCGCCGATGATGGAACCCACTGGCATCCACGAAAGGTCTTCAATCGGTAGTCATTTGCATGGAACATACTCGTCAATTGGAATGCATACAACTTGATCGTTGTGCCCTCACGATTGGATCGTTCGATGGTGTACATCTGGGTCATAAGGCGCTTGTGCAGCTTGCAGTCTCACATGCGGAACGATACAGGATCCCCTCGGTTGTGCTCACTTTCTTCCCTCATCCTTCTGTCATTCTGCGGGATCGTCAGCCGTCTTTTTATATCTCATCCCCTGAGGAAAAAGCGAAACTACTTGGAAATTTAGGCGTGGATCATGTCATCACGCAGGACTTTTCAAGAGAACTCTCGAACATGCGTGCCTCGGATTTTCTCGATGAAATTCAAAGCCATCTCAATCCCCGGATCATCTGCATTGGGGAGGATTTTACCTTCGGATATCAGCGTGAGGGAAATCGGCGTTTCCTCGAGGAACAAGGAACCCAGCGGGGTTTTCAGGTGGAGCTCCAGCCTCCCATCCTTGTCGGCGGTGAGGTGGTTAGCTCCACCAGGGTGAGAGAAGCTCTCAGAACCGGGGATGTGACCCGCGTGGCGACGTATTTAGGAAGGCCATTCATTATTCCGGGGCAGGTGATCCGGGGCGCCAATCGGGGAAAGTCCATTGGATTTCCAACCGCAAATCTTCACATGTGGGAAGAGAGGGCTTGTCCTCGTCAGGGTGTGTATGCCTGTTTCGCACGGGTTGATGAACAAGAGTGGCTCAGCGTCACGAATATTGGTGTTCGTCCCACCTTCGATGATCATCGTTGCGCAGCAATTCTAGAAGCGCACTTGCTGGATTTTGATGGTGATCTCTATGGGAAGGAGATCAAACTCGCGTTCATCGCCCGATTGCGCGACGAGCAGCGTTTCTCTTCAGTTGATGCGCTCAGGGCGCAGATCACTAAAGATGCCGAGAGGGCCAGGAAAATTTTACAGAGAAGGCTGCGAGGAAATGATGAGTGATATTGCGAAGCGACGTATCTATCTCCTCCAACCCGGGAAACTCACCCCAGAAACAATTGCGGTCACCTTCGCAAAAACCTCTCGCTCGCCGTCCTCTTTCGACGAAATCGCGAATGAGCTCACCGAGGCAAAATCCGCAGAGTTCCATGAAAAGTGGGTCGTAGGTTACGGGCATGCCTCGGTTGCCGAGCACGCTGTCCTGCATATCGCCTTTGAGAATGTTTCCAGGCTGGCGATCGAGTGTATCGAATCCAACCGTCTGGCTTCCTATACGGAAAAATCGACTCGATATCAAAAGTGGGATCGCAAAGGGTACTTCGTCCCTGAAGAGGTTGTTCAAACCCGGTATGAAAAGTTGTTTACGAATACTTGCGATCTTTTATTCGATGCCTACCAACAATCCCTTAATCCATTAAAAAATGTCATCCAGGAACAGTATCCGCGCAGAGACGACGAGCGTGACGAAGGGTGGGATGGGCGCATCCGTTCTCGCTACGTCGACGTAGCACGATTTCTCCTCCCGGCGGCGGCGTTGGCAAATGTCGGCATGACGGTCAACGCACGGGCACTCGAACATGCGATTCGAAAGATGCTCTCCCATCCGATCCAGGAGGTGCGAGAGATCGGGGAGGCTGTGAAGGGCACCGCTCAAGATGAAGTTCCGACGCTGGTTAAATATGCAGATGCGGTACCGTATTTACAAGAGACCGAACAGGATCTCGCCGAATCCGCCGATGCGTTTCCATGTGAAATCGGCGGAGATGACCTTACTCTGATCGATTTTGATGACGAAGCCGAGCTTCGAGTGATCGCGGCTGTTCTCTATCCTGCCGGAGGAGCATCCTTTGAAACTGTTCTGCAAAAAGTCCGTGGAATGAGCCCGGATGAAAGAAATCGGATAGCGGAAAAGTTGCTCGGGAAAATGGATCGCTTCGATATCCCTCCCCGTGCCTTCGAACATGCGACCTATACATTTGAAGCCTTTCTTGACCAGGGCGCATATTTTGAGTTAAAGCGTCATCGCATCATGACGCAGACTCCCCAAAGGCTGAGAGCGGACCTGGGTTATGCCGTACCAAGATTGTTCGCAGATTCCGAATTTGATGCGCCCTACCGGAATGCAATGGACGCGGCTTCCGAAGCATATGCAGAGCTCCATGGCTGGAACCCACATGTAGCTGCCTATCTTGTCCCGAATGGATATCGGCGTCGTGTACTGATGACCCTGAACCTGCGCGAGGCATATCACTTTTGTGAGCTTCGTTCCAAGCCGAACGCCCATTTTTCGATCCGGCGTGTAGCCTTAGGCATGGCCGAAATGATTAGAGCGGTCCATCCCCTGTTGGGTTCAGGAATGCGATTGCCCCCAGGCGTAATGAAGGACGACATCGAAAAGGAATATTTTCTGGAGCTGTAGCATCTCCACCATTTCCGTCGGGTCCGATGGGATCCCTTCACCCACATAGGTAGGTTCAAACCGCCCGATGAGTATCCCGGATACCCATGGCATCCGGGATACTGGTATTTGAAACCTCCCGGCATCTCGACCACCCCCTATGCCCGTAAGTTCAACCCTCCGGGGCGGACGCGCGTGTTCGCCCTTGATCACCGCGAGAATAAGTTCACCGCTATCCTAATACGCCTACAGTAACGAGCACGCCAGCAACCATGAGAAATTGAGCAACATGATAGGTGACCATAATGGGGAGATGTTCGCCTGGCAGAGGACCTACGAACCGGGTCCAGGCGTTCATGCTATCTGAGACGTAAAAAAGCAGACCGCCGAAGAAAGTAATGACGGCTCCGATCAGGGGCCACTCGGGGCGAAACAACGTCGTCGTCGTCGACCAGAGCGTTGCCGTCAAGACGATGGCATACACGACAATGGGACCTACGAGTTTGTTTTTACCGGAAGAAAGGAGAGCCCTCACGATCGGGCGTGCGATGAAGAAACCTATGACGCCAATCACCAGCAGCAGGAAAATGGAGATGGGGGTGAACAGGACCCCATTTATGTTATAGGCGACAACATAGGCGACGTGAGCGAGAAGGAAAGTGATCACGCCGGAAAGGAAGCGATCGTCGGGGAGCATAAGGAAGATATCCCCGATCAGGGAGAGCGCCAATCCCAGGGTAAATACGGATGTAAAAACTGGAGGCTCTGTCGGCAATAAAGTCGTGTACCAGAGAATGAGGCTCAGCATCGTTCCCGGTTTCATCGCGTATTCAAGCCGGCGGCGTTTTGTGGCGACCGCATACCAATCGCCAATTGCGAAGATAAATGTTAGCCATAGCAAGAAGTTCATCATCTCCCCTTATTCCGCGGCGAGCGATTTTATTTGCGTGTGGCCAAAAAACAATCTCCGATGACCGCGATCATTGTGAACGAGAATCATGAGAAGGCACATCCTGGATCAGATGCTTCGGAAAGCTCCATCTCGGGCGCCGGGCCCGATCATTTCAATCATGTTTCATGCTCGCTCCCGAATCCGTCCGGAACCTGGACATGTCGAAACTTGAGTCCTTTGTGATCATCTCGCACTCGTTGCGATCCGTAAGCGATTGATCGAATCTTTCGCCGGGCCTCTCGTTCAGGGTTTTTCATTCTGCTTATCTCGACAATGGACCGAATCCAGGACGCATGGTCACGGCGGCGACGGTGATCATCGATGCGATGCAGCCCAGGTCTCTCGCATCGGGCTTCATGCTCCATTTTCATCCGATGGTGTAGATTCGAACCTCGCTCGAATGCGTGCGGCGGTATTTCGGGCTCTTTCGGGCGCCAGGCCCACATAAGTGCTTGTATCCAACAATCCGCGGACTGCGGCCGGTTGCAAATACTTCAAAATCGTAGTGTCGGAGGCCAGCGTCTCCACGAGCGGATTTGCATTTCCGGATTTGACCGAGTCCCATGCTCGCATACTTTGCTGGCGTAGATGTTCATGCATTACCTGGCGTTCGGCACCGGCTTTGACCAGCGCGGTAAGCACGCGCTCAACGCTGGCGAATGTCCCATATTTTTCGAGCTGTTTATGGCTGGCGTTCTCGTCGATCTCCAATCCAGACATGATTTTTACTGCAGTGAGCAGCATTTCATCACATGCGAGGAACGATTCCGGGATTAAGCGTCGTCGATTGGCCGAATCATCGAGGGTTCGTTCCAGCAGGTTGTTGGCAGCATTCTCCCAGGCGACAGGAAGCCCTGCTGCTACCAGACGGGCAAGTGAACATATCTTTTCTGCGTTGACCGGATTTTTCTTGAAGGGCATTGCGCTTGATCCGACCTGGCTGGCATTAAATGGCTCCGCAAGATCCCCGAGACCGGGAGATTGCATGATACGCAGGTCGATACCAAATTTGTACAGGGATCCTGCGAGTGCGGCCAGCTCGGCAATCAGGGTAAAATCTTGAATGCGAGGGTAAATCTGCCCTGAAACGGGATGTGCGCTTAAACCGAGTGACTCCATAATCTGGTTTTCAAGCTCTTCCACGGTGAATTCAGAATCTTCGAGCATCTCGATCAATGCGGCGCTCGTCCCAACGGGGCCACGGACGCCTTTCGCACGGAGATTATGACGGAGACGGATTAAGGCGTCATACCGATCTAAGAGGTCTCCGGCATACATGCTTAACCTGAACCCCAAGGTTGTGGGCTCGGCAGGCTGCAGGTGCGTATACCCCATGATGACGTTATCGGAGGTCTTCTCAATCGTCATGGCGAAGATCTCGAGAAGTTCCCTGAGTCTTACGGCCAGCATTGTGATGGAGGTGCGTTGGCGGAGGATGTCTCCATTATCTTGTACGTCCGCCGATGTGAGACCCCAATGAAGAATACTTCCACCCACTGCACACTGTTCTGTAAAGACCTTTAACTCCGCCATGAGATCGTGACCGATCTCCTCTTCGATCTCCCCTGCACGGACCAGATCTACGTTTTCTACATTCGCCCGGATGTTCTCGACCTGTTCGGGGGTCACAAGCCCAGCGCTGGATTGTGCTTCTGCAACGGTGAGCCACACTTGTCTCCAGACCCGCCTCTTGGCAGTTTCTGACCAGAGTATGCGCATCCCTTTGGATCCATATCGAACAGAGAAGGGGGATTGGTATGTCATGTCTCACTCTCTAAGGGTTCATCATGGTTTTGCTGTATTGTGGAGATTCCCACGAGGCGCCGATTGGCGATGCAGCCAAATGCTTCAGGGAACTCATCATCGACGTGTGCCGCCCAAGCCCCCACGCTCTTCGTCCCGTCGTGAAACTCTCTTTTCTCGAACGGGCTCCCCTTCTCTTTAGGTACAAGAGAGAAGTTGCGTGTGGAGAAGACCGGCAGGTATTCGTGGTCATCGAGTCACGCCGGGCTCGCCGCGGAATGCCAGGATCCGCATGCAATTGAAGGGCCGGCGTCCCTGTTTTATGGGAAAAAGACAGACTACCCCCTAGATTGGTCCAGGGATGAATGGCAAGCGGGCTATGGGGGCGGAAACCCCCATTAGAGATTTTTCCTTGGAAGATGCCCCGCAGCTTGCTGCGGGGTTCTTCACTCCAATTGATTTCACCTTGCATATGAAATCCTAATTTGAGCGTCCCTGTAGGTGTCTGATTGTCAAAACTTACGTAAAACCCAATTTTCGTAAAGCATCTTCATTGTTTCTCCAGCCGGGCATCACCTTCACTTTAATTTTTAAGAAGACTTTTCTACCCGTCGCGGCTTCGATATCTGCTCGAGCTTGGGATCCAATGGTCTTGATCATCTGACCGGCTTTACCTATGACGATGCCCTTCTGGGATTCTCTTTCCACAAAGATCGTTGCTTCAATATAGGCACCATGTTTATTGCGTTCAGTATACTCATCGATACGTACAGCAAGGCTGTAAGGTACTTCTTCCCGCAAGTTGTGGAGACATACGGCTCGAATCATGTCAGCGGCGATGTCCCGCTCGTACGTTGTGGTGACCAGGTCATCGGGAAAGAATTGTGGTCCCTCCGGCAACTCTACGTCAATGGCCTGGAGGAGGGCATCCAGATTGGTCCCTTCAAGAGCCGATATGCGAAAATATTTCCTTCCAGGGAGGAGAGCCGTATAGAGCGACTCCCGGATGTTGAGATCCTCCCCTTCCAGATTGTCGCATTTATTTAATGCCATGGTGATCGGGAGATCGGGAGATATCTGGATGATGTTGTCCACGAGGTTGCGATCCTCCTGGTTGGGTGGTTCGCTGATATCAAAGATGGCAAGAATATGATCCGCATCTCGGATTGCATCGAGTGCGACGCCGTTCATATAGCTGCCAAGTTTATGAAGAGGATTATGGATTCCGGGTGTGTCTACAAAAATCATCTGCGATTGTGGGCGTGTGAGGATCCCAAGCTGGCGCTGTCGAGTGGTTTGGGGTTTGAAAGAAACCGCAGCAACGTGTTGTTTCAGGTATGCATTCAGCAAGGTTGATTTTCCAACATTCGGTCGTCCCGCTAATGCGATGAAACCTGAGCGGTGACCGGGGGGCGCAACCCATTCAGTCATGGACCTATTGTGGTAGTAAGGGATTGTGGTGTCAAGGCGGCTGGTCGTCATGCCGTTGAGTCGTTCCGAATCCGCTCCGCGCATGGCGACGTGATCCAGCAAGAGGGCGAACTCTCTGCAGGGGTAGTCGAAGATAACCATCAAGAAGATAAAAAAGCAGCGTCCCTATCCGACCTTGCTTGACACCATCCGAAGTGCTCGTTATGATGGCCAAATATCATCAGAGGAGATCTTTTTGGATAAACGAATTCTCGCCCCAATCCTGCTCGCGATCATGCTTTTCTCGGCCTGCACTGGTCCAGATCAGGAGGTGCTTCGTCTTGCGACCACGACCAGCACATATGATTCAGGGCTCCTGGACGAGATCATCCCAGATTTCGAAGAAAAGACTGGAGCCCGTGTCGACATCATTGCGGTTGGAACGGGCCAGGCGATCGCGATCGCGAAGCGGGGTGATGTCGATGTCGTCCTTGTTCATAATCGGAAAATGGAAGAGGAATTTATCGATGAGGGATACGGCCTCGTGCGCTACCCCCTGATGTATAACGATTTTATCCTCCTGGGACCGAGAGACGATCCAGCGGGTGTACAGGGTGTCCCGCTGGCGGCCTCGGCGATGGCGATGATCGCGGATCAAGCGGCAGAATTCGCCTCCCGCGGGGATGATTCTGGAACCCACGCTCGTGAGAAGTCGCTCTGGGAGCAAGCGGGAAGATCGGTCGAGCCGTCAGGGGATTGGTACCTGTCCCTGGGCCAGGGGATGGCGGAAACCTTGAGATTTGCGGATGAACGTGGCGCCTATACGCTGAGTGATCGGGGGACCTATCTCGCCCTGCGCGATGCGTATCCTCACATCGTCGTCGTTGTGGGGGGTGAGACTTTGATGGACAACAAAGACCCATCGCTCCTCAATCCTTACAGTGTGATCGCGGTGAATCCAGACCGTCATAGCGGGGTCAATGCAGACCTGGCGGAAGTTTTCATCGAGTGGCTTTGTTCCAAGGAAACTCAGGGTCGCATCGCCTCCTATGGTCTCGAGACTGTCGGCCAGCCGCTTTTTTATTCGGATTCCGAGTGCTCCCAAGAGGGCCTGGATTGAGCTGCTGGGTTTTAGCCTCCCAATCCTGTGTCCCATAATTCTAATGAATGCACATGGATATATTCGTTGAAGTACTAGACATCGTTCTTCTCACAGTCCGGGTTACGGGCGTGGCGCTGCTGTTAAGTACCCTCATCGGGGTTCCGGTCGGCGCGTTGCTTGCCATTTGCCATTTTCGAGGTCGTGGAACCGTGGTCACAACTGTGTATACCGGGATGGGTCTGCCGCCGGTTGTGGTTGGCCTGTCAGTTTACTTGCTGTTGTCCCGCGGCGGCCCACTGGGCGGATTGGGGTGGCTTTTCTCGCCCCACGCGATGATCTTCGCGCAATTGATCATCGCCTTACCGCTCGTGATCGGATTAAGCATGGCTGCCATTCAAGCGGTGGACCCGGAATTGATCTTGCAGGTCCGATCGCTTGGAGCGACCCGTGTGCAGGAGATTCGAGCGCTTTTACGAGAAGCTCGCGTGGGCGTGATCGCGGCCGTTGTTGCCGGGTTCGGAGCGATCATCTCGGAGGTCGGAGCCGCTTTATTGGTCGGGGGAAATATCGCTGGACAGACGAGGGTCTTGAGTACAGCGATCGTGCTGGAGACGAGACGGGGCTCCTTCGGTCTCGCCCTCGCGCTCGGCGGGTTGCTGCTTGGGTTGGCATTCACGACAAATGCCTTATTAATGAAGCTTCAAGCTCAGAGGGCGGGGAGGTGAATGTGGCCAGGGCGATTTATCGCTTGCGGGATATTGAAAAGCATTACGACCGCGGATGGATGATGAAGATTCCGGAATTAGATATTTTCGAAGGGGAAGTCCTCTGCGTCGTGGGCCCGAATGGAGCTGGAAAGTCCACCTTGTTGAGGTTGCTGCACTTTCTGGAGGAAGTGGATCACGGGGAGATCGAGTGCCGGGGGCAGAAGGTAGGCTACCCGGTTCCGCTCTCGGTTAGGCGGGATATCACCATGGTTTTTCAGAAGCCGATCATGTTCAAAGGATCGGTCCGTAAAAATGTTTCCTACGGGCAGGCGCTGCAGGGCGAGGTCAATTCTGAAGAGATCGACGACCTCATGGCGCAGCTTGATTTATCTCACCTGAGAGACGCCTCTGCGAAGAGCCTGTCCGGTGGGGAGGTGCAACGGGTGGCCCTCGGGCGTGCCTTGAGCTTGAAGACGAGTGTTCT
>CAZMZL010000013.1:0-22781 GCA_964570595.1 uncultured Anaerolineaceae bacterium | reverse complement strand
AGCACAATAGCGGCTATCCGTGCATCTACGCAAGAACCGGCGCGCGCTCACAACTCCCCGGCCCGATGCGCGGGCTGTGGGTATCGGTCGATCTGTGATGTATCTTTGGCATAAGCGTGCATCATGTCTATCACGCGCTTATAATGGATAATATGGTAGCCACACCCCCAAACCGGGTGGTCATCGCGATGCACCCGAAACTGGATAAGGCACCGCAAATCGCGGAGGCGATGGCGACCTTCATTCGCGAGCACGATATCGAGTCTGAGGTTGGATCTCTGAACGACGCCTCCCTTCGTGAAAATATTGAGGGCGGAAGCTATGATCTTCTCATCGCACTCGGAGGCGACGGGACCATGCTCCGAGCAGGACATCTCTGCGCGCCTTCCAAAATCCCCGTCCTTGGTGTCAACCTTGGCGGCCTGGGCTTCCTCATTGATGTGGGGCCTGAAGATTGGAAGCTGGCCTTGGCGCGAATTCTGTCCGGCGATTACTGGCTCGAAGACAGGATGATGCTGCGGGCGGATCATTATCAAGACGGCCAATTGATTGACGGCTGGGAGGTCATCAACGAATGCGTCATCGGACGCGGCGAGATGGCAAGGCCTGTCCAATTGTCCACAGAAATTGACGACCATTTCCTCACGACCTATGTCGCCGACGCCCTGATTGTTTCCACGCCGACCGGTTCCACTGCATACGCTTTTGCGGCCGGCGGACCCATCCTCCCACCCGAATTGCGAAATATATTAATTGTTCCGGTCGCGCCTCACCTCTCCATGGACCGGGGCATTGTGCTGCATGAGGGCTCGCAAGTATGGATCACGGTACGGACCGATCACCAAGCATCTATCAGTATCGACGGCCAAGGCCCAGTGCATATCCGCGATAAAGATCGCGTTCACATCCACGCCAGCAGACATGTTGTAACCTTCATGCGCGTTCAGGGTCCGGATTACTTTTACCGCAACTTGACCTCGCGCATGAACAGAAACCCATCGGTTGGAGGCCCCGCATGAGCGAACATGCGCTGGTCTGTGCAAATCACCCCTCGCGCGAGACCACTCTGCGCTGCAATAAGTGCGACAAGCCCATCTGTACGAAATGTGCTGTACTCACGCCTGTGGGCTACCGTTGTCCTGAATGCGTACGTGGACAGCAGAAAGTTTTCGATACGGCTACATCCATGGACTTTGCGCTCGCCGCGGGAATTGCTTTTGTTCTTGTGGCGCTGGCAACTGTGCTGCTGACTTTTCTCGGGTTCTGGGGATTGTTCCTCTCACCCGTGGTGGGCGGGGGGGTTGCGGGGATTATCCAACGGGCGGTTCGGCATCGGCGAAGCCGGCGCCTCCCGCTTGTCGCCGCAGCCGGAGGCGCGTTAGGTACAATCGCGTACATATCTCTGAGCGTCTTCCCTTATCTCACGGCACTCATTTTTGGCATGGGCTTTGATCCCGTCTTTCTCATCAGGTTTTTCCCAACCCTGGTCTGGCCATTGGCGTACGGCGCGCTCATCGTTGGGACAATGTACTATCGGCTTAAGGGGGTACGGCTGTAGGTTCACAATGCTGACAGAGCTTCGCATCCAAAATTTCGCCATTATTGAAGAGCTAACCCTCTCGCTTTCGCCTGGTTTTGTGGTTTTTACCGGTGAAACCGGCGCGGGGAAATCAATCATCATCGATGCAGTTGAGCTGCTCCTGGGTGGGCGAGCGGACAGCACGATGGTAAGAACCGGCGCCGATGTAACCCTGATCGAGGGTGTATTTCAGCTCGAGCCAACCATCCAGGCAGGAGTCGCTCAGATTCTCGAACGAGAGGGGCTGCTTGACGATGTCGGTTTTTGCGTCCTTGCTCGAGAGATTCGGCGAGAGGGACGGAATATCTGCCGGATCAATGGGCGGACGGTAAATCTTGGGTTGCTCACAAAATTGGGGGGGCGGCTTGTGGATGTCCACGGGCAATCCGAGCACTTGAGTCTCCTGCGCGTGAAAGAGCACCTTCACCTTCTGGATCGCTTTGCTCAAGATGAAAGCAATCTCGCCTCGTACCGTGATTCCTACCAGCAATACTTAGCGATCCATCGGGAGTTGGAAGAGCTTAAGGCACGCGAGCAGGATGCCGCCCGCAGGACCGAGTTTCTGACCTACCAAATCAATGAGATCGAGGCGGCCGCGCTGCAACCTGGTGAGGACAGCGAGCTTTCAGATGAACGCACCAGACTTTCAAACGCCGAACAGCTTGCTCGACTGACGGAAGATATCATCTCCGCTCTCGATGAGCCTCCAGACGAGCGACGATGTGCTTCGGACCTGCTAGGACGATCGGCTGAGGCTGCGGGACGTCTCGCTAAGATAGATCCGGGGACAGAAAAGTTTTCCTCCCGGGTGCAATCCCTTGCTGAAAACGCCTCGGAATTAGCGCGCGATCTGCGAGACTACAGAGATTCGGTGGAACATAACCCTCGCCGCCTTGATGAAATCGAGGAAAGGCTTTCTCTCATTACCGCCTTAAAACAGAAATATGGGGGTACCATCGCTTCCATCATTGAACATGGACAAGCCGCACAAGCAGAACTCAATAATCTTACACATGCCGAGGAACGTATCCAGGAGCTTGAGAACGATCTTGCCAAGCAACTACAGAAACTGAGCAAAGTTGGCCACGAATTGTCCCTCGTCCGCCAACAGGCAGGAAATGACCTCGGTAAATTAATCGAGAGGGAATTAAGCGATCTTAAGATGGACGGCGCGCAATTTAGCGTGAACATCGGCTGGAACGAGGCCGACGATGGTCTTCCGGTCGACGAGCGCGTTCTCAAGTTCGATGCCACCGGCTTCGATGAGGTTGAATTCCTGGTTGCGCCGAATCCGGGCGAAGGCTTGAAGCCCCTGACAAAAACGGCTTCGGGCGGTGAGACATCTCGCCTCATGCTGGGTCTAAAAAGCGTACTCGCCCAAGCCGATCAAACCCCAACGCTCATCTTCGACGAGATTGATCAGGGCATCGGCGGCAGGGTTGGGGCCATCGTCGGCAAGAAGCTTCTCGTGCTCGCACAAGGACATCAGGTCCTCTGTGTGACACACCTTCCCCAGCTTGCTGCGTATGGCGACCAACACATTAAGGTCGACAAAGAAATGGTGCGCAATAGAACGGTCACACGGATTCAGGATCTTTCCGATGATGAACGCATCCCGGAGTTAGCGTTGATGCTGGGAGGGGGTTCACAACCCAACCTGGAAAGCGCCTCTGAACTTCTAGCCGCTGCGCGAAGATTAACTCAAGACGACACACCTTAGTACACTCTGCTTTTCGCACAACGACAACATCGCGATCTATGAAACGACGTTTTCGGACCAACACTCGACATCGCTGTAAAAGAAAACCAACAGGAGGTTCTCATGGATATCCCGGAATATGTTTCCCTTGAAGAAGTTCAACGTATTTGTGATCAGCTTGGTATTCGTGATTGGACAGATTTATCCCACGCAGAAATCGAGCCGAGAGAGGCAGAGATCATAAGAGAATTGGTGGGAGGAGAAGCCTTAGAAGTTTCAATCGAGGTATTTCAACAGGGTCTTGAAATCGAGCTTGAGCATGGAATTGGATTCCCTGACGCAAACGTAACCAATAATCATCCAGTTCTTACCGGGAAAATTGTACTTGCACACCTGAAGGAAGGCCTGGATTACTATACTCGCCTCGAGGTCGCCGAGCTGGAGGGAGATCTATTCAAGGCGGTTCTATCAGGAGATCAAGAAAAACTCGCAAGGAAGTATCCGAGATTGCTCGAGGCAAGATTTCTGTTATGTAAAAGAGAGGACGCGCAAACCAAATCTGCGTGAAGTGTTCACAACCACTCGTCAGAATTGTTCATGATATTGAATTGGATCCAATGATGCGAGCCGATCGCTGCATGTCCGACCGATACCGGACAACGTCCGTTGCCCCGCCACCGAACAAACGATGTACTCATTCGTCACAGAAAAACTTTTTCATCGCAAGATGGTTGCAAAACAGTTGAGCTTAAGGCCGAACGGAAAAGATAACGCACATGATCACAAACTACAATGCGCCTGTCATCCAGTGTAGATTCCCATCGTTAGAGGGGGAAGATCAATACAGATGATGGGAACGCGCGATCCCCTGGAGTATCCGGGATACTGTTTCACTCTACCACCACTGTTCGGGCCCACAAGAAATTACCCGGAAGCGTAAATTCTCGAATGCTTAAGCTCTTAAGGCGGCAAGATTCAGGCAGGGATTTGCTCGTTGACTTCCACCGATGCACCGCTCTCAGATTGGCGAAATATCAAGCCTTCTTCCTCGGCATAATCGACGATCACCAGGTCGCCCTCACTGAATTCACCCTGAAGTATCCGAATCGATAGCGGGCTCTCGAGATGCTTTTGTAAGGCACGTTTCAAAGGTCTCGCACCGAACGCAGGATCGTAACCCTCCTGCGCCAGCCAGGTTCGGGCAGCCTCGGTGACGTCCACCTCAAGCCCATGATCAGCCAGCCGCCCACGGACCAGCTCCATCTGAAGATCGACGATGCGTTCCATATCTTCCGGTGAAAGCTGTGAGAAGATGACAACTTCATCGATCCGATTAAGGAATTCAGGTCTGAATGTATCTTTCAATGCTCTTTCGATCTTCTCTTCGTTTGCGCGCGTTTCAGTATCACCCGAGCGATTGAAACCCAAGGTGCCTGATCGAGTGACAAATTCCGTGCCCAAATTCGATGTCATGATCAAGACCGTATTACGAAAGTCGACAATGCGACCCTGACCATCCGTTAGACGACCGTCGTCCAGGATCTGCAGGAGCGAGTTCCATACTTCTGGATGTGCTTTTTCAATTTCATCGAACAATACCACACGGTACGGTCGACGTCGGACGGCTTCGGTAAGTTGTCCGCCTTCCTCATAACCGATGTACCCGGGCGGCGCACCGAACAAGCGCGAGACCGCATGCTGCTCGCGGTACTCGCTCATGTCGATGCGCACAACGGCATCTTCATCGTCAAACATGAACTCCGCCAACGCTTTCGCCATCTCCGTCTTACCCACACCCGAAGATCCCAGGAAAATGAAGGATCCGATAGGACGACGAGGGTCTTTCAACCCAGCCCGTGCTCTTCGAATTGCGTCTGCAAGCGCATGGATGGCTTCATCCTGACCCACGATGCGGTCATGTAGACGATCTTCCATATTCAGAAGTTTCTCGGCTTCGGTCTCCATGACCTGACTGACGGGGATGCCAGTCCATTGAGCCACAACTTCGGCGATATCATCTACGTCAACCACCTCATCGAGTTGATGCTCTGCCTCCCAGGCATCCCGTTTTTGATTGAATTCATCTTCGATCCGAAATCGCTGGGACTTCATCTCGGCGGCGCGTTCATAATCGCGCTGCAGACCCGCTTGCTCCTCCTCCACCCCGAGACGGTCAATCTCATCTTTAAGTTGTTTCAGTTCTGAGGGGAGAGAGTACAATGCCACGCGCAATTTTGCCGCAGCCTCATCGATGAGATCGATGGCTTTATCAGGCAGGTGGCGATCGGCGACATAACGATGGCTCAATCGGGCTGCGGCCACAAGAGCTTCATCGGAAAATCTCACCTTGTGATGAGCCTCATATCGATCGCGCAATCCTTGCAGCATCTCGATGGTTTCTTCAACCGTCGGCTCCTCAACATACAGCGGAGCAAAACGTCGTTCGAGCGCAGCATCTTTTTCAATATACTTGTGATACTCGTCCAGCGTCGTCGCTCCGATGCATTGGAGTTCTCCACGTGAGAGCGCCGGCTTCAGCATGTTGGATGCATCCATAGCCCCCTGCGCCGCGCCTGCGCCAACCACCGTGTGAAGCTCGTCAATCATGAGGATGATTTCACCCTCGGATCTTTGGATTTCTTCGATTGCCGCTTTCAAGCGCTCTTCGAATTCCCCCCGAAACCTCGAGCCAGCGATCATCGCGCCGAGATCGAGAGAGACGACGCGCTTTCCTGAGAGGATTTCGGGCACATCATTCTGGGCGATCTTCTGCGCAAGGCCTTCTACGATTGCGGTCTTCCCGACACCCGCCTCCCCGATAAGGACCGGATTGTTCTTCGTTCTACGAGAAAGGATCTGGATCAATCGCAGGATTTCTGCATCACGCCCGATGACGGGATCGAGCTTACCTTCCTTCGCGAAGATCGTCAGATCCCTGGAATACTTTTCAAGCGTCCGATAGCGCGACTCGGCTTGACGGTCGGTCACACGCTGTCCGCCGCGGATCTCCTTCACGATCTCGTTCACCCTCTCTTTCGTAATACCTTCTTCGGTTAAGAGACGGGATATCGCCGTGTTTCGCTCGGATAGAATCGCCAGGAAGATGTGCTCCGTGGATATGTATTCATCGTTGAGCCGGTTCGCTTCTTCGTTAGCCATATCGACCACGCGCTTCACGCGCGGCGTGATGAATATCTGCCCGGCGCCTCCGCCGTAGATATTCGCCTTGGGACTGCTGCGAAGCTGCGCATCAATCTTGTCCGAGAGCTCCTCAATATCAACATTAAGCTTCTCAAGGATCTGGGTGATGACTCCCTGAGGCTGCTCAATCAGTGCAAGAAGAATGTGTTCTGTATCGATTTGGTTATGACCATAGCGTTGGATGATTTCCGCGGCTCGCTGCGCGGCATCCTGCGCTCTCTCTGTAAAGCGATCAAATCGCATCATATGGGCTGCCTCCGTAACATCCTCACTTTATACCCACGATTATAGCTTTCTGCCAAATCAAAACCATAA
Organism: uncultured Anaerolineaceae bacterium; assembly: GCA_964570595.1. Taxonomy (GTDB): domain Bacteria; phylum Chloroflexota; class Anaerolineae; order Anaerolineales; family E44-bin32; genus E44-bin32. The sequence continues at coordinate 15,987 of CAZMZL010000013.1, read as the reverse complement.
GAAACGTATATGAATCTGCCCCAATCGTCAACTTTAGCTAAACATAAGGTGCAAATGCAATACCAGAACGATGAATTATTGAGAAAGATACCCTTTCATCGACGTGGACCGGCATGGCGGACTCCCGTGAAGGTGTTTTTTTAGAAGGTGAGCGGCATCGGGTACGATATCCTGATCTGCATTTTCCCTGCGGAATGCACACGATCCGGTTAAAATGAGGTCATGGTCAACCCGTCGGATTCTCCTTTGCTAAAATGGTATGCAGAGCATCAACGTGACCTCCCCTGGCGAAAAACGAAAATTCCCTACGAAATCTGGATCTCGGAGATGATGCTGCAACAGACACGTGTCGAAACCGTCATCCCGTACTATCTCCGCTGGATGAATATATATCCGAACTTGAAAATGCTCGCCGCAGCTGCCCGCGACGATGTATTGAAAACATGGGAGGGGTTGGGCTATTACCGCCGTGCTCATGCCATCCACGAAACCGCCACGCTATTATTGCTCAAGTTTGAGGGTAATTTCCCGCGCGAAGTTTCCGAGCTCGTCCAGCTTCCCGGGATTGGTGCATACACTGCATCGGCTATCGTTGCCTTCGCGTTTGATCAGGATATTCTCGCTATCGATGGGAATGTGAGACGTGTCATCTCAAGATGGATCGATCTCGACCTTGATCCCCGAACGCGCCCGGGCGAGATCAGATTGCGGCATTGGGCTGCCGAGACAATGCCATCCGGGGCGGCGGCAGAATACAACCAGGCCCTCATGGATCTGGGAGCGCTCCGATGCACCCCTAAAAATCCGGCCTGCCGCTCTTGCCCCCTCGCCTCGACATGCCTCGCTCACGCACGAGGGACCCAATCCTTGCGTCCTGTAAGATCCATTCGAAAAAGATCGCCGTCCCACACCGCTGCTGCCGCCATTCTCAGCAAGGGAGAGCGCGTCCTCATCGGACGCCGTCCCGAAGGCAAGCTTCTGGGCGGTTTGTGGGAATTTCCGGGCGGAAAACAGGAAGAGGGTGAATCGATCGAGGCTTGTTTACGCCGCGAAATCAGCGAAGAGCTTGACATCGAGATCAAAGTCGGACGCTGCCTAGGATCATTCAAGCATTCCTACACGCACTTCAAGATCACCCTGCATGCGTTCTTCGCAGACATCGTCGCAGGTGAACCTCTCCCCCTCGATCATACAAGGCTCGCCTGGGTCCTCCCAGATGAACTCGATGGATATCCCATGGGAAAAATCGATCGCTCCATCGCCAACGAACTGTGCCGAGGGTTTGAAAATCGTCGTTAACCGCGTTCGACGCGAGTTGTACCTGCACGGCTGCGATGTACCAGATAGACCCCCGCAAGAACCCAAAGGCCACCCATCACCTGCCAGGGCTGATGTGTCTCGCCCAAGATGGGTCTCGCCAGTACTGCAGTGACGATCGGTTGAGCGAGAAGCGTCGGCGCTACAAGTGTGGCCGGCAGAAGTCCCTGGACAAAATTGATGGCGAGCCAACCCACTCCCTGGCTAATCAAACCCAGCGCAAGCAGGCTCAGGTAGGTTTCTTTCGGATATCCCAGGAGAGGCTGTCCCAGAATGATGTTTATCGCGAAGAGAAGCGCCGTGGCGCTCAGCATTGAAATCCAGAAATAGGACAGCAGATCAAGATTCTTGCGACCTACCTGGGTCACAAGAAAATAGGCCCCGTAAAATACACCCGCTCCCAGACCCAGAAGCGTGCCAACCCCAAGGGAGAGATCCTGAAGTGCATGCTGTCCGACGACCAACAACGCGCCTAGCATGGCCAGACCAAGCCCCAACCAGAACAAGGGTTTGAGTTTCTCGTGAAAGATGAGGAGCGCACCTAACCCCACCCAGAGCGGGGCAGTGTTTGCCAGGAGGGTTGGATTCGTCGCGCCGCTTATCGTGATTCCGGTTGCCCAGAGCGACAGATCGAGGGCGAAGAGTATGCCGCCAAACACCGCAAATCGGATCGTGCTTTTATGGAACGATCCCTGTCGTCTTCGTTTGATCACAAAGGGAACAAAGAAAAGGGCTGTGGGTATCGCCATCCGATAGAATGCGGCCACGGTCCCTGGCGCATTTGACAGACGAACAAAGATGGCAGAGAAGGAGATGCAGATGATTCCAACGACCAGCGCAAGGTAAGCGAAGACCTGCATTCGCGATTGTGATTGTGGCAATTCGCCTCCTCACCGCGGACACAAGACACCAGATTGAGAAATGATGCGCGGTGATGTTGGCGTCCAGCAGTGCACAGTTCACACGAAACTCAAACCCGAATTGTATCTTCACAAAAGACGGATGCATACTTCCGCGAGAAGAGTGCGATCATGTTGCCATGTGCCCATAATCCATGTCGCGATCATGGTTTGGATCCGGGGTGAGCGGAGTCGGTATCTACGGGTAGCCGTACAATGCGACTGTCACAGTCATTATCCACAAGAGAACAGCACCGTGCAGTTTACTCAACGGATAACCGCGCTCAAGCCTGTGGGCGCCTACCTGGTCGTCGCACGAGTACAACAACTGTAGGCGGAAGGATGAGGCATCATCCATGGTCGCATCTCACTCCCAGGAAGTATCTCGCGACATTCCGGTCGGTATGCCTGTAGGACTCGTTAGAAAGAACCCATTGATCGACTTGCATGGAGAGAATATCGTGAAGAAATATGCTCCCGTCATCTTGCTCTTCTTTTTAGCTCCAGTGATTGGAGAATTGCTCTCTGGCTCCGCGCCTCCAATAGAGTTTTTCAATCCTTTCGGATTGATTTTTCTTTCCGCCCTGTACGGCAGCGGAGCCATCCTGGTTCGCGAGGTCACCCTGGGTTGGGGTAAACGATGGCCTACAATCCTGGTCCTCGGTCTGGCATACGGCATCATCGAGGAAGGTCTGATGGTTAAATCCTTCTTCGATCCGGCGTGGCCGGATCTCGGGCTGCTCGGTGTTTATGGTCGTTGGGGCGGGGTAAATTGGGTCTGGGTCGTTTTTCTTACACTGTTCCACGCGGTATTCAGCATCGCCATTCCCATACTGCTCGCAGAGATTGCATTCCCAAGCAGACGGGATGAGCGCTGGCTCGGGAAAAAGGGGGTGGTTTTTTTCGCTACCCTATTGATCTTCGTCGTCCTTTTGGGTTACTTCGTACTCGCCCCCTATCAACCACCATCGATCCCCTACCTCCTGACGGTGATACTGACGGTGGCACTCTTCGTCATCGCTCAGCAAATGCCCGAACAATGGTTCGCCCCCATTCAAAAACCTGCCTGGCGTCCGCTGCTCCTGGGACTCCTGGGCCTCTGCGCTACGTTCCTGTTCTTCATGCTCGGTTGGGCGCTGCCCTATCTCGGGCTACCTCCGGTGCTCACGATCACCGCCATGATCATCCTCGCAATCACGCTTTTCTTTATGATACGCAGGGCCTCGGGGAACAGCTCCTGGGAGGATCATGGGCGCCTTGCGCTTGCAAGTGGGGCATTGACTTTCTTCATCCTGCTCGGTCCTATTACGGAGAATGATCCCACCAGGTTGGATAATCCGGCAGGGATGACGATCGTCGCCATCGCCGCTCTCTTTGCGCTCCTCGGGATGCGCTTTCGAGTTGGTCGACGGATCACGCTCACTTAGCAAAGCCCCCCCTTGAGCCGAAGGCGCCCCCTCGAGCGAAGATTTCAACCACCTCATTTTCCCTGATCGTCATCAACCATGTATGACTTTCGCCACTCCCCGCGAGAGCCATTATCTCATTTAATATATGAAATGTTGAATATTTCGAGGAGGGCATCATGGACGGATACGCCGAAACCACAAATGTACTCAAGGCAATGGCGCACCCTTCCCGACTCCACATTCTTGAAGCTCTGTTCAGGGAAGACGAAGCCTGTGTAGGCCATCTGGAACACATGCTGGGTATCCGGCAAGCCCCTCTATCCCAGCATTTAGCAAAGTTACGAGATGCCGGCCTGGTGATCGATCGACGTGAAGGCACGAACATCTACTATTCTGCCGCCGACAGGAGCCTCGAACAGCTTCTTGAAATTATGGAATCTACCGTTCAGCTCCTGGCTTTCACCAGAGGTGAAACGGTCGCCTTTAAACTTCCCGATGTCAATTTATCCACACATTGTCGCTGTCCACGGTGTGCATGATACGGTTCTGTTTTTTTTACGGGAAATGGATAGGAATGGTTAGCAAGATGACAGATGCTCGTGTGATCGGCCTCGGCCCCGGATATGCAAAACACAGCCCATTTGGAATAGCGAGCACTCCACTCATGAGAGACGCTCTTGTTAGAACGACTCGGACTCGATGTGGGTTTCAAAAATGATCCCAACGGGGTTTGATTGAGTCAACAATAAGCCTTGTGCGCTTTTCGGCTCACTTCCGATGTACATCTTCGATATCGTCGTGGCGACCATGGTTTCATCCGGTTCATCGCGAACCTCATATTGATTTCTCGAGAGCGACCCTGGGAGATGATAAACTGGAGCTATCCTCCATGGGTCGAGAAGCAACGTGTGGTTCATCTACCCCATGATATTAAAGGAGATGCGAGAAAGGGTCATACACCAAGGGGCGGAACCCGGGATGAAAGATGAGCCAGCCCCGACGGAGCAGATGACTCTTGATATAGAACAAAGGCTGTATTCTTGAGACAGCCGTATGAAACGAACATCGAACACACTTCGTAGAAGACCGCCAGGGCGAGTCCGGCAGCTTGTCCTGGGTGTGGGTTATCGCTCATCGCTCAGACCAGCCCTGGCCGAGTCCAGAGCATCATCAAAATATGCGCCGAAAGGTTTTGTTCGTGGAGAAAAAGTCAGGGTAAATGCACTTGATCAACGAATTTAGAGGAGGACAAAAATGGAATTTCTTGAACTCATAGAACGTCGATTTAGTGTGCGTGCGTACAGGTCCGATCCAGTGGATGACGAAAAGCTAGCTCGCGTCCTGGAAGCCGCACGATTGGCGCCTACGGCTGCAAATCGCCAACCTTTCCGCCTCATCGTCGTCCACACGGAGGGCCGAGAAGATGAACTGCGCCGGATTTATCACAAAGATTGGTTCGTGCAGGCGCCGCTGGTGGTTTGCGCTTGCGGGGTTCCTGAAGAACGCTGGGTTGGGGAAGATGGGCTTGATTATCTTGGCGTCGATGTCGCCATCGTGATGGATCATCTCATCCTGGCGGCTACAGAAGAAGGTCTGGGTACTTGCTGGATCGGGGCCTTCAACAAAGACATCGCACGGGACGTTTTACACATCCCCGGCAGCATCCAGCCCATCGTTTTCACACCGCTCGGATACCCGGCGGAAACAGCTGGACCGAAAGTACGTCGGCCACAAGAGGACTTGATCTTGTACGAAAAGTGGGCGTGAAGAACCACGCAGCGGGTTTCAGGGAATCAACCAGAGTGGGTGTTTCGCACCCCTGATGCCCACACCTGCTCATTCATCCTGGGAGCAAGGTACAGGGCATTCTTGCCTTTTACAATATCCTAAACGCAGGGAGAGGGATCGTCGCTGTCCAGCCGCATTGCCAGCAAGTATGTCGTCATAAAACGATTTCCAGGATATGCGTATTCGCGGTTGAGCTAATCCGCCGAGTCCCTCACCTCGACAAGGACGGATTGCACGGCGAGGCGGTAAGCATAGGCGTCGGCCGCTTCGTCATATCCCCGGCACGTAAGAAGTGTGAGGCGGTAGTAGCCATCATTCTGCAGGATCGACATATCGTCAGGTTGAATGACAAAGCTCGATGTCACCTGATATACATAGTCCACCCCAGAGACGTGCAAGATAATTTCATCTCCCCAGACCAGCGAAGAGAGATCAACAAATAGACCGGGATTTCCTGATGAGTCGTACACATGGGCGGTGATGAGCGATGTGCCCAATTGTGTAGGAAATGCCGTTCCTTCAAGGTATCCCGCACGGTTCCCCAGCCAGGTGACATCCCACCCGCGTGATCCAAGCGGCACCCCCACTACGGTGGTTCCCACCCCGAGTTTGGGAATGTCGAGCGTAAATTCATCGAGCGCACGGAGTGCCAGGCTCTCCGACTGTGGAGGCAAAAACGTAGAAACTCCCGGAGCAAAACCCGTATCCGGAAGAGACGGCGCAGTGATTGTGAGCTCAGCGATGGCGAAATAAACGTTGACGTCTGATCCGGGGTCGTAATAGCGTTCTGTCGAGAGTGAATTGTACGGTGATTGAGGAGAAGAAACATCACCCGGGAGACTCGACCAGGCGAGCCGGGCGGTGTTGGTAACCCGTTCTCCGGGGGAAATCGGTCCTAAGCGCACTTCGAACGCGATCTCACTAACCGCCCCCAGAGGGAAGGATGTCCAGTTCGCTTGAAGAACCGGATTTCCTGTGTCGTCCAACCCAGATGGCGCCAAGCCCACGCCCGTCCAGCGCAGCGTACCGGCCTCGTAGATCAAATCGGGAGGCAGGAGATCTTCAAGCAGCAGGTCGAATGCTACGGCGTCACTGATCGCATCCTGTCCAACTGTGAGCGTAAAGGTGATCAATTCGCCGGGGAAGACCACCGTTCGATCGGCTGTTTTTCCCAGCGTCAGCGTTGGCTCTACGACGTTAACCTCGGCGGCCGCATCGCGCAGGCTCCCAGAATCCCAACGCCACAAAGCATCATTGTTCAATTGAACGCTGCGCGTGTTGCCTTGATTGTCGAGGGCCACCACGTCGTAATCGATGGTCAAAACCTCGTCGACAGCTCCATTATTGGCGATATCGGCAAGATTAAATGTGATCCGGCGACCTTGCGTCTCAGGGAGAACACTTCCCGAAGGTTCGGCCAGGATGGTTGGATTACCACCGGCGGCATCACAGGCGTCCCCAAACCCACCCGCCAACGTCGTCGTAAGGTTCCCCGAACTTGGCGAAATGCTCACACAAGCATCGAAAGCAAGCCCCAGATCAAGAACATCTGTAACGGTCGCATTCCGTATGGTACCGGGCGGGATGGTGAGTTCAATGCGATACGTGATGATTTCCCCAATCGCCACATCGGGGTCTGAGGTATGCCCCTGGTTTGTGCCGAGGACAAACTTGGTGATATCCACATTCCCAATCGTCACGACATTCGTTGAATCGCTGTCTTCGTTGTTCCCCGGCGTCGGATCCGGACCGTTGCTGCCATCATCATCCACCCTGGCGGTGTTCGTCACCCGGCGTACGCCAACGGGGAATGGATCGTCGACGGTCAGCGCAAATTGAATCGTGCCGCCAGCGCCGGCAGCGAGATTGCCGAGCGTATACGTACATGTGCTGCCAGGGTCCCCTGGCAGCAGCGGCCCGCCGCCATCGGGATCATCACAGCTCCATATGGTCGCGATGGCTCCCTGGTTGAAGCTGGTATTCACGGGTACCACATCGGAGAAGACGACGCCGGTCGCATCCTGGTTCCCCACGTTGGCATACACGAGATCGTAGACGAGCACTGTCCCTGGGGAGACTGTATCGACGCCGTCATCCTTCGTGATCGTGAGGTCGGGTGCGGCGCTCAACGGCGTGGTGTCGCTGTCGGTGTTGTTGCCCGGTGTGGGATCGACGCCGTTCGTCCCATCATCGGCGATGTTTACCGTGTTTTGAATTTCGTCCACGCCGGCCGGGACGGGATCGATCACGGTCACAGCAAAATCGATGCTGCCGTTTTCGCCCGGGGTAAGATCGCCGCCGCTGGGCGCATGCGTACATGATGTCCCAGCCGGGGCGCCGTTGGCACATGACCAGCCCGCTGTACTGCTGGAGGCATTGAAGGTCGTGTTCAACGGGACGGTCTCGGTGATGAGCACGCCCGTCGCAGTCCCATTGCCTGAATTTGTGTAATCGATCTGGTAGACCACGACTCCGCCCGGAGTGGTCGTGATCCCGCCGTCATCTTTCACAATCTCGAGGTCGGGTCCTGTGACCGTGACCGTCTCCGAAGACGCGCTGCGGTAGTCGTTGATCCCGCCGCTGCCGTCTCGCTCATTCGGGTCGACGCCCAGGATGGAGGTCCACGCCAGGTCGGCTGTATTGACGTAGCTGATGCCCAGGCTGGTTTGTGAGGGATCACCCACATCGACATCGTATTCAAGCGTGCTTGTGTCCGTGAGTGTGAAGGTATCCCATGTTGCCGTAAGAGTCGGCGCCAAGGCATCCGAGAGCGATGTAGGAGCCAGCCCGGCGACATGCCGGAGGGAGCCGGAGACGTAGGCAGCTCCAGGAGGAAGCGTCGGGACCGCATCCACGAGCGACAGATCATAGGCGTTTTCGGTGCTGCCGGCGGTGTGCGCGATGTAAATCGTAAACGTCACCCGCTGGCTGAACGCAGGAGTGTCATCGTCCGCCGTCTTCGTAACGACGAGTTCGGGTTCGATGATGGTGATCGCGGCGCTATCGCTCTCTGATTGATTGGAGCCATTGGCGATATAGCGGAGTTCCGCATCGTTGGTCAGGGAAACCCCGTCCTGGTTGGTTCCCACATTCAAAACGACCGCGGTGACGCTGATGAGGAAGGAATCGTTCGTGGTGATATTGTCAGCGTTGGTGGTCGTATCGCCGAAATCGAGCGTGAGGCTCCCCCCGCTCCCGCCCACGATCGAGACTGTCGGGACGGGAAGTGTGCCGTTGAAATCGCTTACAAGCATACCGCCGCTTCCTGCTGCCGTCGTGATCACATCATGACTCACATACGCCAAACCGACGGGTAAGTCGTCAAAGAATTCGAGGCCCTGGGTGACGCCTTCTCGCAGGGTGAGGAGGGCGTTAAAGGCCATTTCTTCGCCGATGGTGTACGCCGCGGGTGTAACCTGTTTGTCAATCGAGGGCGCTGCCAGGATTATATCGCCGTCCGCGCTTGTGGCGTAATCATTGACGCCCCCGGAGCCATTTCGTTCGCCGTCGCCATCGCCCGATCCCCCGGGGGTCGCCGATCCGGTCGGATTTGACGCCGTGCCGGTATCCGGCAAACTCGTGTAGGTGATATCCGCCGTATTGGGGATATCCTGCTCGACGGGCACATCGTCGTTCACCCTTGCGGTGACGTCCACGATGATGGAATCACCCGTGTTTAGTCGGCTCACGCTGAAGGATACGAGATTGTTGGGTAGATCGGAGTTATCCGTGATCGTCGCATAGGGATGGGGATCCGGGATCACGGCGACGGACTGCAAAGTCAGGTAGCCATCGAAGGTATCGGTGAGTACGAGATCAAATGCATCGGAAACATTGTTGCCGCTCGCGTTCGTGAATGTCAGTCGGTAAATCGCTGGGTCACCCCCATCCTGGGGGGTCGTCGTAAGGACCTTGGTGAGCGTAACAATCGGTTCTGCCACAATCGCTGGAACCGTGTTCGAGGTGTCCCGAACGACGCCATCGACAAGGATTTCATAATTATCGTCCAGGGAAGTGCCGCTCTGGTTGCCGCCAATATTTCGAACCAGCGCGTTGAATTCGAGGACTACAAATTCCTGGTCCGCATCCCGGTCGTTATTCGTAAGCGTGCCCAGGGAGTAAATCGGAGGGGGGCCAATGTCGATCAATGAGCCGGGAAGCACAAATGTGGGCGTGATCGAGGCGACATTGGTCTCGTTGCCGGTCTGATCTAGCGGAGCCCCTGAAGGTAGAGCTGAATCTGAAGAAACGATGCCAAGATCGTTGGACACGAATGCGAGCGTGGTCGTCCCATCGTTGAGATAGAGCATTCCGGCGGGCAGGTTATCACGCAGTTGGAAGTTGATCGCCTCGCCCTCGGGCAACTGAATCTCCATTCGATAACGGGCGATCTCCCCGATCGCCAACCGCTCCGTCCCGCCCACGGCTCCCGTGTGGGTTTCCGATGTCGATACCAGGAATTTATCCGACCCCGGCGTGATCGTGACCGTATCTTGCCCGCTGTCGCGATAGTCGTTCGATGTCCCGCCCGCATCGCCCGTGTCGCCCGTCCTCTCCACAGAGAGCGGATTGTATATGGACCGCGGGGAGGGCGTCGGAACACCCGGGTAGCTGGTCCAAGCGATGTTCGCCGTATTCGTGATCACCTGACCGGGCGCCACATTATTATCCAACCGAACCTGGAATGTGAGCACCGAGGTGGTGCCGTCATCAAGAACCAAAGGCCACGCGGCCGTAATCGTGCCCCCTGATTCACCACAGGAAGTCGGATCCTGCACCCCGCTTGTGCAGTCCAGTGAGCCGCCGACATAGGTCATGCCAACGGGAATGACATCAGCAAGCGTGACGTCATAGGCATCCACATCACTCGCGGGTATGTGCTGGACCTCCAGCGTCGCATTGATAATGTCGCCGGCATCGCCTGTGTCAGGGAGGAAGGTTTTTACCACCTGGAGGTCGGGTTCAATCACTTCGGCTTCTGGTGCGAAAACGGCCGGCAAGTAGAGGGTCTCTGTTCCCCGGGTCCAGGAAAGCACGGCTGAATTATTCAATTGGGTCGGCGTTTCGCCCTGATTCCCGGCCACATTCAACGCAACCGCGGTGTATTCGATCAGGATCGTCTCGGCGACCCCATCGGTTCTGTTGGCATTCGCAATATCACCCAAGTTGAAGGTGATCACATTGCCCGTGCCTCCGGCAGCGTTCCCAATCGTCACATTTGCGGGTGCCGTTCCCGTCCCAATCGGGTTCTGGATGGTCAAATCGGGTGAAGCCGTAACCGTATCGACCTGAACGAAGGCCAATCCGCTGTCGAGCGTGTCGATGATCTGGGTCTCAGGCATCTCGCCTTCGGGTACGGTGAGCGTGAGCGTATAGGTGATGAGCTCCCCAATGACCAATTGGTCACGGAGGTTGTTCCCGCCGTTTTCGATTTCGGACCGAGTGAGCGCCTTCGCAAGACTTGTCTCCACGCTCACTTGCGCGGTGTCCGTCTGCGGCTGAGGTAGATGGTTGGGTCCACCCTCCGCGCCTGCGTAATTTACTAATTCCGAGGTGTTCAAGATATCGCCCGGGACGACATCATCACGTAGTTGGAGATCGAACGTGATCATGATGATGTTGTTCCCCGATGTGGGATCATGGGCCTGGCAAACCCCCTGATCGGCGTTGGGATCTACGAGCTCAATCCCGTACCCGAAGATGTCATCCGCTGTGCCTGCGATCCCGTCAGGGCCGCATGGATCACCCACCCCTGACCCTGTACAGGCCGGGCCTGACGCAGGGTAGACGAAGGGTATGGGTCCTGATCCATCCCCGTAATAGACCTGCAGATTGTATCCGCCCGGGGGTTCTTGATATTCGGGAGGGAGGTCGTCGCGCAAGATGAGGTCGAAAGCGCCTTTTAGGCTGGAACCTGTGTTCTCAATCACGATGGCGAAGGAGATTACATCCTCGGCATCCACGCCGCGCAAGTCGCTGTCGATGGGCGTCGTCGCCAGGTTGGTCGAGTTGATCACCCCGCTCCAGCGCGGGGCGCTTGCAGGTGGGTCGAACGTCACGGGTCCCGGTGGTGTGGGATCAAAGACACCGTTGGAATTGCTCGTCCAGATCACGCCCTTGTTCGAAACCAGCACGGGCTGCGTGAGCACGATCTGGATGATGTCATCGCTGGTGACCGCCACGTTCTGTGTGCTTCCCTCCGTCGCCTGAACCTGATTGGTGAGGAAGAGGCGGTCGGCGAATGGGTCGTCCGTCACCGTTAGCGTAAAGAGCAGATCAATGGTGGTGGCTTGATGGCGCGAGTCGTTGAAGTTGTTTCCACCATTCGTATAGTCGATCGTCAATAGATTGTTGGGAAGATCGATGGATAGAACCGGCGTCAAACAGCCTGGAGGTGTGCCGGTTGGAGGCGGACCCGCACTCGTGCACGTATATGCGTAAAATGTATCGGTGGGGCCAAGTTTGACCACGCCCGGCAGCGGCACCGACCCGCTCACCGTTGTATCGAGCGTCCATGCCGGACCTGCGGCGCCATCCGCATTGGGGTCTCCTACTTGAAAAACAGGCAGAGGTAAGAAATCATCAAAGCGGAGATTTTCCTGATTGCTGGTCGGCAGGGTATAGACAATCCGATAGGTAAGCTCATCCCCCGGTTTGACCTCCACGGGGTTTGGAAGGGATGTGCTTCCATTGAGCGCATAAACTGTTTTCGTAAGCGTACCCACACCGATCTCGACGCTCTCGGCGCTGGCATCCGACGGGGTTCCGCCCGTGCGCACGAAGGTATTCGTGTTGACCACATACCCGGCCGCTGTGGCGGTGTCGTGTAAGACATCCCCTTGATCGACGCTGGGATCACCGGAGGGGTAATCGTCGGTGTAGCTATCCTGAATGATGACCCGGTACCGCAGCGTCCCGGTTGTGGCGCCATCGTCGTAGAGGCCGCAATCGGGCGCAGCGCTGCCGCCTAGCGGAACACATCCACCCAGCATGCGCCCCCCCAACGCGTGGTTTCGTGCATCGATCTCATCGGGCGTGCCCGAGGGCAATGAAACCGCTCGCGCAGCGAGCTCATCCGAAACCCGGAAGAGGACCGTCGTCGTGCCGTTGTTCGCGGCGGGATCATCGATCGAGCACTCGGGCCCAGGACCGCCGGTATAGTTGCAGACCACATCGAAATTTCCAGAAGAAATACCGGCTGGCGCCAAACCGAATCCATTGCCGAATATCTGTAATGTTGGCGTGAACGCAGAATCGAAATGCTGGCCATCGGATAATAAATCATCAAGCAAAACGCCTTCATAGGCAGGACTTGTGGCCGGGTCGTCACCGCTGAAGGCAAAGAAATCCGATATCTGAAAATTCAATGTATATTCGAGTGTGTCGCCGGGCGCGTTCCCACCACCCGATATGTTCGATACATCTTTCTGAATAGCGATCGACCTGTCCGTGAGCGAATGTTCGCATCCTGCCGGGTCGATCGTAACCGTCTCGGGTGCATCGCGAGGGTCGAGCGGGATCCAGTCGCCCGTCGTCGAGGCGTGGTTGCAAGAAGTGACTGCGGAACCCGTCCCGGCGTCAATTACACGGGCATTGCTCGCATCTTCGAGTGGGATGTAGAAATCAAATTCGACCTCCGCCGACCCACCCACGGAAGCCGCCCCCCAGTCGCACGAGACCGTTCCGTCGGGTGTGCCCCCGGGGAGAGAGCAGGTGGGAGATGGAGGGGGACTCGTACTCACCAGGCCGGCAAATTGCATGTTGTCCGGGATCCTGTCGGTCAGGGTGAGATTTGTGATGCTCTGACCAGGTGCGATCTCGGCTGTCAGCGTGTATCGGCGAGTGTAGTTCGGGCCGGTGGCGGTCTCATTTTCAGGACCCGCATAGGTTTTGCCCATGGTGAACACGATGGGGATGACGGCACTGCTCGACCAACCGCTTACGGCTGCCGGCCAGGCGGGATCGCCGCAGCACCAGTCATCGAGCGGTGTATATCCAAACTCATAACCACCCCTCGCCCAGATCCCCAGAGGATCATCCAGATCGGCGAAATTGGACATATTCACGGACATATTCACGGTGGCAGGCGGTTGGTCGGGGGAAAAACTGCCAAAGGGAAGACGCAGCACCACCAAGGTATCTCCCGGCGATGCGCCGACTGCGGCCGCATCAACCGTAATATAAGCGCCTGCACTGTCGCGGAAGAGGGGGTGTGTCACCTCGCCGGCAGCATCGAATGTCAGAACCCACATGGTCGGGTTCGCCCCCGACGTCGTGAAGGGGATGCCGGCATAGGAGGCAGAGATGCTCGTCGTGCCCAGCCCATCATCCCCGTCTGTGCCCGTCGTATCGAGGATGACATCCACGATGGGTCCATACCCCACATCCGAAGGGTCTTGATTGCTGAAGGTCACAGAAAAATCGACATCCGATCCAATCAGCACCTGGCCGGGAACGCTCAAGGAGATTGTCGGAGGCGAAGCCGGCAGCGGCGCTGCAACGCGATTGAGCTCGCCGGTTGCACGGATGACGCCCACCCAGGGATCCCGGACAAATTGAGCGCGCGATTGCAGGGCAAACGCTTCGCGCTCCTCGGCTGTTTGAGGCAGCGCTTCATCCAACGGCATGCCCATCACGGGTGTACTGAATAGAAGAGAGCCTGCCGCAAAGAGCAAGCTCAGGAAACGAAAAACAGCGCGGGAGGATGAGGCAAACCTGCGGGGATTACGTCGGACTGTTGTTGGAATTCTCAATGGGCTCTCTCAAATTGTCACAAAACAGAAAAAGCCTGGTCCCCATTCGCTCGGAAGCAGATGCTTTCGAAGGCTTCAGGCTGGAATTCACTCGTTCTTTACGCTCAAGAGCAGTACAAGAGTAATGGTAATACGACCATCCGGTTCTTGCAAGCTTCTGTTAGGCTAACGAAAGGATTTTCGGTAAAGATGGCGTGCAGACCGGCTGGAATGCCTCAACCGTTGGGATTACGGCCGTTGCGAATTCAATGATGTAAGGCAAGATTCCACTTCAACCCAAGACGCTCGTGGAAAGATGGGGATGACCCACGCTCATTGCTTCCCCAGTCACGATCACTTTCGAGGGGTTTCCGGCATTCTTCCGCGCCGCTTCAAACCAATAAGCGCTCCGAGGAAGACCCGGGTGCACAAACGACCTCCCTCACCCATGAGATCATGCTGCTATGAAACGCCCTTCGCAGGTCGTTCTGACCGCCACTTGCCCTGGGCTACGTCGCAGCAAGTGCGGCCCCCACGATCCCGGCCTCATTGAGCATTTGCGCCGGGAGGACTTCCGCTTTTACGGTCAAATATTGCCCAAATTTCTCGAATTTATTGCTGCCCCCCCCGCCAAGCACGAATAAATCCGGCCAGAAGAGCGCTTCGTATTCGCGCAGCACCCGATCGAAACGCTTGCCCCATTTTTTCCAGGACAACCCCTTGTCCTTTCTCACCGCGTCAGAAGCGTATTGTTCCGCCTTCATGCCTTTCACGTTGAGATGACCCAGTTCGGAATTCGGAAGAAGTTGACCGTTTGTGAACAAGGCGGTCCCAAGTCCCGTACCGATGGTGATCATCATCACGACGCCATTTCGATCGCGCCCAGCGCCAAAGCGCATCTCAGCGATCCCGGCAGCGTCTGCATCGTTCAACACGACGGTTCGGCACCCGGTTGCCGACGAAAATAGTTCCTCCGCATTCGTCCCAATCCATTTCTTATTAATATTGGCAGCCGTGCGAACAACGCCCTTTTGAACCACAGCGGGAAAGCCGCATCCAATAGGGCCAACCCAGGAAAGCTCCTTGATAATCTCGGATAACGTACCAGCAACCGCGCTGGGGGTGGAGGGCTGGGGCGTCGCCACTCGAACCCGTTCCGAAAGCAGCTCGCCCTTGATCGCATCAACCCGGGCCACCTTTATCCCCGAGCCTCCAATGTCGACTCCTAAGATTTCCATGAAACGTCCTCCTCAATATTTTAATTTTTGGTTTCTACCCGTCCAAATTTCCATCGGAATGAAAGCCTTGATTTTACCTATGCTCTCGCTATCCACTTTTTATGCTCAACCTCTTCTTCTAGGGCGACGCCAAGGATGGTCCAAGGACCATTTTGATGGCTACGAGTTGGCGTATTCCGCACCTTTTGGCACCCAATTCGCAAGGTCGACAGCATTGGCGAAGCCGTTTTCCGTGATAACGATCCACCCCGTCATGGGTCGACCCACCATACACCTTCTTCTCACTTAATCCAGATAGATTCTTCCCCCGATCACGAACGCGCGCCGTCAAGTTCTCAACATATGCCATCCAACCCACCAGGAATTCAACATGCCCACAGGTAAACGGACAATCACACAATCTGGAATTGTAGATTCGCCTCGAAGCTATGGCAACGCACCACCTTCACTTCCGCAACCATATCCTCGAGATCGCTGATGGAGATCGTACCCTTGTGGTGTTCCTGTCAGGGACGCAAAGTTCACAACGGCGAGGCACACCCGACTCTTAACAAAAGAGAGGGACGGTGCGTGACCGTCCCTCTCTAACACGCCTGACGTTACA
>CAZMZL010000012.1:6959-24125 GCA_964570595.1 uncultured Anaerolineaceae bacterium | reverse complement strand
CGCGCCACAGGGATCCATGAAGTCAGGGATACGAACCTTCTCCTGAATCCCAGAACCCAGGATGATCTGGAGGAGATCTTCCCGCCTG
The DNA here is from genome assembly GCA_964570595.1 of uncultured Anaerolineaceae bacterium. Classification (GTDB taxonomy): domain Bacteria; phylum Chloroflexota; class Anaerolineae; order Anaerolineales; family E44-bin32; genus E44-bin32. Next base: position 24,037 of record CAZMZL010000012.1, on the reverse strand, counting down.
AATTGATTCTTTCCATCCACTCGCCGACGTCCGTCCGTGCAGGTGAAAGAATCACGGTGGCCATCACCGCAAGCAACTTTACCACCGAACCCCTCACGGACGTCCGTATCTCGCTGCCGGACGAGTTTTCCGGAGGAACATTGGTCGGGACGTCCGAAAATACTGAACTCGGAGACGATGGGCTCAGCGTGTTCATTGGCGCCCTGGAGCCCTCAGGAGATTCCAGGACGATCGGGATCATCCTGCAGCCCGATCGAAGCGCCGGGATCGTCGAGATCCGGGACTATTCCGCCCGCGGGTTCGAATCGGTCAGCGCAACCTTGGGTCCTGAGAGACTCGTTTTCGTGGGAAAGGGTGTCCCCATCTGGGCCATCCAGGGAAAAGAAAAAAATTCACCCTATAAGCTGGAAAATGTACAGACCCAGGGCATCGTAACAGGTGTTTTTCCTGAACTCGGCGGCTTCTGGATCCAGGAAGATCCCAGCGATGATGACCCTGAGACGTCTTCAGGATTATTCGTGAACAGCGGGGATGTCGAGCTGCCTTTGACCCCGGGCGATCTCATCGAGGTCGGTGGGCAGATCCGAGAGATCTCAGGGCAAACTCAGTTGGAAGTTTCAGATCCGGCTAACATCAAGGTGCTCCGCAGTCACGTTGCGCTTCCTCAACCTGTGTCCCTTGATCCTCCTGCCGATGATGAAATCGCAGCCAGGTATTATGAAGATCGAGAGGGCATGCTCGTGGAGGTTGTCGGTCCTGCGATCGCCGTCAGCCCCACCTCAAAGTACGGGGAATATGCGCTGATCCTCCCCCAGCATGAGATGGATCGAGTTCTCAGGGGAGATCCCAACGGGATGCTCATCTATGTGGACGATGGTTCCGAGGCAGTGCACTACGACAATGCCAATCTTCCTTATGTGGTCACAACTGGAGATCATGTCGAAGATGTCCGTGGTCCGCTCGCATATACCTTTGGCCAGTATAAGATCGAACCCACATCGGACCCGACCGTTACTCCGGGTGGCTCAGCCCCACCCCAGACGATCGAGCCGGGAGCCTTCAGTATCATGACTTGGAACGTCGAGAACCTTTTTGACATATTGGACCCGCACCCCTCTGATCCCCCCAGACCACGAAAAGCGGAGTATGAACTCGCCCTGACTAAGGTTGCGAACACGATCGATGTTTCCGGCGCGCCCACCATCGTGGGATTGCAAGAAGTTGAAAACATCGGCATCCTGGAAGATCTGGCTGAGCATGAAATCTTGGCTAGATATCAATATGTCCCCTATCTCATCGAAGGTACGGATAGCCGCGGGATTGATGTGGGCTACCTTATACGAAGGGATCAGGCTGAGGTCTTGGATGTAGAGCAGTTCACCGCACCCGATGGCATCACCAGCCGCCCTCCATTGATGGTGAAATTAGATCTCAAGGGAGATGGGACTTCGACATCGCTCTACGTACTCAACAATCACTTCACATCCATGGCCGGTGGTGAAGCGGCGACCGAACCAAGGCGGTCTGCACAAGCTAAATGGAACATCCAGGTCATGGAGAAGCTGCTCGCCGAGGATCCGACAGCGCGATTTATCATCATCGGAGATCTGAATTCATTCTATGACTCAAAACCGATTGACCTCCTGCGTGAAGCAGGTCTGATACACGTATTCGAGAACCTGCCACCTGGAGAAAGGTACAATTACATCTACCAGGGGGTCTCGCAGACCCTGGATCATATCCTGGTCAGTCCGGAACTGAGGGATGCAATCCGTGAAGTCGTTGTGCTCCATGTTAACGCGGATTTCCCCCCGGCCGAGCCCGGAGATCCATCGCCGATCAGGAAATCCGATCATGATCCGGTCATCGCCATATTTGCGAAATTTCCATAAACCATTTCAACGTTTGTAACCGGCATGTAAGGGGAAGGGGGAAAAATATGTCCACCAGAGAACGCAGGCAGCGTCGATCCATTCGCCTGCCCGGCTACGATTATTCGCGGTCGGGCGCTTATTTTGTGACCATTTGTACCTATCGCAGGATGCCCATATTCGGTCAAATAACCAATGGAGAAGTCGCTCTCAGTGCCGAGGGGAGGATCGTTCGGGAAGAGTGGATAAGGACAGAGATTATCCGTAAAGAAATTACCCTGGATGCGTACGTCATCATGCCCAATCATTTTCATGGGATCGTCATCATAGAGGCACCTTCTCCAGGATCAGCCAAGGTTGGGGCGCATGGCCATGCGCCCTTACGACGATCACCCCGATCGCTTGGATCTCTTGTTGCCCGGTTTAAAGGGTCTGTTACACGTCAGGTGAGAACATGCAGAGCGGATCCCAGGTTCAAAGTATGGCAGCGCAATTATTATGAGCGCGTCGTACGAGATGACGATGAATTGAACCAGATCCACCGGTACATCGATGAGAACCCCCTACGCTGGTCGCGGGATCGATATTACTCTCGCTGAGACGAAGGACACGACATGTCGTGGCCTTACAAGAAGAGGGAGATCGTTGTTCGAGGAAGTAGCTGATGGCGTAAGGGCGCATGGCCATGCGCCCCAACCAGGCGACCACGCGCCCTTATAAGAGAATTGGGAGATCGTTGTTCGGGGAAGTAGCTGATGGCGTAAGGGCGCATGGTCATGCGCCCCAACCAGGCGACCACGCGCCCCGACCAGGCGGCCGCGTGCCCCCATCGTTGTTCCACGTAATCTGACATCGTAGGAGCACGGCGCCCTTCAACTGCGCAAAGGGTAAGCCGTGCCCCTACCTTTCAGGGAAATCGATGTCTTGAAACTACTGTGTTTCAGCTAACGCCTCAGCGGCAGCGGCGTTCAACTCCTCAAGAAGGCCGGGGATATCTTCCACATCTCCCTGCAAGATGGCACTGAAGGTATCCTGAACATCCCTGCGCACCGTGCCCCAGGATGACCATCCTGGTTCGGCGGCGCCAAGCGGCACGAGGTCAATGCCCTCGGCCCACAGCGGGTTTGCTTCCATGTAATCGCCAAGCAAACTAACCGTGCTCGCCCGTGTCGGGTGATAACCGCTTGCCTCGATCCACTTCGCCATGGTCTCCGGGCTTGTGAACCACTTCAGGAACAGCCAGGAAGCAAGTTCCTGCTCGGGGTTCGACTTTACAACCGCCGAATTCTGCGCGAATGCATCCACCGCACCATCGCCCACGCCCGGGAAGGGGATCATACCCCAGACATCGTCGCTGTAGGCATCATCCTCTTCGAAAGCAGCAACCTGATAGGGCAAACCGGCCGATGAGCTCATCGTCATGAGCGCTTTTCGAGTGGCAAACTCTGGGTTTGGATAGCTCTCGGTTGGGAAAGCGCATCCCTCATCCCAGATATCCTTTAAGAATTCCGCAACTTCCTGAATCTCTGGTTTTGTGAAATCATACCCGGTGCCATCCTCGTTAAGGAGATCGGCACCAAGACCGAACACGAAGGAAGCCACGTTCGATGCGCCTGTATAGAGCACTAATCCGCCTGTCCCGTCGTTATCAGGATCGGCATCGGCGGCATTCGCCGCTGCCGCTGCACAGGCTTGTTCCTTGAGTTCAGCGAGTGTTTTGGGCGGCGCGTTATAACCCAATTCCTCCGCCCATGTGAAGTTGTAGAAGATCGTGTTCGCGGACTGTCCGTGCGGGAAACCCACCCGGGCGCCATCCACACTGATGCCACTTTCCCAAGCGCCAGGGTAGAAATCGGCAACATCATCGTCCGACATGCCCCAATCGGGATCATTGATGAAAGTGTTCATATCTTCAAGCACATCGACAGAGTACCACGTGTCGAGGGCGTTTGTATAACCCACAACAACATTGGGTACGTCACCCGATTGAACCGCTGCATTCATCGCGTCTTCAAGGTCTGAATAACGACCCTGGTCCACCGCATCGACGGTGATACCCCACTCATTCGTGGCGTTGAATTCGTCGACGATGGCCTGCATGCCTTCGCCGACCGATCCCGTGCCCCAAACATGCCAGAACTGGATCGTCTGTCCGCTGGGGTCGACGGCTGGCGCCGCGGGCTCTTCCACTTCGGCGGGCTCTTCCGCCTCTGGTTCCGGCTCCGCTGGTTCTTCAGCTTCCGGCGGCGGCGGTGGTTCGGGCGTCGCCGCGGCGCATGCGCCCAGCACCACGGGCAGAACCAGCGCAAGCAGCAACAGCCATGCAATTTTCTTGTTCATCATCCTTCTTCCTCCTTGGTATTCAGGTTCTTATGGGTCGATTGTGGCGATGTATAGAAAAATAAAGCGAAGCATCACCTCCTTTAGAGGTCAAGATTAGCCTTTTAATCCACTCCGTGCAATGGACTCTGTAAACTGTCTCTGGGTGATGAAATACAGTATTAAAATGGGGATGATCGTGATGACGGCGCCCGCCATCATCAAATGAATGAGCTGTCCGGCTTCCTCCACAAAATTCATCAGCCCAACCGCAATCGGTCGCCATTCCGGGGAGTTGGTCACCAGCATCGGCCACGCAAGCGCATTCCAGGAACCCATAAAAGAGAGCACAATGATGACCATCAAGGGAGCCCTGGCGAGCGGGATCACGACCGTGATGAGAAAGCGTAAATGTCCGGCGCCATCGATCTGCGCAGCATCGAACAATTCATCAGGGACCTGCGCAAAAAATTGGCGCAGAAGAAATATTGCGAAGACGCTCCCCATGAAGGGAATTGTAAGTGCGGGCCAGTTATTGATCCAGGACAGCGGTCCGATGCGCCCCAGCCATGTCACGGTGAGAAAGTTTGGAATAATCAGCACCATCGCAGGGATCATCATCGTGCTGAGCAGGACGCCAAAGATGATATCCCTGCCGGGAAACTTAATACGGGCGAACGCGTAAGCTGCCAGCACGCTGAAGGTGATCTGCCCGACCAGGGTGATGACGACAATCTGGATGCTGTTCACGAAGTACTCTGCGAATTGCGCTTCCTTCCAGGCATCCACGTAGTTCTCAAGATGAATCTCCGAGGGGAAGAAGCGCACGCCCGTGGCTTCTCCAAGGCTCATAAGTGAGGTGGAAATCATCCAGACGAAGGGGATGACAGCAACCAACGCACCCAGGACAAGAAATGAATATGTGAGACCATTCTGCGCAAAATCGCGAAAGAGACCTCGACGCTTCGGTTTTGTCTCATCCCGTGGGCTGCTTTCGAGCTTTCTCTCAGCCATAAAATACCCTCGATCCCTGCACCCGGTTGTTGATGAAAGTAAGACTGAGAATCACGGCGAAGAGCACAAATGCAAGCGCAGAGGCATAGCCATAGCGAACTTTTTCAAAAAATTCTGCAAATCTAAACACACTGAGGGTGTCCGTCGTTCCGAGCGCCAGCTCATGCCGCATCACCCAGATATGGCTGAAAGCCCTGAATGTCCCAATAATGGCGATCAAGGATAGGAAGTACGTCGTCGGCGACAGCAGCGGGAAGATGATGTGCCGGAAAACCCCCCATCGGCCCGCACCGTCGATCCGGGCGGCGTCGATCAACTCCAGTGGGATATTTCCTAATCCCGCCAGATAGATGACCGTATCGTAACCCACATAGACCCAGATCGAAAAGAACATGATGACGACGAGCGCCAGACTGGGGCCAGCCGCCCAATCCGGAATCTCATACCCAAGACTGGCCCCAAGCATACTGATAATGCCGTCAGGTTCCTGGATCCACGCCAGGGATTCGATCCCGAACAAACCAATGAATTGGTTCACTGGAGCTTGAGGTCGGATTGAGAACATCTGCCGGAACACTGCCGCACTGGCGACGAAGGGGGTGACATATGGCAGGAAGAAGAGCATGCGGAACAGTTCCGATCCCGCCAATTTCTGGAATAAGAGGATGGCCAGAAACAGCGAGATGCCCAGTTGGAAGGGCACTGTCCCCAACGAGTAAAAAATAGTCACCTTCAAACCCTGCCAGACATCCTCGTCCCCAGCCGCCATGACGATGGGGATCTCCGCGATGAGCACCCATCCAGCCACGAGCAGGAACAAAGCCGCGAAGAGACGCAGCCAGAAAGAGCGATTTGAACTCTGACCCTCTGCGCTCCGCCATACAACCCATCCAACCACAAGCAGAAGAATGCCAGATCCAATCGTGATGACTTGTGGCCAGATACCTGGATCAGTTCCGGTCTCGAGCGCCAGTTGATAGGCTTTTCCGACTTCTCGATAGGTAAAGACGAGGAGCAAAACACCGGTACTCACCCCCAACCAAGCGATAGCAAATTGAGATTGATAGATCAAATTGCGAGGGTTCTTCCATAACCGGTAGGTGATGAACCCGACAACAATCGATGCCAGGGTCAAAATGATCAATATCTGAAACGCTCCTAAGACCGTCTCCACACGGAAAGCCTCACCCAGCAGGGACATAAAAAGCTCTCGAGTTTTCTCTACCCCAATGATTTTTCCGGCGATGTTGAGCACTTCGGGGAGCAGCAGGATAAACCAGCGGAACAGCGCCAGGATCGCGGCTGCGTGAATAGCAGCAGGGATGGCTAAGAACCATACCTGTTCGTCATTCTCGTCGGCCTGCCTCCTGATTCGCTTGAAGAGGATCACGGCCCCCACAAGCGCGCCGATGGCGATGAGGAAGAATAGGATGTATGCCAGGTTCCCCAAAGCTCGGACAAAATTATCCATCCCGATGAAGTCGCCACGTTTCAGACGCCACTTTTGCATGCTTACGTAGAGTGCAAATGCGACGGGGAAAATTCCGAAGACAAAAACGAGAAACGTCGCCGGGAAGATCATCAGATAACCGGTGATGTATTCGCGCAGTACTCGTCGTCTTCGCCCGGAAAGAAGTCCCTTCAGTCCGGTTCGTGCGACTTCACGATGCCTTTCTGGGATCGTTGAGTGCTCCACTCGCGGTAAGATCCTCCTGATGTAGTATGATCGTAGGGTCCTCGGGTAAGATTATAAGTCAACGCTTGACCGCTAGCCAATCAACATTGTCGACCGTCGACGTTTTGAGAGAGAGACCCAGGGACCATCACCAATGGCAGATCTTACCGATTCACTTGTGACGACGATCAAGGACCATCGCATCGACGGGATCGAATTGGGTCCCGACATAATCCATCCTGCCTATGATGGGTTGTCAATCTTAAATTTCCCCGCGAGTCTTTGCCAATGGTTCGGAGCAGGTTCTTTGCCCCATCCAGCCCTGGATATCCCTGCGCTCGATGATCTGACCGACGGAGCGGAGCAGATCGTCGTGACGCTCGTGGACGCCGTCGCGCTGCATCGATTCCAGAGATGGGTCGATGGAAGCTCAGATGGGCTGGGACCACTCATCTCGGAAGGAATCCTCGCCGCTCTAACTTCCATCGTACCCTCTACGACCTGTGCCGCGTTGACGACTCTCTGGACCGGTCGCAGCCCAGCCGAGCACGGGGTGCTGGGTTACGAAATATTCCTGCGAGAATTCGGACTCGTTGCGAATATGATCACGCATGAACCGGCTGCTTTTCACGGGCATGCAGGACTGCTTTACAAAGCCGGGCTCGATCCAAAGAGGTTTCTCCCCGTCCCGACGATCGGTCCCCGGTTAGGGGAAGCCAACGTCGATGTGCACGCCTTCCTTCACTACACCATCAGCGGCTCGGGATTATCTCAGATGCATTATCCCGATGTTTCGGTGCACACCTTCGGTGGCGTGCCAGATCTATGGGTGGGCGTCCGACATCTTGCTGAACAACCGCTGGAGAAATCCAGACTGATCTGGACATACTATGGCGGCGTGGATGGGACCTCCCATCGCTATGGACCAGATTCAGAGCAGGCCGAGGCCGAATTCAATGCATTTATCCATGTGTTGCTCAAAGAGTTCATTGGAAATCTCTCCAAAGACATCCGCCGTCGAACGGTGTTCGTTCTGCTTGCAGACCATGGCCAGCTGCATACAAGAAAAGATCCTCATTACGAGTTGAAAAATCACCCTGAGTTGATCGAGCATTTGCACATCCTCCCCACCGGAGAAAACCGTCTCGCATACTTGTACCCACGCCCGGGTCAACTGGACACGGTGGAGGAGTACATCCAACGAACTTGGCCCGGCGGCTTCACAAACGCTCCCTCAAACTACCTCCTTGAAAAAGGACTCTTTGGCCCCGGGAAACCAACTGAAACAGCGTCGAACCGTCTGGGCGACCGTTCGCTCATCAGCCATAACGACAGCTACCTCTGGTGGGCGGATAAAGAAAACCCCCTCCTTGGACGGCATGGAGGTCTTTCGGCCGAAGAGATGCTTGTTCCTTTCCTAGTTGTACGCTTGGGATAGCCGCCTCATCCAATCTCAATATTTGTCTGTGAAAAATACATTCCCTAACCCATCGGTAGAGACACAGCACGCTGCGTCTCTACCGAATGAAAATCCCTCTCAAAGTAAACCGGCGTTTCGTCCTCTGCCGTCACAGCAACCTCGATCGCCGCCAGAGCATCCTTCCCGTCTTGGTTCACACCCGCACCATTGCCTTCGGCTAGGGCATCGGCGGATCATCGTCCGCGGTTGATTTGCACCCCCTGGCCAACGCCCATGCCGGGCGTACAAAAAACTCCCGTGACTTTTCGGCCACGGGAGTCTATGGATGTCGAAACGCACTTCGTTTCTACCTCTTATGGTGCGATTCCCGTATCTCCCAACCCACTCCTCTCGAGTGACGGCAATGGCAGAAGGTATGGATTGTCGTTCGGGACCAGCATGACCTCGATCCCCGGTGAGAGCTTCTTGATGTATTCGAAGGTGAGTAGATCTGGGCTGCTCTTAAGGGCTTCTGCGATCAACTCAAGCGCCTTGGCATCGGCTTCTGCCTGAATGACGACAGCTTCAGCGTTACCCGTTGCCTCGATTACATTTGCATCCGCCACACCTTGGGCAATTTGACGGGCCTGCTCAGCCTCAAACTCACGCTGCTGGACAACGTTTTCTGCCTGTTGAGCTTGCTGCTCGGCGATCTGTTTCTGTTCCACCGAATCGGCGTATTCCTCTGAGAAGGCAATGTTGCGAAGCACGAAATCCGCAAGGCTGAAACCACCCTCATTCAAGATGGCCTCCATACCATTAAACATCAATTGTTGAAGCTCAAAGCGCTTCGAGCTGACGACTTCTTCGATCCCAAACTGGGATACTGCATCTCGGATGACCCCCCGTGCGACAGGGCGAACGAGGTTGTCGATATAGGCACCGTCCCATTTCACATGCTGCTCAACGGTCCGCTCCGGGTCGATCGAGAAGATGACAGAAGCGTCGATTTTCACGATCTGACCATCCGCCGTCCGCGCTTCAACGGAGTCATCGCCCGCAATGGCACCTTCCGCATGGGCGATCGACATCGTGTAGGTCTGTCGCGAGATCGGATACATGATCGCATTTTCGAGGAACGGAACGATCCAGTGTAAACCAGGCTGCAAGGCCTCCTGACGAACGCCATCATCAAGCGCCGATATGACCACCCCCCTTTCGGTAGGCTGGACGAAGACTATCCCAGCGCTAACGACGGAAAGAATCAGCGCTGCGGCGACCAATCCCAAGACATACCATGTAGCGCCTTTGGTCTCTGCGCCACGTGTCGCTCTCACGATGATCACCACGATGACGATCAGCGCCCCCAGCCAGGCGAATGTTGCCAACATTGAAAAAATTGCTTCGACGTTCATGCAAACCTCCTAAAGATTTATGTCCTTATCTCCATTATGTTCTATCAAACGGATTATACCGCAGTGGCACCATCCCCCCCGACGGTGGGCTGACATCGCGCCACCGCTGTTGAGCATGACAGCATCACGAGCATGGGAACCGTTCTAGAGACGGTTCTCGCTTCCTGTATTTCATAATGGTGAGCGCTCTGATTCGAGTGATTTGGATGCACTGTTCGGAGCCGTCGCTCGAAGCTTCCCACTCTATTGAGCGCTCTGGACCGGACCGGAACATCTGCTACAAACTTTCGAATAGATGTAAAGGCTCAAACTCATTGTGCGAGAGAGATGTGAGCTTACAAAAGGCGGCTCCGGTCTTTCGTGATGCTGCCGACCATACATGGTCAGGCAATATGGTTATTTGCTCCGTGGCATCTGGGAAAGCGATATTGGGATTTCTTCGCTCCGGTATGGGTACCTTAGCTCGTCATGACACGATGATTTTCACATGATGTTGAACCGCCGGGTTCAAATTCATCGACCCGAAGTGCGATCCAAAGATCGATCCTTTGAGCCTGAGCGATGGGTGGGAAGGGATCAGGGATAAAGAAATCGGGTTAATAAATAATCCGTTCGAGGCCTGTCTCGAACGACGACTGAAGACGGATCCCTCCCTCATCTCATTCGACACCCATGATGGACCAAACCGAGGAGATAAGCAGGACATCGCAGGGACCGCTCTCTTTGGGCGACCCAATACAGGGATCCGAGCCGGGCCCGGGCTCAATCATTAAGATGTGTTGTAGTCTGCCATGAGAAACGTGCTGGTCTTACGGGGGATCTCTATCTAGGAGGATGGTCACCGGGCCGTCATTCTCCATGTCTACCACCATATGCGCCCCGAAAACGCCCGTCTCTACCCGTAAACCTAAGGATTTCAGGTGCTCTGCGAATGCCTCCACGAGGGGTTCAGCGATCTCGGGAGCTCCTGCATGAATAAAACTAGGACGACGTCCCTTGCGGGTATCTGCGTACAACGTGAACTGTGAAACCACGAGGATCTCCCCATCCACATCTTTCACAGAAAGGTTGGTTTTGTCTTCTGAATCCTCGAAAATACGCAAAGTCGCACATTTCGTCGCCAACCACGCCGCCTCATCTTCGGTATCCTCGCGGCCCACGCCAAGCAGGATCACGATCCCCCGGTTAATTTCCGCGACCACTTCCTCATCTACGAGGACACGACCACGGCGTACGCGCTGTAGTACCGCTCTCATCAAGGACAGCCTTTCACAATTCAGACCTACGGGTGAGGAGGCCGGGCAGATACCGGACCCGATGAGCTATAGCGCGGGTCCAACCAGCTTCGCAACTTCACCGGATTCTGCGTGGCGGCCGGTCTGTAATTTTGAGTAGACGAGTTTGTCGTCGACCTTCACTTCAAACTTGCCTCCATCCGAGGGGATAACCTGCACGGAGTCAACCTTATTCTCATATGCTTTCAAAACCTCAGCCATCGCACCGATGGCTCTGTCGGTGTAGTGTCAAACTGCGCAGTATTCAATCGTGATATTCGGCATCATGCCCTCCAGGTAATAAAATCCAACTTTTCGCAACACCATGTATAACACATGTTTGCCGATAACGTCATCCCCATTCCTGCCTCAAGCACGAGGCGCCACTTACACAATCGCGGTCGATGATATCCATCCAAACCCCAACCCCTCCTCCTGAAAATGGAGTTGGGGTTCTTATTCGCCTACTTGAGAAAATAATTATGTTCAAGCCAGGTTCCGATTTTCGCTGAGGAGAGCGGGCACATGAAATGGACCAGCTACACAAACCCGCCATGCAGCTTCCATAGAGCGGGGGCGCACCAGCAACCGCATCGCCATCATAAGCCGAGAGGCTCGATCGATGGAATTATGAAACACCTTGGTAGCAGGTCTTAACTATGAGATAATGCTCCTAAATGAGGAGGTATTCTATGAGCCGCTTTATAAATTTTATGGTTGGGATTATCACGGGTGCGCTGGTCGGCTCCATCGCCGCATTACTCCTCGCACCGATGTCGGGTGAAGAACTTCGAACTCAAGCTTCTGAGCGAGCGGATGCCGTTCGTAAAGATGTACTTGAAGCCTACGAAATGCGAGTCGCACAGCTTGAGGCTGAGCTCGATAGACTTCGGAAGACACCATCCGAGGGAAAATAACCCTCTGTTTTTGAAATACAGTATATAAAGAGGCATGGTCTCCGACCATGCCTCTTTGCCTATCAACGGTGATATCAACTTCATCTTCTTGCAATGAGCATTTTATGCGTCAGCAAAGGCCTCAGGGGACCTGAGGTCCAATCGATATCACGTAAGGCGCGGATTGCCAGGTGTGCCTTGCGGTACCGATCACGACCAACGTCGCCCGATCAAACTCATCACCCAAACGAATGGGGATTTCGGCGTGCTGAAGTTCGTCCAGGGATAATTTTGTGATCCGGGTTGTGTCCCCATGTTCAACAAGGGCAAGTTGGTAGGTTTGCGGGATTCGATTGTAGAGACGTACGAAGCCGGCTTCAACCCAACCACCATCATCGGCTTCGAAATCCTCCATATAGTCGATAACATCGATGCGAACATCGTCGAGCAGAAGGCCGTCGCCATTCACGGCTGCGTCTGTGATGTATTCAAATCGAAGCAGGACTTCTTCTCCTGCGAATTGCGTGAGATCCACCCGCTCCTCAATCCATGTTGGCTGGAAACCTCCGCCGCTCATGCCAGAATATGCCCATCCATACGAGTTTCCGGAAAGATCTTGATCACTTCCCGACGGTGTCTTGAGGATCTCCCACGTCTCCCCGCCATCCATCGATGCTTCCAGGTATAAGTAATCCCAACCTTCTTCAATGTCATACCAAACCCAGTAGGCCAATTCGATCGATGTCTCAACATCTCGGAAATCAAAGGATCGGGTGAGCGTCATATCGGATTCATCCCCGCGGTTAGACCAAAAGCTAAAATCCCCAGATTGCGGTTCGCCCGGGAGAACCGGTACCGTTGCCATACCGTCGAACTGTAATGTGAAATCACCTTCGCAATTAAAGAGAATGTAATCCACGCCGTATTGATTGACATCCCGGCTCTGTGGCTCGATTGTGCAGTCGCTGAATTCATCAGCGTAGGTCACGACAGGCGGGGAATAAGATTGATACCCATATTGACCATCCGCTTTGGATGGCTCCTGGAGCAGCATTGCGAGAGCCCAATCCCGGTGAACATCATCGGCTCCGATAGCACCGCTCTTTGGGTCTTTCTCACCCATCTCAAGAAGGGTTTGGTCGAGGGATGCAAGCCCGTTTGTTGGGTTAGCGACGACGGCCTTGGTCGCTTCCTCCCCAAAACGATCGAGAAAATACGCCATGAAGAGGAACGACTGACCGTAATGAGAGCCTCCGTTCGTGGGCCAATAAGTAAGGGGAAGATCAGGATCCGAAGCGTATGCATAGTCCCATCCCCCGACGTCAAACCCGCTCAGATGAGCAGCCAGCTCCGAGAAACCCTCATTCATCCAGGATTCCTCGTTTCGATCCCTGGACCAATGGATCATGTGCTGGAATTCATGCGCCAGGACTCCGTATGTGAATTGATCCCATAGTTCAACATTGTCCGCACTCAGGTAAAACATCTCATGCCCATTCGAGAACTCATTTGCCAACGGGGAGAGTTCATCTGCAGAGGAATAATATCCCGCAACAGCGCTTCCCATTCCTCGCGTATAGAGAATATATAAATGCTCATCTCCATCGATCCCCGGCGACCATTCGCTTCCGAAAAATTTACGGTTGATCGGATAGGCGCGCGCTTCGAAATCATCCACAAGAGCACTCACTTCATCAAGGTCGTAGTCCACGCCTCTTTCGATCCAAAAATAAACGTGTTCCCCTGCGTAGACCAGCTCGGCCTCGATCTGGCTGTGTTCGATGGTATCCACATCGCCAACCCAGAAAGACTCGATCGTTCCGACAGGGATGGGGCTCGCATCGTCCGCCAGGACGATGGGTATGTTCGATATCCCTTTCAGCCGCTCGCTCAATTCAATACGGTTATTCTCAGGTACGATAGTCTGGTTTAATAATTCTTTCATTTCAAACGCGAGAACCATGTCCGTCGGGACTTCCTCCGAAGGCACGAATAATGTCGGCGTTGCCACGATTTCAAGAATTGCTTCATTCGTAGGCGATTGCGCCATGACTTGATTGATGGACCAGCGGACCAAAATTACCGTGGCGCACAGCACAACAAGGCAAAGGGAAAGCGTCCCCACGATCGCAAAGATGATCCACTTCGCGTTAGAATTCTTTTCCATATGAATGATAACCTCCAGTTGGTCGACTATTATATCGAATGTTTACATAGGTGTGTTGATTGCAAGCGTTTTGTCATCAGGCCGAACCATCGGTAGTTGGACGGTAAAGCGACTGCCCACACCCTCTTTGCTTTGTGCAAAAATGCGGCCATCATGGCCGCGCACAATCTCACGGGAAATTGCCAATCCCAAGCCGACGCCTCGCCTGGATCCTCCCGGCCTTGCTTTATCCACCTGGTAAAACCGCTCGAATATTCGTGAAAGTTCTTCCGGTCGTATCCCAGGACCCGAATCATCCACATGGATTGAAATCCATCCCCCATCAGTCTCTCCCCATAATTTAACCTTGCCGCCTTTTGGCGTGTGCTTGATGGCATTATCCAACAGGTTTGTAAACACTTGCGCCAGCCGGTCCCCGTCGCCGACCAGATCCGGGAGGGCGGGAATGGACGTCATCACGATGACATTCGCCTCTTTCGCACGTAGGGCCTGGCGTTCGACAACCGTCGCAAGCAGCGCCGTTATGACGACACGCTTACGCTTGAAGGCGATCTGCCCGGCATCGATGCGCGCCAACTCCAGCAGCTCATCCACCATCCGACTCAGTCGATCGGATTCATCATAAATGACCTGGGCAGCATGACGCTGAGCGGCGACATCCTCCGCCGTCCCATCCACGATCGCCCCCGCAAAACCCTGGATGGACGTAAGCGGAGTCTTAAGGTCGTGCGATACATTGGCGACAAAGTCCTCTTGCGCTCGCCGGGAGGCCTCAACCTGTCTCGCCATGTCATTAAATGCCCGGGCGAGGCTTACAACCTCACGAGGCCCGCCAGGCTGGAACTCGAAATCATACCTGCCGGAGGCCACCGCCTGGGAGGCTTTCGCCATTTGATGAAGAGGGGCCGCGACCCAGCGCGCCATCAGCCATGAAAGGATGATCGCGAGGATGAACGCAATCCCTGCCGCTTGCAGCAATGGTTTCAGCAAGTCGTCCCCCCAGAGGGCGATGCTGCGCACCGACGGTCTTGGGGCAACGAACACCAGATGATACCCTCCCCGAATAGGACGAGCTTCATATAGCCGCCAGCTTCCAGATTCATCACGATAGCGGGATTGCGCCCTCTCCTCACCCCTAATAATTTCCTGTGCAACGGTTTCGGGGAAATCCAGTGCTTCCTGGCGGCTATCGGCAACAACACGACCATCGTCAGAAAGCAAAATAATCCTTGCGCCCGATAGAGTGTCCAGCCGCTCCAAGACCCGTGCGGCATCATCTGGAGAAACTCGGCTAAGCTGAGCGTTCTCCCAACGTGGTAAGAGATTAAATCCGGCCTCCAGACGGCGAAAGGTAAGACCCTCAACGACGGGATTCCGTAGCAAAAACACAAGTAGACTTACGCCCACGATCCCAAGAATAAGTCCGCTGATTAAGAGATACGTGAAAAACAAGCGCGATCGGAGCGATGCAAACATCACGATCGGACCACAAGTTTATAACCGACACCGGTTACAGTTTCGATTCGTACGGTCTCACTACCGGACAAGCGCTTACGTACTTGTGCGATGTGAACATCAACAGTCCGGGTCTGACCATAAAAGTCATATCCCCAAACGAGGTTGAGGAGTTGCTCACGCCTGAGTACAATCCCCTTGTTGTCTGCGAGCGCGAACAGTAGATCAAATTCTTTCATCCGCATTTCCACCCTGCTTTCTCGAACGGTGACATCCCTTCTTGCAGGGTCGATCCTTACATCACCGACATGGATGGGTCGATTGCCCAGGCGCGGTACTGTATCTGCTCGGCGCAGGATGGCTTTCACCCGTGCCACCAATTCTCGAGGATTGAAAGGCTTGGTCAGGTAATCATCGGCGCCAAGCTCCAAGCCGACAATCTTGTCGATGTCCTCATCCCTAGCCGTGAGCATGATGATGGGAACATCAGAGCTCGTGCGTACCCTCCGACAAACCTCGAATCCATCCAGGCCGGGGAGCATAATATCGAGGATAATGAGAGAGGGGCTGATCTCCGCAGCTAACCTCAGCGCATCCACCCCATCCATCGCAGCTTCGGTTTTGTATCCTTCGCGCTCCAGGTAGAGACGTGCAAGATCAATGATGTTGATCTCATCATCGACAATGAGAACCAACTCTCCGGTCATAGCATCATCCTCAGTTCTTTCAATATAACTGTAACCAACGAGTGTTCGTGGCTACATCACACAGGGGCCCACACAGCAATCCAAGGTACCCCACGTGCCGTGGGATCTCGCATGTCTCCCCCTCAGCCATGTGAAATTCCAATTTCTTATCTCATGCATCTGCGGATAGGTGCGCAATGGCATCAATCTCGACGGCGGCTTTTTTGGGCAGCGCCGCAACTTGAATCGTAGAGCGGGCAGGTGGATTTGCCGGAAAAAATTCGGCATAGACTGCATTCATTTTTGCAAAATCCCCCATGTCGCGAAGGAATACCGTCGTCTTCACGACATGATCCAGCGAAGATCCACCAGCGATCAATACACGCTTTAAGTTCTCCAGAGCCTGCCGGGTCTCTGCTTCGATCCCACCAGGCGCGAAGTCACCAGTCTCAACCTCGACGCCCAATGAACCGGATGCAAATATGAACGCTCCACATTGAATTGCCGCCGAGTAAGGTCCAATCGCAGCAGGAGCATCCTCGGCAGCGACTACGCGCTTCGTCGTCATAGACATCCTCCTTGAGTTCATGTGATTGTACGTTTTGTGCAATGGAGATGCAAAATGGACGAAAAGATAAAAAGGATCTTTTCTCTCAGCGAGGATGATACAGATCCTGCGACCAGCGTAGGGGGTTCTCATCGAGGTACCAGCGGATAATGTGGGAATTCCGCTCTGCATGTTCTCACCTGACGCGTGACAGACCCTTAAAATCGGGCAACAAGCGATCGGGGGCAATCATCGTAAGGGCGCGTGGTCGCCGGGTCGGGGCGCGCGGTCGCCTGGTCGGGGCACGCGGTCGCCTCGTCGGGGCGCATGGCCATGCGCCCTTACACCGTCAACAATCTC
>CAZMZL010000012.1:2120-6859 GCA_964570595.1 uncultured Anaerolineaceae bacterium | reverse complement strand
TTAAAATCGGGCAACAAGCGATCGGGGGCAATCATCGTAAGGGCGCGCGGTCGCCGGGTCGGGGCGCATGGCCATGCGCCCTTACGTTTCCTGATACTGTACCCTATACTACGATATTCACCAGTCTACCCGGCACAACGATCACCTTCCGTGGTGGCTTGCCACCCAGTTGTCGTTGAACAGCTTCGCTCTGAAGAGCCATCGCCTTGGCATCCGACTCACTAATTTCCGCAGGGACTGTGATGCGATCCCGTACCTTCCCGTTCACTTGAATCACAAGAGTGATTTCATCCTCTTGCGCTAAATCAGGGTCGAACACGGGCCAGGATTGTTCATGGATCGAGTAGGTCTTGCCAATACGGGACCACAACTCCTCGGCGATGTGGGGGGTGTTTGGCGCCATGAGCAGAAGTAAAGTCTCAATGGCCTCATGGTAGGGCTCACTCCCGGCCAACCCCTCATTTTTTGCGGCTATGATGGCGTTGCTCAACTCCATCAAAGCCGAAATTACAGTGTTGAATTCAAAGTTATCCAGGTCACGAGAAACCTGACGGATCGTTTGATGAACTTTTCGACGCAGCGATCGAATGACTGCGGAATCTTCATCAACAGGTTGCACTGCGGTATTATCCAAGACGAGATTCCATACCCGATTCAACCAGCGCACGATTCCATGAATGTTGTCCGGGTTCCACGGACCTCCTTCCGACCAGCGATAACCAAACATGAGATACGCTCTGACCGCATCCGCACCATAAGCCTCGACTTGTTCGTCAGGATCGACCACGTTTCCTCTAGATTTGCTCATGCGCTGCCCATCAGGTCCCAGGATCTGTCCCTGATTACGTAGCATCAGCATAGGCTCAGGACCTTCTAAAACACCCATGTCCCGGAAAGCTTTTTGGAAAAACCGGGTATAGATCAAGTGCATGGTGGCATGTTCCATCCCGCCCGTATATGTATCCACCGGCATCCAGTATTCGTACTCCTCCGGATCGAAGGGACCATCGCTATAGTGCGGACTCAGGTATCGTAAGTGATACCACGATGAGCACATGAAAGTATCCATCGTATCCGTCTCGCGTTCAGCCCTCTCACCACACTCCGGGCAGGTCGTTAACCGCCAGGTGGGATGGAACTTTAATGGGCTCTCCCCGGTCGGCTTCCATTCCACATCATCGGGTAGTTCAATGGGGAGTTCGTCTTCAGGAACTGGTACGATGCCGCACTTCGGGCAGTACACCATTGGTATTGGAGCGCCCCAGTACCGTTGTCGAGAAATCAGCCAATCATGGATGCGATAGTTGATCGCAAACCTGCCCACGCCTTTGTCTTTGAGAAATTCATTTGCAGCATCGAACGCACTTTCGCCATCGGTCCCACTCATCGATCCAGAATTTATCATCGTGCCGTAGTCATCGTGGTAGAGGACCTCGCGGTAAAACGGTTGGTGCCAGAACATCTCCATTAGTGTCCGATACTTCTTGGTGCTCTCATCCATCTCCTGTAAGCGAGTCAGGATTGATCCACCCGCCTGGACAGAATCCCAGGATTGGATGCCATCGGAAAAAATAAATTTCCATTCCGTTCCAACAAGCTCATTCCAGGAATCTTCCTGCACGAATTGGCTCGCCAATGCGATGTATGCTGAGCTTTTTCCCGGGGGAACATCGATCTGTAATCCACCCTTCTCGTTTTTATAGGGAATCTGTTCCTTTTCGAGGGCGGCTTCAAACCCTTCCTTCATCGCACCCTCAGGAGCGAAAGATCGGGATCGTCCATCGGGTCGATCGATGACGGGAATTATAGGAAGACCAAATTTCAAGGCGAACTCGAAATCACGTTCATCATGCGCAGGAACAGCCATGATGGCGCCTGTGCCATAGGTCATGAGTACATAATCGGCGATCCATACGGGGATCCGCTCGCCATTCACAGGGTTATGTGCGTATCCACCGGTGAAAACCCCTGTCTTCTCCTTATCTGCAGCTTCCCTCTCGATGTCCGTCTGCCGTGTGCTCTCATGAACATAGGCGTGGACCTCTTCTTGTCGTTCGTTCGTCGTCAACTTCGCAACAAGAGGATGCTCCGGAGCAAGAACCATGAAAGTCGCCCCCCACAAAGTGTCAGGGCGAGTCGTGAATATCTCGATCGGGTCTCCATGTTCAGTTTTAAAAACAACTCGTGCACCCTTACTCTTACCGATCCAATTTGTTTGTAAGAGCTTGACCGGCTCGGGCCAATCGATCACAGAGAAATCAAGCAGTTCCTCAGCGTAGTTCGTAATGCGGAAAAACCATTGCTCAAGGTCTTTCTTAATGACCGGGGTCCCACAGCGTTCGCAATGCCGGTCCTCTCCCCACACTTGCTCTCGTGCCAGAGTCGTATTGCATTGTGGGCACCAATCAACGGGGGACATTTTCCGGTATGCCAAATCGTTGTGGTACATCTTCAGGAAAAACCACTGAGTCCATTTGTAGTATTCTGGATCCGCCGAGATCGCTTCGCGCGACCAATCCCACATCGCGCCCATGGTTTTTAACTGCGATCTCATATTTTCGATGTTTTGGTATGTCCATTCCTTGGGATGGATGCCCCGTTGAATGGCGGCGTTCTCCGCGGGAAGCCCGAATGCATCGAACCCAATTGGAAACATGACATTAAATCCGCGCATACGCAGGTAACGTGCACGGGCATCTGAAGGCGCCATTGCATACCAATGCCCAATGTGCAAATCGCCAGATGTGTAAGGAAGCATCGTGAGAAAATAATATTTCTCGCGATCCTGATCGATCTGCGCTTTATAGAGATCATCTGATTCCCAGCGGGCTTGCCATCTCGGTTCGATCTCCCCTGGCGAGTATCGCTCAATCGGATCGTTCATTTCGTTGTGTGATTTCGATTCACTCATCCTGCTTCCTTTCCATAAGCATCCAAGGATGCCCCTATTCAAAAAAACAAACCCCTTCGACAGATCAGGGACGAAGGGGTGCTCCGCGGTACCACCCTGCTTCCCGGCGCTGGCAGCAGCCAGATCACCAAGCAGCTTTATTCGCGCTAACGGGCGAAATCCGTCTCTGGCTACTTGAGTTCACCAGAGAAGCCTGCCGATTCCCATCGACAGCAGCCGAGTTCAGCCTTATTGGGTGCGGCAATCCGCGGTTGCCTGTTCGGTTTTTCACCCTCCCCGAATCTCTGGCGGATGGCTTACTACTTCTGCAACGGCCTCGTATTTAATTTTCAGTGGACCCAGTGGGATTCGAACCCACGACCTCCTCAATGCCATTGAGGCGCGCTCCCAACTGCGCCATGGGCCCAGGGATCCGAGTGGACCTGGCGGGATTCGAACCCGCGACCTCATCAGTGCGATTGATGCGCGCTCCCAACTGCGCTACAGGCCCCTTCGGTGTGTAAAGAGGATTGTACCCCCCCGGTCAAAATCATGTCAAGAGACCGATGTTCGGGGGACGCAATCATCTCGCGCGTGCTGCGAGGAACCCCGATGGTAGGGATCGGTTTCATCACAGCCTCGTACAACTTGTTCATGGACATCTTTTGGTCAAGGAAAATTGTTCTATCGTGGACCCTTCGTTATAATGCAAACATCAGGAGAGTGACCATGAACACGGATCGAGTGAAACGCCTCCAGGAACTGATGGAGAAACATGAGCTTGAGTTCCTCGCCCTCAATCCTGGACCTACGCTCTACTACCTCACCGGGCTCTCCTTCCACCTCATGGAGCGACCGGTCATGCTCTTCCTTCCACAAAATGGCTCTGCCGTCATCGTACTTCCGGGTCTCGAGGAAGTGCGCCTGGCCGATTCCGATCTTGATGCACAGGTTTTCTCCTATGATGAGAATCCGGCTTCTCAAGATGAGGCCTTCCGAAAAGCGTCAAAGTTACTCGGAAGTGGTGCCCTTCGAATTGCTGTTGAGCCCTTGCGTCTGCGCTACTTCGAACTTGAGATCATGCAGCGACTGTCCACAGAATGGATCATTTGTTCGGGAGATGCGGCTTTCGCTGAACTTCGTCTTGTGAAGGGATCTGAAGAAGTGGAACGAATGGAGTCCGCGACAAGAATCGCGGAAACCGCCATCCAAGAGACGCTCCCTCACGTGCACATCGGGATGACCGAGCGTGATGTGGCTGCATTGCTCACCATCAACCTGCTTAAAGCCGGTTCGGAACCCGAGCTGCCCTTCAACCCCATCGTCGCAGCAGGGCCGAACAGCGCGCTTCCTCACGCAACACCCACGGATCGCAAATTGACACAGGGCGATCTTTTGCTCATTGATTGGGGAGCACGGCATGGCGGCTACATCTCGGACCTGACGAGAACATATGCCCTTGGCAAGGTTGATGATGAACTCGAAGAGATACACTCGATTGTTGTACGCGCCCACGAGGCGGGTCGCGGGGCGATTGCCCCCGAAAACCCATGCAGCCAAGTGGATAAAGCTGCTCGGAGTGTCATCGATGCCGCTGGCTATGGCGACCACTTCATCCATCGAACCGGACATGGTATCGGGCTCGAAACCCACGAACCCCCCTACATTCGCGAGGACAATGACCGTAATCTAATCAAGGGCATGACCTTTACGGTGGAACCCGGCATTTATCTCCCACAGAAGGGGGGCGTACGAATTGAAGATGATCTGATCGTGACCGAGGACGGAAGCCGCAGCCTCAGTACACTTTCCAGGAAACTGGATGTCATCACATGAACGAAATCCAGCC
>CAZMZL010000012.1:0-2110 GCA_964570595.1 uncultured Anaerolineaceae bacterium | reverse complement strand
CACTTTGCGCAACCGCCACACCCGCGGCAAACATCATGCGAGACCTTTCCTCTTCAAAGGAAACGACACAGGATGTCTGCTCCTGCACGGCTTTCCAGGAACTCCCTACGAGATGAGGGAGATGGGGGAATACCTTGCCCAGGCAGGTTTTTCAGTCCTCGGCCCTCGGCTCTTCGGGCACGGTACGCATTTCGAAGACCTGTATCGCTCAAAATGGTGGGATTGGGTCAATTCCGCGATGGATGGTTACTATCAATTGAACGATTTGTGTCCCCATATCTTCATCATCGGTCTATCCATGGGAGGCGCCCTTTCCCTTTTGCTTGGATCAAGACTTCATGTCGAAGGCGTGTGCGCAATGGCCTCACCGTATAAAGCCCCCATGAAGTATGCAGATCAATTGCGCCCCTTAGTGCCGGTGCTCAGCAAAATATGGCGCTACTTTAAAAGAGGACCATCGGATTGGCAGGATAGGGAAGCCGAGTTAACGCACTCCACCTATGATCGCACACCCGTCCGTGCTGGGGCCGAATTCTACGATCTATTAGCCGTGATGCGAGACGAGCTTCCCGCATTAACTGTCCCTCTCCAGTTGATTTATTCGACGGATGATGAGAGCATTCCAGTTGGCGACGCCCAGAAAATCCTGGATTCAGTGGCCTCATCGGACAAGAATTTGATCACCATCGAAGGCAGCGGTCACAATATCACTCGGGATGCAAAACGGGACGAAGTCTTTCGATCAACGTCTAGTTTTATAAATCGTGTGATGACCTAACCATCCTGGCGACTATCGTACACTGTCAGTGTATTCAACTACAGGAGAATGATATGATTTTATTTGCCGATTGGGGGATCCCCTTCATCACCTGGCTCCAGAGCTGGAGCGAATGGCTCGTCGGGCCGATGCAATTATTGTCCTTTCTCGGCGGCGAAGATTTCTATTTAATTTTCATGCCTGTGTTGATCTGGTGCTTTAATGCCGGGTTGGGGATCCGCATCGGATTAATTCTGCTCACCAGCGCCGGGATCAATTCCGCCTTCAAACTCGCGTTCGGGCTTCCCCGGCCCTATTGGGCGAGCAAAGATATCATCGCATATTCTTCCGAGTCGAGCTTCGGCCTTCCTTCCGGACATGCACAAAACGCCCTGGTGATATGGGGAAGATTGGCCTTCTGGATCCAGATCCGGTGGGCCTCCATCCTGCTAAGCGCGCTTATTCTACTCATCTCGATATCACGCTGGTTTCTGGGTGTGCATTTCCCCATGGATACCTTCGTAGGCTGGATCGTCGCGGGGCTAATCCTTTTCATCTTCCTGAGGTATGAAGACCGGATCCGGGAGGCTCTATCCACGCGATCCATATGGACACTTTTAGTTCTGTGTCTTCTGCTATCCATTTCCCTGCTTGGGTTGAACATCTTTTCGCGGGCCGTTCTCGCGCCGGAGACGGTCCCGGCGATCTGGGAAGCGAACGCAGCACTGGGGACAGGAGGTGATGCCATCAATCCATTGTCCTTGGATGGGGCGGTTGCAACTTCGGGCACGATCCTCGGCATTGCTGCCGGCGGCGTGCTCCTGTTTCGCTGGGGAAAATTTAATGCTGGAGGCCCCTGGTCTAGACGCCTGGGCCGCTATGTTCTGGGTCTGATCGGGATGGCTGTACTATTCTACGGGTTAAGAATAGTTTTTCCGAGCGGTGAGGATCTGCTGGCGAACACGCTGCGCTATTTACGATATGCGACGGCAGGATTCTGGGGCGCGTATCTTGCTCCGCGGCTGTTTGTTCTTGTGAAGTTGGCGTGAGTTGAGCCGCAGGTGTCATGGCACAGGAGCCCAGGGACAAGGAATTGATGATGGATGGGAAGGCAAACCTGCAACCCAACGGACAAGGGCGTTATCCCTTTTCGTATGCAGATACCCGATAAATGCTTGCGGTCTTGAGCTGAGCGTCCTGCGGATAAGAAAAGCGAGGCTCTTTGTGCATGTGCATTTGCTATCCACTCCAGCGACAGCATCCATGAGACGCTAGGGCTTGTAGAGAGCTGCCTTGCGGCTGCTACATGCTCAGGAAAAATGTTCGTCATCAGCGCAAAGCAGGAACTGAACG
>CAZMZL010000011.1:18281-26428 GCA_964570595.1 uncultured Anaerolineaceae bacterium | reverse complement strand
ATCGTCCTGGAGACCCTGACCGCCATGAAGCGCGCCGGTGCAGATTTCATCCTCACCTACCACGCCAAGGACGCCTGTGCCTGGTTGGAGTCTTAGAGAAGAAATGGAGTGCAGTAGCTGACAAATCCCGCCTTATCCATACGCGCAGCCCACGAACGAAGCCGGAATGATGAACGTATGCTTGTCGCCGATTTCGATCTGGCCCCCTTCACGATCGCCTGGGAGGTCACGCGTGCATGTGCCTATGCCTGCGTCCACTGCCGTGCCGATGCCATCCCGCAGCGCGATCCGCTTGAACTGACCACGCAGGAGGGCTTCCAGTTGATCGACCAATTGAGGGAATTTGGCAGCCCGATCCTGATCTTCACCGGCGGTGACCCGATGATGCGCCGGGATCTCTTTGATCTCATCGCCTACGCCGCCGAGAGCGGGATGCGATGTTCCCTGACCCCGACTGCCACTGCCCTGCCGACACTCGAGCGCCTGCAACAAGCAAAAGCGGCCGGAATCCGCCGGGTGGCGCTCAGCCTGGATGCCTCTTCAGCGGAGGTGCACGACGCTTTCCGGAAGGTGGAGGGTTCGTGGCAGCGCACCATGGATACGCTCCACCGCGCCAAGCGGGCGGGGGTGAGCGTGCAGGTCAACACGACCGTGACCCGCTTCAACCTCGATCGGCTGGCGGACATGGTCCCGTTTATCGAAGAAGTGGGCGCAGTCCAGTGGTCGGTATTTTTCATGGTTCCTACCGGGCGGGCGCAGGCGCAGTACATGATCAGCCCGCAGGACCATGAGCGTACCTTTCACTGGCTCTACGATCTCTCCCAGAAGGTGCCATTCGATATCAAGGCCACCGCCGCCCCGATGTACCGGCGGGTGGCGATCGAACGCAAGCAGGCCGAAGCCGGTGAGGGCGCGGAAGTGACCTTCCAGGGTGCCGGTTTCCAGTACGCCGACGGTCTGCACCGCCCCCGCAAAGGGGTCAATGATGGCAACGGCTTCCTGTTCATCTCGCACATCGGCGAGATTCAACCCTCCGGTTTTCTGCCGGTCACTGCGGGGATGGTGCGTGAGGACAACATCGTCGAGGTGTACCGCGATCATCCCATCTTCAAGGCGCTGCGCGATCCTGAGCAACTGAAAGGCAAATGCGGCATCTGTGAGTATCGCGATATTTGCGGCGGCCAGCGCGGCCGGGCCTACGGCTTGACCGGGGATTATCTTGAAACCGACCCCGCCTGCGCTTACACACCGGATGGCTTGGAGGCTCTGTGAAGCTACATACTTTCCAGGATCAGTACCGGGAGCCGACATCACGGTTCCTGCGCGCCTGCTGGGGTTTGCCGGTGGACGCGACCCCGGTGTGGTTCATGCGCCAGGCAGGGCGCTACATGCCTGAATACCGGGCGATCCGCGAGAAATTCACCCTGCTTGAGATCGTCGAGCGGCCGGAGCTGGCGGCCGAAGTTACACTGCAACCGGTGTTGGCCCACGGGGTGGACGCCGCCATCCTGTTCGCCGACATCCTGCTGCCGATCGTGCCGATGGGGTTACGCCTGGAATTTGTAAAGGGCGAGGGCCCCTCGGTCGAAGCTCCCATCCGAACGCTGGAGGACGTCCAGCGACTGCGCGTCATCGAGGCAGAGAGCGACCTCGGGCACGTCATGGAGGCGATCCGAATATTGCGGCACGAACTTCCCGAGCAGGTGCCCCTCATTGGCTTTGCCGGAGCGCCCTTCACGATGGCGTGCTACATGATTGAAGGCGGACCTTCCCGGGATTACCGGATAGCGAAGGGGATGATGTACGCCCAGCCGGAAACCTGGCATGCCTTGATGAGCAAGATCGCGGAGGCCTTGGGCGGGTATTTGATGGCGCAGATCGATGCCGGCGCCCAGGCGGTACAGCTGTTCGACTCCTGGGTCGGGGCGCTTCATCCCCGGGATTATGATCGCTATGTCCAGCCGTATTCCGCCAAGGTGCTGCAGGCAGTCTCGGGCAGGGGCGTCCCGGTCATCCATTTCGGGACGAATACGTCGACTTTGCTGCAATCGATGAAGCGAGCCGGCGGCGATGTCCTCGGCCTGGATTGGCGCGTCCCCCTTGATCAAGGCTGGCGCCTGCTGGGCGAGGAGACGGCCGTGCAGGGCAACCTGGACCCCGTTTCGCTGTTTGCGCCTCTCCCGGAACTGCGCGGTCATGTAGACGAAGTAATGAAGCTGGCGGCGGGACGGCCCGGTCACATCTTCAATCTAGGACACGGGATTCTGCAGCATACGCCGGTTGAGAATGTCAAAGCAGTCGTCGAGATGGTACACGAATGGACCAGCATAGAACCTTCATCATAGTGGGCGGCGGAATCGCCGGACTTTCGGCCGCATATTATCTTCACAAACTTGCGTCGCAGCAGTCGGCGTCCTTCTCGGTGCATATATGCGAGCAGGGCCCCCGCTTCGGCGGCAAGATCCTGACCGAGCGCCGGGACGGCTTTGTGATTGAAGGTGGACCTGACACCTTCGTGGCCACCAAGCCGTGGGGGGTGGCGCTTTGTCGTGAGCTGGGAATCGCTGACAACCTGCAGGGGACGAACCCACACCTGAAGAAGACCTACATCCTGCATCGCCGGCGGCTGCACGAACTGCCCGGCGGCCTGACCATGATGATCCCGACCGAGATAAGCCCGATGCTGACCACCGGATTGCTCTCCTGGCCGGGCAAGCTGCGCATGGGGCTGGATTTCTTCATCCCCCGCCGACGGGAGCTGGAAGACGAGAGCATGGGCGAATTTGTGAGCCGGCGCATCGGCCGGGAGGCCTATGAACACCTGATCGAACCGCTGATGAGCGGCATTTACGCCGGCGATGGCGACCGGCTCAGCCTGCAGGCGACGCTCCCCTATCTACGAGATCTCGAGCTCAAACATGGCGGACTGGTGCGGGGCGCTCTGGCTGTGCGCAGGACCCGAGCCAGAGACGGCTGGACGGCGCAGGGCCCGCGCAGCCTGTTTGTCACCCCGCGCACGGGCCTGGCTGAGATCGTCGAAGCGCTGCTTGAAAGCCTGCGCGCATCGGGCGTCGGGCTCCACAGCGGTGTAGCCCTGCAACAAATCTCAATCCTGGCCGGCGACCCGCAGCTGCACTTTTCCGATGGATCTAGCCTGCGGGCAGATGGGGTGATACTGGCCACGCCAACGTATGCCGCCGCGGGATTGCTCGAGCAGCAGGACTCGCTTCTGGCAGAAGAATTGGCGGGCGTCGAGTATGTCTCCACCGCCACGGTCTCGATGGCCTTTCGTGAGGACCAGCTCGGGCGTCCGCTGGATGGCTACGGCTATGTGATCCCGCGCCGCGAGCAACGCAAGGCGCTGGCATGCACCTGGACCTCCTCCAAATTCCCCCACCGGGCGCCGGCTGGGTATGCGCTTTTGCGTGTGTTCATCGGGCGCGCCGGCCAGCAGGATGAGATCGCCTGGAACGAGAAAGACCTGCTCGCGCTGGCACAGGAGGAGCTGGCGAGCACGCTGGGCATCCGGGCGCAGCCGCTCTTTACCCGCGTTCACATCTTCGAGGATGCCATGCCGCAGTACAACCTCGGCCACCCGGAACGCCTGGAGAAAATAGAAGAACGGCTTCTGCGGCGGCCTTGGCTTGCACTGGCTGGTGCGGGCTATGGCGGCATTGGCATCCCCGATTGCATCCATTCAGGCGAGCGAGCAGCCCGGCGCGTGCTCGATCAATGGCCCGTGGCTGGTCAACCGGCCGCGCATAAAGAAAACCTCTCAAGCATAGGTGCGTCAGCATGACCATGAAATCAGAGGCATCGACACGCTTATTTGAACGAGCACTGGATATTCTGCCCGGCGGGGTGAGCTCACCCGTGCGCGCCTTCAGGGCCGTGGGCGGTAACCCACTGTTTATCGAACGCGGGGCCGGGCCCCGCATCTTTGATGTGGATGGCAATGCCTACATCGATTATGTGCTTTCCTGGGGACCGCTGATCCTTGGCCATGCGCACCCGGATGTCGTCGCGGCTCTGGCCGAAGCCGCCAAACGCGGTACGAGTTTCGGGGCGCCGAGCGTGCTCGAAATCGAACTGGCGGAACTCATCCGCGATTTCATGCCTCTACTGGAGATGATCCGGTTCGTGAATTCAGGCACCGAGGCGACGATGAGCGCCTTGCGTTTAGCCCGAGCCTACACCGGTCGGGAAAAGATCATCAAATTTGAAGGTTGTTACCACGGGCATGCTGACATGCTTTTGGTCCATGCTGGCTCGGGTGTAGTGACGTTGAGCTTGCCCGATTCTCCCGGAGTTCCGAGCGGTGTGGCGGCCGACACGCTGGTCGCCCGCTACAACGACGTGGAAAGCGTTGCGGCGATCTTCGAAGCTTACCCGCAAGAAGTCGGGGCGGTGATCGTCGAGCCGGTGGCAGGCAATATGGGCGTCATACCTCCGCGGGAGGGGTTCCTGGAGGGGTTGCGGTCTCTGTGTGATCAGCATGCGGCGCTGCTCATTTTTGATGAGGTCATGACCGGTTTCCGCGTCCATCCCGGCGGAGCACAAGCCTTGTATGATATCCAACCGGATCTGACCACACTGGGGAAAGTCATCGGGGGCGGGCTGCCAGTAGGCGCCTATGGCGGTCGCAAAGATATCATGGAGATGGTCGCACCTTCTGGCCCGGTCTATCAAGCGGGGACACTCTCGGGAAATCCACTGGCAATGACGGCAGGCAAAGTGACGCTGCAGGCTTTGAGGGACTCGAATGTGTGGAGCGTGATGGAGGCGCTGGGGGAAGATCTGGAATCGGGATTTTGTGCAGCTGCGGAAGCGTGGAAAATTCCCGTCTACCAAACCCGGGTGGGGACAATGTTCTCCACGTTCTTCGTGGATAAACCCGTCTATGATTGGTCTTCGGTAAAAAGGTGTGACACGCAACGTTTCGCACGATACTTCCAGAGCATGCTATCACAGGGTGTTTATCTCGCTCCTTCACAGTTTGAAGCTGGTTTCCTCTCCAGCGCCCATGACGGTGATGTCATACAGCACACCAAAGATGCTGCGGAGACGGCCATGCAATCCCTTGTATCAACAACATAGGGTCTCTTGATTTGACATCGGAGGGAGCGTGACAATTATTCGTGTACAACGGTATTTTCCTTTGTTGGGGAAAGTACTTATTTGGGTAGGGGTTCTGGTATGGGCGCCATTTATCGTGGCTTCATTGTCGGGGAAGCAAGCATCGATCTTGCCGTATCTCGCCATCCATCTCCCATGCATCTTGGCCGGGACATGGCTGAAGAAACAATATAAGGAAGACGGCGATGTAGAGCCAGTTACCCGCGTCTCGTTGCAGAAAAAGATCAGCAATTTATTGATCGGAATCGGGATCGCGATCTGGCTACCTTACCTTCTTGTCAAGAATCTCCTTAACCCCGACTTGGTCATCCTGCCTTTCCTCATCGTTCATCTAAGTGGGATTATTGGTGGTACATTGATAAGATTGATCCCATTAAAGAAGGTGCGTAATTCCTTCCGAATTTCATTCTTCGATGAGATGAGATGACAGCACATCTGAGTTTTAGAGAGCCAAGTTTGACCACTCAGATGGTGGTCAGAAGTGTAGAACATCGAGTTCTCGGTCTATGCGAGGCACCTGGATAAGGTTAATGACAGAAGAGTGGTTGAGTTTAACAGAAACGGCGGAGATTTTGGGTGTGCACCCAAATACATTGAGGCGCTGGAGTGATCAGGCGTTGTTGCCCGTACATCGTACAGAGGGAGGGCACAGGCGTTTTCGGAGGGAAGATATCGACATTTGGCAGCAATCTCGAGGGAAGGATGCGTCATCTGACGCCAATCTGATCATTCAAAGTGCGCTCTGGCACACCCGCTTCCGAATCAAGGAAGGGGAGCTTGAGGCACAGGCATGGTATCAGAAGATTGATACCCTGGGTCGGGAAAAATTCCGGCAAAGTGGGAAGGAAATTTTGGGAGGATTGAGGACCTACCTCTCGAATGGTGATGTTGTTGCGAAGGCGGAGGCGAAGCATGTGGGGAGCAACTATGCATACTGGGCTTTCAGTCAGGGGCTGAGCAGTATCGATGCGACCCGCGCGTTCCTTTTCTTCCGCAAGATGTTACTGGATTCAGTAATCGAGGTTTACGAGCACATTGCTATTGGTTCGCCACAGGCTTGGGGTGAAATGTTCCAGAAAATAAACACTTATTCAGATTTGATCCTGCAATCCATGTTGCAGACGTATGAGGACTATCAGCATACCTCCTAAAAGTATGGATCAACTAATCAACACATGATTAAAAACAACAGCCTGGCCTGGCATCAGAGAGGAGGGTCGTGAGAATCCCTTACACAGAAAAGGGCGCAAGGTTCACCGGATAAAGAACATCCGACCCTGTTCCGCCTGCCCTCGCAAAGCAGAGCTTTGCATACAGGAGAAGGAAAGAAACTTCCCCGTTCTTGGTGCATATCAACGATCTTGAGCGTCGCTCAATTCTCTACTGATCATCGAAGATGAGCTTCGAATAACATCCCTCTCCGCATGCTTCGAAAGGGAAGATCTCTATTGCGATTTCTTGAGGTATTGCGTTCCGGCAGAGCATAAACAACTGAGGCGTGCCTGCCCTGTGTTTGCCCCGCCCCGCGCATCATCTATGGCGGGATTCACTATTCCACAGTACTATCCATGACTGTTAGCGTAGTGATGCCAACTCACGACCCCATGAAAGGATTGACATGACGCGAGACGATATGCGAAACAGAGTATTTTTCCTGATTACATTTGTGGTCCTAATAGCCTTGGCGGTGATGCTGCTCAAACCCTTCATCAGCACCATAATGTTGGCGTTGATTACGATCATCGTGCTGAAACCGCTCTACAGCCGCATCCTGAAATTGAAATGGGTTAAAAGCCGGGCCCGTGTGTCCGCTTCGCTCACTTTGATTCTGACATTTCTACTCATCGTCGTTCCGGTCTATTTTCTGGCCAGAGCTACGCTCTTTCAACTCGCCAGTGCACTGGAGGCGGTTGATCTCAGCCTCATCGAGGCGCTGAATTTGGGCACATTGGCAAATGCCGCAGTGATAGAGGCAGAAGGAACCATTGAAGCGGGGACCGTCGTGGTCGTGCAGGCGGTGGCGAGCTTTAGTACATCCATCCTGCAATTTTTCGTGGATGCGATGATTTTTGTCATTATTTTCATTACGCTCATGCCCGAGTTTGACAACGCCGTGAAGAAGATCGAGGATATCAGCCCACTCGGTAAAGAGATCAGCCAGCTTTACTACAAAAAAACCACTGCCATGATTTCTTCACTGGTCAAAGGCATGTTCATTATCGCAGTCCTCCAGGGAGCAATTATGGGATTCTTCTACCTGCTGGCTGGCATGGACCTCTGGTTCTTGTTTATGATTATTTCCATGGTTCTGGCAGTTCTTCCGATCGTTGGAATCAGCTGGCTTGTGATCATGCTCTCGGGTCTGGCTGTCATCCAGGGCGATGTCTCCGCCTCGGTCATCATCCTTGTGGGGTTTTACGGCGTGGCCAATTGGGTGGATGTGATCTTGCGCCCAAGACTTGTTTCGAAGGATGCCTACCTGCACTTTTCACTCGTGCTGCTGGGGATCCTGGGGGGGATCGTGTGGGCCGGATTCCTGGGTCTATTCTATGGTCCCGTCATCATGCTCCTGCTGGTGACGACGGTCGAAATTTACAGTGAGCGATATGCCAAGGATGATAGTCTCGTGATCCAGGAATACATCTCGGAGGAGAGATCTGGCGATGTAAACTGAGCATGTACCTCACTGTCTGAGTCAAAACCTCCCGGTTCAAACCCTGCGGGAGGTTTGAGATGATCCGGCTGCATCGGGATCGGCCTTGTCCGAGCTGATTTCAGCTAGGCACCGTCGGACTCAACCTCGCCTTGAATTTCCTCCTCGACAACATCCTCTACTCTCCCCTCTCCCACGGCTATCTTGAATTCCCCGGTTCGAATATACGCATAAGAGAGAAGAAGCAAGCTTCCCTGCGCAAAGATGAGCCATGAGAAGGCCAACGTCATGATGACCGAGGCGAGATCGATCCATCCCGGGAGTTTCCGGATGACATCGGCGATCGCTTCCCTCGAAG
>CAZMZL010000011.1:0-18181 GCA_964570595.1 uncultured Anaerolineaceae bacterium | reverse complement strand
AGCGCAGCGACCAGGATGCCGAGGATGCACAGGACGATGACCGCCCCTGCTAATATCCGTTTGAGTGTCTCCATGTTTCTCTCCAAAATATGATCTTATGTTTTCTTCTTGGTGTGCTTTTGCGAATGATATTCAATTTCAATATATGGTTTTTGCGAATCTATTGAGAGGCTGTAACGGATTTGAATTCAATCCATTTGATATCCATATTTCTAATTCTGTTGGATGGAGATAGCGGAACACATGAGCGGCAACGACCCCTCCGAGGAGTTCAGCTACAATATAGATTCAGATGTCACCCCAATTGAAGATCTTCAAAATAGAGCCGCCGATCGTCACGGCGGGGTTAAAGGAGCCGCCCGAGATGCCGCCCACGGCATCGGCGCCCACCATGACAGTAAAGCCGATCGCCCAACCGTAAAAGGAATTCCCCTCTGTGCCCCTGGCTGTGGCGACGTTGAGGACGACATACACCAGGGCAAAGGTGAACAAAAATACGGCCAGCAGCGCAGCACCGACATTCAATGAGCCCATGAATGACTCGGCCTTAAAAATCCCACCGCAAGCGCGGCCACAACGCCGCCCAGTATCTGTATGATCCAGTAGCCGGCGGCCTCGCGGGTGGTTGCCTTGCCCCTTATCCATACGCCGAGGGTGACTGCCGGGTTGTAGTGACCGCCGGCAAATATCATCACAGCCAGCACTGTGCCGATGGCGATGGGTGCGAAAGCGCCTGCGCCCGGGTCGATGACGGTCATGCCGACTGTGAACATGAGAAAGAATGTGCCGATGAGTTCAACAACAAGTACCCGCGTGTTCATGATTTAATCCTCCTTCTCTCCGGATTTTGGTTTACGCGAGCTGCTGTACTCAAACGCTCTCCGTATCGCTTGAATGATTGAAGCGGGCGAGCGGGAAAAGGTGCGGCTACCCGCATCATCCACACTTCCCATCCTGCCTTAACAAAGATTTTATCCTAACCTGCCAAACCTCAATTGTGAATTGTAGCTGCGCCGACGAATATTGAAAGGTTGTTGTAGACGACTTTGAGCAAAGAAGATTTAAGCGCTCGCGCAATTTCACGATATTTCATCCGTGATGAGATACACTCGACTTGTTATAATTTATGGAGAGGCTCAAGCTAATTCCGATGCTGTTCAATCATACTCGCCGTTTATTCAGCGTTCTTATCCTCACATCTGTGTTGGTATCTTGTTCTGGTTGGAAGGAGAAAGGCGCAGCTTCAAACACACAGGCTTCCTCCACTCCCGCTCCTGCTGAGACGGTGGCGCTCCCAGAAAAGAACACGCCCACCCCGCAACCCACGATCACGCCCACTCCCTCCCCAACCCAAGTCTTCATAACTTTTGAACAGTCGCAGGCGATGCTGCCTCAGTATAGCCAGGATGTCGATGCATTTCCTGAAGCTACGCGTTACCTGATCGACGTTCAAATAGATTTCTCTGAGGAATCACTTGACGCCGGCATCCAGGGCGAGGCGCGCATCCACTATACTAACACGACGGAAGAGGCCCTGAGGGACCTCGTCCTCATGTTGTGGCCCAACCAGGATCAATATGCTTCCACGATGACCGCAGGTCCTGTCTGGGTGGATGATGTCCAACTGGAGCCCGTAGAGGAACTGGGCGGGCTTGCACTCCGGATCGAACTGCCGGATGCGCTCGAATCCGGAGCAGCGGTTGATGTTCGCGTCCCGTTTCGCATCGAAGCTGAACCATTCGATCCGATCTCGCCTCGCCGGTTTGGGACGACACAGGGTGTCCTTATCGCGCCAACGTTCTATCCAATCATTCCTCGCCTGGTCGATGGTGAGTGGGAAGTGACATCGCCGCCGCCGGGAGGCGATACCACGAATTCAGAGATTGCCTTCTACCAACTTCATTTTTCTTATCCGTCAGATCTCGCCCTTGCAGCCTCTGGTGTTCAAGTTGAGGGGCGTGTTCATGGAGGGAGCACAGAAGCGACCTATGTGACGGGACCCATGCGTGATGTCGCCTTTGCACTGGGTCCATTTACGGAATTCTCGCGTGAAGTTCAAGGGGTGAAGCTGAACACCTGGCTTCTTGAAGATCACCTCCCGGATGAGCCCATCGTCGCGGATGCTGCCGGGGCCACACTGGAATTATTGAATGATTTGGTGGGACCCTACCCGTATAAGGAACTGGATGTGGTCGATGCCCCCGGTGCATTTGGTGGAATTGAGTATCCAGGGCTGGTGTACATTGGGACGGTGGGAACTTCCTGGATGATCGAACCCACGGTACATGAGGTCGCCCACCAGTGGTTTTATGGACTTATCGGGGGCGATCAGATCCAGGAACCGTGGCTTGATGAGGGTATGGCGACCTATGGTGAGGCGCTCTACTATGAAAGCGTGTTCGGGTATGGTCGCTCGACCGGATTCTTGAGCCAGCTGCGGGCAGCGGTTCGAGATGGTGCTCATCCAACCTGGCCGATCGGCCTGGGCGTGGGAGATTTTGAGTCAAGCGATGATTACGGCGATATCGTCTACCATAAAGGCGCCCTGTTCGTCGATGCGCTCAGAAGGCTTCTCGGTGACGAAGTGTTTTTTACATTTATGCATGACTACTTCAACCAATTTCGATATGATGAAGCTACATCGAAGGATTTCCAGACTTCGGCAGAAGCAGCTTGTGATTGTGACCTGGATACGTTTTTCAACCTCTGGGTCCATGAAGGTGGGGAGATCGCCGATCTCTCACGATAAAATCGGAGGCCTCACTGCACACTAACAAATCCACGGCTTGACCCTGTTTTGCCTTGGGAATACAATTCAATTGTCAGACAAATCAAACAAGCTGAGCCCTTTGCAGGGCCTATGATAAGGGAGCCAACCATAATGCCCGACTTCCTCTTCCGAGGGAACCTCGAAGACCTTGATCCCGATGTTTTCGAACTCACTCAAATCGAAGCCGAACGTCAATTTCGCAAGCTAATCTTGATCCCCTCCGAGAGCGCTGCTCCTCTGGCTGTGCGTGAAGCGCTCTCGTCCGCGTTTCAGAATGTCTACGCGGAGGGCTACCCGCCGGTGGCGATGAGGAGGATGCTGGAGGAGGATATCCTCGATTATGAGGCCAGGCTGGCGGAGTATCGCCGTTATTCGGATCCACGTTACTACAAGGGTGTGGAGTATGCCAATGAGATCGAGGCATTGGCTCGCCGCAGGTGCGCGCAGGTTTTTGCAACCGAAGGTGTCTCTCCGGATGATATCTATGTGAATGTTCAGCCCCTATCTGGAGCTCCCGCAAACAATGCGGTCTATCACGCCCTTGTGACTCCCGGTGAAACGGTCATGGGCCTGGATCTTCTCCACGGCGGTCATCTCTCACATGGCTCATCCGTAAATCGGTCTGGGAAGTTTTACAACATCGTGCACTATAGCGTCGATGAGAAGACGGAGCGTATCGATTACGACCAGGTTCGAGCGATCGCCGAAGAGCATCAACCTAAGATGATCATCGCAGGGTACTCCTCTTATCCCTGGTCTGTCGATTGGGGAAAATTCCGCGAGATCGCCGATTCGGTCGGCGCCTATTTGATGGCGGACATCGCCCACGTCGCCGGGCTCGTCGCCGCTGGGGTTTACCCCACTCCGATTGGGTTCGCCGATGTGATCACCTTCACGACGCACAAATCTCTTTGCGGGCCGCGTGGAGCGGCCATTCTCACCACTTCCCCACGATTGGCCAGGCGGCTCGATCGAGCCGTCTTCCCGGGAGAACAAGGTGGACCGCACATCAATGCGATGGCCGGGCAGGCGATCGCCTTCAAGCTGGCGATGACGGATCAATTTAAAGCGCTTCAGCGCCAAATTGTGATGAACTGTGTCACCTTCACGAAGGCGCTTGAGGAGGCTGATTTTAGAATTCCCTTCGGCGGCACAGACACTCACCTCATGAATCTCGATTGCAGGTCTATCAAGAGCGCGGACGGCGTGACGCTCTCCGGCGATCAAGCCGCACGCATCCTGGACATCGCGGGGATCGTCGTAAATCGAAATACCATCCCTGGCGACCGCTCCGCTCTAAGACCCTCTGGTATCCGGATGGGCACATCCTGGATCACACAGCGTGGGTTTAAGGAGAAGGAAACGGTTGAACTGGCAGGTATCATCGCCGATGTGTTGAAGTCCTGTACGCCGTATGACTTCGCCGGGAAAAAGAGCAGGGTGGTGCGGGCCAAGGTTGATTTCGAAGCGCTCAATCAGGCCAAGCTCGATGTACGAGACCTGGCCACAAGTATCGGGATCGATTTCGAACCGACCTCACATGGTTATCCTCATTTCTACTACCTCGATGATGCGCTTCCTGAGGCGCCTTTTTCCTCGATTGAGCTTAGAGGAGAAGGCGCAGAAGGCATGCTTCGCTGGATCACAAGCGCTCGCCCAGGAGAGATCGGGACTGGCAAATCGGTGGAAACCCAACTCGCCCTTGACGATGGCGACCTCGTCGATGTCCATCTGGAGCACACATCCGACGAGCGCACGTGGAAGTTGTCCATTGGTACCAAAAATGCCGGCAGGGCCATCGCCTGGCTGCGCGATCTGTCCGACGGTTATGTGGCATTGGATCCATCCGACATCTACCGCAAATCACCCGGGCCCGTCATCGTCCGTCCCGGTAAAGGAATCGCTGAGCTGTATGATCCTGGCGTCTCGGCGGATGGGGAGGATAAACCCTGGTTCTTAGGGGCGCCGGATGTGGGTGGAAAAGCCTTGCCGCCTTTTACGTGGGAGGAGGGGGAACCGGGTGAGACGCGCAGGACAGCACTCTATGATACCCACAAATCTAAAGGTGCGAAGATGGTTCCCTTTGCAGGCTGGGAGATGCCGGTCTGGTACACATCCGTGGTCGAGGAACACCTGGCTACGCGTCAAGCTGCCGGGTTATTCGATGTGAGCCACATGGGCGTGTACCAGGTGGAAGGGAGCACGGCATGTGCGTTTCTGGATTCCGTCGTCGCCAACGATGTGGCTGCATTGGAGATCGGCGAATCGCACTACACACAATTCCTTGATCCACAGGGGGGCGTGATCGATGATGCCATGGTCTACCGCCGGAGTGAGGAGAAATACCTGGTGGTCGTGAACGCCTCGAATGATGACAAGGATTGGGCATGGCTCAATGCCGTCCATGACGGCGATGTGCGGGTGGATGAGGCCCGTCCGTGGTCGCAGGCGTTTGGCCGGGGCTGCCGTCTCCGGAATCTGCGTGCGGCCGAAGCAGGGGATGAGATGCGCGTAGATATTGCCATCCAGGGGCCCAAAAGCCGGGAGATCCTTCTCGCTCTGGGCTGCGAGGATGAAACTGCAGAGCGACTGAATACATTGCCCTGGGCGGGCGTCATGGAGGGCGTATTCGGAGGGACCGATCTTATCGTCAGCCGTACAGGGTACACGGGCGAGCGGATCGCTTTCGAGATGTTCGTGCATCCTGAGAAGAGCGTGCAGTTGTGGCAGAAATTGATCGAAGCGGGTGAACCATTTGGGCTTCTGCCCGTCGGACTGGGGGCACGGGACTCGCTCCGGACGGAGGCTGGTCTGCCCCTCTACGGGCATGAAATGGCTGGAGAACGCGCGCTGGGCGTAGGGGACGCGGGGTTTGCCGCCTATGTCAAAGTGTACAAACCATGGTTCATCGGTCGGGAAGCTTTCCTGCGCCAGGAGGCGGAACGCACAGCCGAAGTCGTAAGGTTCCGATTCGATGATCGCGGCGTACGCATGGCGCACTATGGCGATCCGGTGGTCGATAAACGTGGGAAGGTGATTGGATTTGTGACCTCCTGTGCGGTGGATTCCGAAGGGTACTTGCTCGGGCAGGCATATCTGGCGAGGAAATCGCTCGAACCCGGGACACCCATATCCGTATTCCAGAGCGCTTCAAGCAAGGCGAGCAAAGCCCCGGCGGAGGTCGTGATGGGGGATCGGGTTGCTATCCCTACTCCGGCAAAGGTGCTTACACGATTTCCGAGGTAAGCACGCCCGGCTCTGTACTTCGAGCGAAATTATTTAAACGGCGCCCTTCTCACATATCCAGGAGAAAAATGCGGTCCTTTGAACTCGTTCAGGACATAGGTTGCGGTCGCTCTCACTAAGATACGAATAACCCTGTCATCACGAGCGTCTTTCTACGAAGCGATCTCCCTCTGTCATGACGGGGATTGCTTCAGCGGTAAATCGGCTTCGGGGTGACATGGGTTGAAGTTTCTTCCTGCTTGAGCAGCGCCAAACATGCTATGGATTCACTCGAAAAGACATTGATCGACCGCCTGGTCAGGCTCATGGCTTATGCCCATAAAGGAGTTGTTAGCTTGGGCGCCTTCGTTCCATGAGGTGTGGATAACGCCATGGGGGACCGGCTGGTTTTGAGTGGGGGGGGTAGCGGAACATACGATTAAATCCCAGAGCCCTATAAATTTATAGGGCTCTGGGTCTTGGAGGGAGAGTAGGACTAGTTCAGATTAGATGTTATTAATAATGTTGCTGAATACATTCCCGATGGCGGGGCCAAGCAGAGCAAGGATCACAATGACGACAACGGCGACCAACACGAGGATCAACGCATACTCAACAAGACCCTGTCCCTTCTCCTTAGGTGCAAATAACATTTGATTTTCCTCCTTTCGTTAGTTTTGTGGAAGAGAATGGGTTCTCTTCAAAAGCGGCTTTCATAAGCATGTACAGCATAGCATACGGGGTCCCGACTACAACTTACAGGGACCTTTCAACAGGGGGTGGGGCGCATGGAACCCAGGTCCTAGTGATGCCCCAGGCTGTGTGAACGTGCTGAACCGCTCTACGGTCCACGCCCGGCGAATACGCTGAGCGTGGAAGAGACCTGTACCTGGATTAACGCATTCCTTCATGGGATGTTACAGTGGATGGATCCCCCTTGGTCCGCTGAGCACCCTTCGTTTCTTCTTGTGCTGCAAAACGTGTTCATCATCACAGTGCAGCGCGGATGGCCTCCAGGACGGCGTCGTAGTCCGGTTCATCCCCGAGTGCGGGCATGTAGTCACTGTAGGTTATGACCCCGTCCTTCCCGACCACGAAGACCGCACGTCTGAGGACGCGCATCTCTTTGATGAGGCACCCATACTTCGGACCGAAATCAGCGTAGGTGGAATCTGAAAGCGTGGTGACCCGTTCTACGCCTGCGGCTCCGCACCAACGTTTCTGTGTAAATGGCAGATCCGAACTGATGATGAAAACGAGCACATCATCACCTAACCCGGCAGCTTCTTCATTGAACCGTCGGATCTCCCGGTCGCACACGTCCGTCTCGAGGGAGAGGACGGGGGCGATGACACGCACCTCCCCCTCGAAGTCCGAGATTGGGTGGACGTCTTCCCAATCGTTCCCCACCGCGGTGAAGTCTGGAGCAGATTGGCCTACTGTGATGTCCAGACCGATGACGGTTCTGTCCATCCCACCAAATTGAATCAAACCAGGGCGTTCTTCTGACATAGAATTTGCTCCTTTGAGGTTGGCGAGATTTTAACGAAGAGTCTTCACGCGTTCCCATTCCCACTTCGGGAGCTCGCGTCCTCCGAGCGGGAGTCGCATGACAATGGCCGTTCCTGCTCGCGGTTATCGGGCGGGATAGCGTTGATCAGCTTATCAGGCTGAGGACGAGTGTGGCGATCATGATCACGGCGATGAGGACAAACACGACTCGCTGGAACTGCACGCCCCGGCTGGCCCGCTTGCGTTTCGGTTGGGTCTTATTCTTCTTTTTTGCCATTGATTTTTCTCCGATGGAAATGATATCACGAGGGGGAGAGTGCGTCCAGAATCGATGGCCGCCTGGGTGGGTAGATTTTTTAATATGTAGCGAAGGCGAATCGTATGCGTCAGCGTTGAGAATGTGTTGACCAGATCATGCTAGGATAGCCATACCCCAAACATATGAGCCAGCCGGTTGCACCATCATCATGACGCGGAGGGGCCGTCCATCGAGATAAGAACACACCGAGTAGAAAGAACCATCCATCAGCCGAGGGGTTCGCTTGGCGCGCCCGTCGGCTGAATTATTTCTCAGACCGAGTTACATAAGCTCGAGGAGGAATATACGATGCCACGTGGAATGCATGTTGTTTGTACTTCAATAATGT
Source organism: uncultured Anaerolineaceae bacterium (assembly GCA_964570595.1). Classification (GTDB taxonomy): domain Bacteria; phylum Chloroflexota; class Anaerolineae; order Anaerolineales; family E44-bin32; genus E44-bin32. The sequence continues at coordinate 10,027 of CAZMZL010000011.1, read as the reverse complement.
TGGTTATTGCCACCATGGCTATGATGTTTCTGCTGCCAGCCACAGTCGTATCTGGTGCTCCACAGAGTCAGATAGTTGTAACGATTTACGAGATTCAATACACGACGGATCCCAGCGGTTACTCACCACTTATTGGGCAGACTGTGCAAACCCAGGGCGTGGTCACAGCCGTCTTTGGGAACAATGTGTTCATTCAGGACGGAACCGGTCCTTGGAATGGATTAAACCTCTACGCGCCCAGTGAAAGCGTGAGTGTTGGGGATTTAATCGAGGTGATCGGTGAGGTCAGCGAATATTATGGCAAGACTCAGATTGGAAATGGCACCGTAACGATAACGAGCTCAGGGAACACACTGCCTGGCCCGGACGTGCGCGCGAGTGGGGACGTGAGCCTGGAGCAATGGGAGAGCGTAGTCGTGAGAGTTGAGAACGTGACCGTCACGGATGACGATCTGAGTTATGGGGAGTGGTTGGTCGATGACGGTTCAGGTGGAGTGCGGATCCATGATTGGGGTGACTACGCATATAGCCCGAAGAATGGTGATTTTCTGGCGTTCGTCCAGGGACCGCTCAACTACGATTACGGAAATTTCAAGATCGATCCACGGGATGATGGAGACCTCAGCTACGTTCCCCCTCCACCTCCATTTGTGTCTATCATGGAAATCCAAGGGACTGGTCAATACTCTCCCTATGCTGGACAGGTTATCGAGACATCGGGAATCGTAACGCTCTTCACTGCGAATGGGAAGCATTGCTGGTTGCAGGATCCCGATGGGGATGGGAATAACGCAACTTCGGACGGGATATTTGTCTCGGGATGTGCATTCCCGAAATTGGGTCCTGCGCCGGAAGTGGGTGACGCGATTGAAATCGTCGCCAGCGTCGACGAGCAGCAGTACGGCTCGGCATTGCCTCTGACTCGGCTTGTCGGGGTCGCAGAAATCCATCTTCTATCAAGCGGGAACGACCTTCCGGAACCGGTCGAGCTGGATGATTTACCGAACGACTCGATCCCGGATGGAATCGCGTTTTGGGAACCGTTAGAGGGGATGCGTGTTGCGGTCAGGAACGCTCACGTCGTCTCGGCGACTTCGCGGTACGGTGAATTCGCCATGCTCACGAAGGACGATGCAAAGCCCGGATCGGGGTATTATCCGCAGACAAACCAGATATTAATCAGGGGCTTTGGAGATGGGGTTGTCGATTACAACCCGGAACGTGTGCTCGTCGATGATGGCTCGATCGAGGCCGCCATTGTCGTGCAGCCAGGGGACCGTGTCCGGGAACTTCTCGGTGTTGTGGATTACACCTATGGCAATTACAAGCTGCAGCCGGATACGTATGATGTTAAGACCCACAAACTGCCCCATCTGCCGGCCAGCAATCGATCGGGTTCGAAGGGCAACCTCGTGATCACCACGTTCAATGTGGAAAACCTTTTTGACCTGGTGAACAATCCGGATAAAGATGATCGACGCAGCACACCCACGGCGGAGGAGCTCGAAATCCAGCTCACGAAGCTCGCCCTGGCGATTCAGGTGGAACTCGAATTGCCCGAGATCATCGTCGTGCAGGAAGTGGAAAACACAGCCATCCTTCAAGAGCTTGGCGATCGCGTGAACGCGGCTGCCGGAACCAGCTACATGGCGGTTTCGTTTGAAACGAGCGATGCCCGCGGTATCGAGGTCGGATTCTTGTGGGATGCGGATCGCGTGGCGCTGCTCGATGCCTATCAGATGGCGGGCTCTGACGTGGAGGCTGCCTTCGGTCCTTCGAGCGCCAGCCCGGGGCGTGAACCGCTGGTGGGTGTTTTCGACTTCGAAGGGAAAGAAATCACGATTATCGGCAACCATTTCAAGAGCAAAGGCGGGGATGATCCGCTTTATGGTTTGAATCAACCACCGATTCGGGTGACGGAAGCGCAGCGCAAAGCGCAAGCGCGGGTCGTGCGTGATTTCGTGAATGCCATTCTGAATGCGGACCCGAGCGCCCTCGTCATGGTCGCAGGCGATCTGAATGACTTCCAGTTCGGTGAGCCCGGAGAAGGCTCAGACCATCCCGTTGCGATCCTGGAGGGGAGTTCAGGTGAGATCCCTCTGGCGAATCTGGTTGAGATGGAGAAGGATGCCGAACGGTTTACCTACATTTACGACGGCAACAGCCAGGTCCTCGATCACATGCTGGTCAGTCCGGGGTTGCTCGATCTGCTCGCAGGAACGGACATCTTGCATTTTAACGCCGCCTTCCCCGAAAGTTTGAGCGGGGATGCGAGCACGTCGCTGCGTGCCTCCGATCACGATCCGCTGGAGGGTCGTTTTAAAGTCAAATAACGGCATCGCATCCATCATCTGGGGGATACCTGCAAGCATCCCCTAAAATAAAACCGGATCACAGTATGCCGGGAATAGCCGTGACCATACTGATTTCTCGTTGAGAATGAGTTTGTAGAATAGAAGTCCAATTCTTCAGGTGAGGGCGGAATCGATACCACACTTTGACGCTCAATCGGTGCCTTAGTTGCACAAATGAATGCGGGCGCACTCTGCTGGAAAGGAGGTGATGGAACTGGAAGAGTGTGGTATTTGCCAGTCGAGCAAGGAAGAAAATTCTCTTGGAAGGAGAAGTTAAATGCGTAAGAAAGGGATAAGTTTGTTTGTGGTTCTGGTGCTGCTCCTGAGCCTGCTGCCTTTATCGGTGTTCGCTTCGGGCCCGATTAATGGCGGTGATCCTGCGGATTCGCCAAAGGTCGACGACCGCATGGACCCGATGACTGCGCAGCAAAGAGAGCTTCGGGGCAAAGCAAAAGATCTCGTCCTCATGGGGGAGGCCAAGGGACAAGGAAGGACGAGAGAGAAATCAATGGAGGTTGCAAAGGGCCAATACGTCGAGTTGGAACGCGAGGGCGAGGATCCGGTCTGGACTGTTCTCGGGGAGTTCGGCGACTTCGCTCACAACTCAATACCTGAGCCAGATCGTTCTGTAAACAACACAACCATCTGGACCGAGGATTTCAATCGTGATTACTACCTTGATATGCTTTTCGCGGAAGGTGACGATGTCAACTCAATGCGGCAGTTCTACATCGAGAACTCATCCAACCGCTACGCTGTCTACGGAGATGTGACCGACTGGGCTCTCGCACCGAACGGTGCCTGCACCTACGATGACGACCTGGGCGGCCAGGCGGTCTGGCAGTTCCTTATCGATACCACAGAAAGTTGGTACGATGCCCAGATCGCGGCCGGGAAGACACCGGCTGAGATCGATACCTACCTGAGCCAGTTCGATGTGTGGGATCGCTACGATTGGGACGGCGACGGCATCTTCGATGAGCCCGACGGCTACATCGACCACATGCAGTTCGTGCACGCCGGCGAGGGTGAAGAAGCGGGTGGCGGAGAACTGGGCGCGTGCGCCATCTGGAGCCACAGCTGGTTTGCCTACTTCAACTTGATCGGCTCAGCAGGTCCCTCGCCAGATTTTCTCATCGGCGGCGTGCAGATCGGCGACAGCAGCTTCTGGCTGAACAAATACACTATCCAGCCCGAGAACGGCGGGGTGGGTGTATTTGCGCATGAGTACGCACACGATCTCGGTTTGCCGGACCTGTACGACTACACCGGCGAGAATTCGACCGGTTTCTGGACGTTGATGTCATCCGGCTCATGGCTCAGCCAGAATGATTACGACATCGGCTCTCAGCCGAACCATCTCGGTGCATGGGAAAAGTTCCAGCTCGGCTGGCTGAACTACGAGGTCGCCTTCGCCGGCGAGAAATCTGAACATAAGTTGGGCCCGGCGGAGACGAATACGAAGCAGGCTCAAGGTCTGTTTGTGGTTCTGCCGCCAAAGGAAGTCGTGGAGCAGATCGCTGAACCTTACTCCGGCGATTATTTCTACTACAGCGGTGCCGGGAACAACCTGGACAACTACATGTATAAGGCATTTACCCTGGCGCCTGGATCATCCTTCTCCGCGATGGCAAATGTGGCCATCGAATATGAATGGGATTATGCCTATCTGGTCGTATCCACCGATGGCGGTGCAACCTGGACAAGCGTGGAGACAAATTTGTCGGCCACGGATGATCCCAACGGACAGAACTTCGGCTACGGTATCACAGGCAGTTCGGGTGGGAACTGGATCCCGTTCACAGCAGACCTCTCGGCTTTTACAGGGGATGTTTTGATCGGCTTCCGCTACTGGACCGATAGTTTCGTCGTGGAACCGGGCTTCATGGTCGATGATATCGAGATCACGGGTTATCCGCTCGATGGCGCTGAGAGCGATACGGGCTGGACGTTTGAGGGCTTCAGCCGTACAACTGGCACAGAATCCGCTTTCTACAGCAACTACTACGTAGCTGAGTTCCGTCAGTACAGGGGATTCGACAAGGGCCTCGCCAATGCTTACAATTTCGGCTGGTATGGTGGTAGCGAGCCCAATTACAATTGGGTCGAGCACTTCCCCTACCAGGACGGCCTGCTCATCAGCTACTGGGACAACTCTTTCACGGACAACAACGTCGGGGCAAACTGCGCGGCCGGTCGCTGCGGCGGCTTGCTCCTGCCGGTCGACGCGCATCCAGACCTGATGTACCGCGCGGATGGCGGCATCTGGCGCAACCGGGTTCAGAGCTACGACTCGACCTTCGGAAAGGATCCGACGGATGCGATCACGCTGCACTGGCGGGGGGATGCATCCGAACATCAAAGCCAGCCTGCGGTTTCGGTCTTCGACGATCGCAACAGTTACTATGATCCTGCCAACCCAACGGGAAGCGTGATTGTACCGAACACGGGCACTCAGATCCGTGTGAAGTCGATCAGCGCGCACGGTACCTTCATGCAGGTGGAGGTGCGCCCGGCGAAGTAAGGGAGAAACGAGCATCAATAAAAAAACGAGAGCCCGCCAACTGGCGGGCTCTCGAAATGACGAGTTCGAATCTCAGGGCATAATGAAGATTTCATCCGGACGCTCCCCTTCAGCGGGGCACAGAATCACGCGGTCTACATCGTCGGTGTGGTAGACGTAATTGTCCCCATCCACCTCGAGCGTGATGATGAAACCCGGTGTGATCACAGGCGTGAAGTCCATCCCCGGTTTCGGGCATCCCAGCGTCGCATCCGGCCATTCGATCGGTTTGACCTGGAGAACTGTGACCGCGCGTTCATCGATGCCCAATCGGTTGGCAAGATCGGTGATCGTCATCGAAATGATTTCGTCCGGCCTATTAACAGGAAGGTCAGATCCTGAAAGAAGCAGGGTTTCGGTGGGCATCGATTCGGGTCCGTCATCCAGGCACAGGATCACGAATGTGCCTTGATCACTGTGGTAGGTAAAAAGCGTACCTTCTGCCTGGAGGACAATCTTGTAACCCGGCGTGATCACCTGGGCGTAGTCGTAACCCTCCTCCGGACAGCCGATCCCCGCGTCGGGCCATTCTACAGATTGCACACTTAATAGTGTGATCTTCTCAACGGGTATTGCTGTACGGGCAGCAAGGTCGATTGCAGCCATCTGCGCCAGCGGCTTCGCCGAGAGCGGGAATCCCACATCGGGTTGCTCTGCCGGCTCTTCTGATGCTGGCGTCGCCGATGATTCTGGATGCGGGCTGGCAGGCAGCAAGGTCGGATCCGCCGCGCCCGCGCATCCGATCAGCAAGAGCGGAAGCAGGTAAAAAAGGTTGAACGCAAGCAGCCATTTATGTTTCATCATATCCATAAGACGTCGGTTCTCCGAAAATTGTTCCCGAATCTAAATCTATTTCTATATCACGCAGGCGCGGCTGTCAATCGCTCAAGGCGCTTGGATTGGTGACAGACAACTGCAATCCTCCCTTTCATCTGAGAGATGACGCATGGCCTCTGGGCACATTACAGATCAATGCTCCCGGCTTCACGGTTGGCTCCCTGACCCTGCTTACATTTGATAGCCCTGTGATAGCTTCTGATAGCCATCTCGACGGAAGATCGTACGAAATTCGTCCGGGGACTCCCGTCCGGTGGGTGTATGCTCGCCAAACGGGGCGGCGGGTTCGGGATGGTTCTGCTCAAGGAGGCCGTCATGCCATCGTCACAATCGAAAGACATTGAAACGCAGGTCGAATCGATCCGGGAATCCCGGGTGACAAAACCGCTTCGGATTGCCCTCATCGCAGTTGGGCTCGGGATCGCCGTGGAAGTGCTCTTCTTCGGGCACCCGTGGGGGGTCAACTTCCTTCTCTGGGCGCTGCTGGCGGGGAGCGCCCTCGTGATCGCATCTGTGGTGGAGGGGGTCGAGCCGGCCCGCTATGAGCTCCTGCTCTTGATCCCCATCCTCGTGCTGGCGTTCTTCACCTTCATTCGTCTTGAGCCCCTCACGATCTTTCTGTGCGTCATCCTGACGCTGTTCGGTTTTACGATCTGGGTTCGCACATTTCGATCGGACCGCCTGCTGAACTTCGGATGGATCGACGCCCTCGTGGCGCTGATCTGGGTGCCGATCGAAGCCTGGCTGCGCCCCTGGTCGACACTTGTTGCAGCCTGGCGGGATCTGGTCGGGAGTCGCGGGATGAAAAGCCGGTCGCTGGCCGTGATGCGGGGCGCCCTGATCGCCCTGCCGATTCTGGTGATATTCATCGCGCTGCTCGCGGCGGCGGATATGGTGTTTGGCGGTTTCGTGGAGAAAGCGCTGGCGTGGCTGGACCTGGATGTTATCTTTGAATACACCGGCCGGCTGTTCGTCATGCTCGTGAGCGCGCTCTTCTTTCTGGGCGCGATCGTGGCCGCGCTGCTGGACCCCGGGGAACGCAAACTGGTCGGTGAGGAGAAACCGATCCTGGCGCCGTTCCTCGGTTTTGTCGAGTCGGCGGTGATTCTGGGTGCGGTGGATCTGCTCTTCATCTCTTTTGTCATCGTCCAGTTCGCCTATCTCTTCGGCGGAGCGGCGAACATCACCGCGGCCGGGTACACCTACTCGGAATACGCGCGCCAGGGGTTTGGAGAGCTCGTCCTGGTGGCGATCCTCAGCCTGGGGATGATCATGGCGCTGGGGTATTGGGGCAAGCGGGAGGACAGGAAACAGGCAGGGTGGTTTAACGGTCTCAGCACGCTGCTTGTCCAGCTGCTCGGCGTGATGCTGACCTCGGCGATGATGCGTCTGGTGCTCTACGAGCAGGCGTACGGGTTCACGCGGTTTCGGACGTACACGCATGTGTTCATCATCTGGCTGGCGATCCTGCTGGTTGTTTTCATCGTGCTTTTATACCGCAGCGGCTTGCGGAGGTTCGTTCTCGTCTGCGCGTTCGGCACGATCGGGTTCACGGTCAGTCTGGCGGTTTTGAACGTGGATGCCTTCATTGTCGAGCAGAACACCAGGCGCTTTTTCGAGACAGGGGATATCGACCTCTACTACCTTGCAGGGCTTTCGAACGACGCCGTGCCGGGTCTGATTGAGCTCGGCAAGGTCGGCGGTCGTGAGGTGCAGGAGGAGCTGCTTCCCCAGCTGGCGTGCATTCGATACAGGTTAGAAAGGCGGAGAGAGCGGGTTTCCTGGCCCTCCTTCCACCTCAGCCGCAGCCGGGCCTATCAACTGCTGGAGGCGATGGACCTGCTTGATTCATACGAAGTTCATGGCGAGGACTACGCTCTGGTGGCAGAGGGTCCGAATGGCGAGATCTACTGCAATGCCCGGTGGTAGCGTGATGGGGACTGATCGATGATTATTATCTCCCTGCTTTTCTGCTGGATCCCATTGCTTTTGATCGCGCCGCTGTGTTCCCTGGAGTACCGGGGGCTGCGTTACATTCGTGCGACGATGGGGTACGCGGGTTTCCCCTACGTCATGGCCTCCCTGATGGTGTATGCTGCGCCCATCCTGATGGCGCTGCTGATGATCGCCACTTTGTCAGGCCTGCTCCTCGATGGGGAATGGGTTTGGCTGGGCGAGTCGACGGCCATCGGGCGTCAGGCTGAATGGACGTCCGGGATCTTGTTCGCCCTCATGGCGACTTGGCCCATCTTCATCGGCTACGGTTTGGTGGGTCTGGTCATCTGGGTTTTGGCTTATCGGGAAATGGACTCGGAGCGTGCGGGTACGACTTTGTGACAGCAGAGGATTTGCGTGTCCATTGTTTTATTCATACGAGATCATGAACAACATGTAGGGGCGGTTTGCAAACCGCCCGTACGCGAATCACCCTGTTCTTTCTCATAATGAGGACCGCCGCGAAGGGCGGCCCCTACGAAATAATGAGGACCGCCACGAAGGACAGCCCTTGGAAGAAATGCTGCTAGCCGCAGAGACGAGGCAGGTAAAAACGGGGGTCACCCTCACCCCAACCCCTCTCCCTCAAAAAAGGAGAGGGGCTTTGATGCTCTGTTTCACACTTGCGGGAATTCCACGTACATACCTGAGCAAACGAAAATCCATTTTGAACATGTAGAGATTCCCCGGTTTCTACGCAGATCAACGATTTAAGAAGATGCATCCTGTGAATACATGAGTCTACCCTCACCCCAACCCCTCTCCCTAAGTTAGGGAGAGAGGGGGTAAACCTGCATCTTCATCGTCGCAAGTGCGCATTGAATGACGATGGAAGAACCTGATCGAGAGATCAGCGAACTCTATTTATTTCAGCGTCTCAGCGGTTCCGATGTGTTGAACGACTGAGGCGATGGAAAGCTTGAACCGCTGATTTACTGAGATACCTGAGAGCGCTGAAAAAAACACTCGATGAAGCTCTTTGTTGAGGGATATGATTGGCTGGAGGAGAGGGGCTTTAAGGCACCACATTGAAATGATGTTTGTGGAGATGAAAGGGGCTGGGCGTGATGACCTGTTCTGAACATTCCTTCGTGGCAACGATGAGAGACTACGATTGATCGTTGCGAGGACATCCATGGCTCTTCTTGGAAACGGGGGGAGATACTTTGGTGAGAGGTATTCGCCTACTTATCGGCGATCACCCAGGCGTTGTGGTCGTGGCGATGGATCTCGATTAGGGCATCGAGCGCGTTCAGACGCTCGGCAATCACCTCGGCGCGCTCGAAATGGCTCTGAAAGAAGGTCAGTTTCTCCCCCAGGGCGATGAGCTTGACCGCAAATCGGTCGATGTCCGGTTCCTCGATCACCAACCGCCCCCCGGGTGCGAGCACCCGCCAGAATTCAACCAGACTGGAACCCTGGTCAGTCAGGTGGTGATAGGCATCGACGACAAGGACCCTGCTGAAGCAGCCATCTGGAAAAGGGAGCTGCTCGGTCTCACTCCCCACAGCGAGCAGGCCTCCCTTTTCCTTCGCCTCCCGAAGCATCTTTAGGGATTGGTCTGCGACGATGATTTGATCCACCTGGCCGATCAACTGCTGTGCGATACGCCCCGTTCCACCGCCAGCATCCAACAACCTGCCCGATGAAGGTAATCGGACGTACGATCTCAAATGATCGTTCTGGGGGGGTTGGATGAGACGATCGTAGTGCGGTGCCAGCGTGCTGAAGTGATCAAAAATGGGCAATGGTCCCTCCGGATATTGCCCAAGTCTACCGCGCTTTTCGTCTGAACAAGTCGCGAGTTCTGAGAATCGGCCATGGATGAGTCAGTTGGGTACGCGTGACGGAGAGTACTGGGTTGGCTGGAGTGCGATCCAACCCCATAAGCATTCGAAGTGTCAGTCGCTCGTCGCCAGGATGCGGACCTCCACGCCCGTCTCGGCCTGCAATTCAGCGGCAAAAACTTGGAGAGCGGCATTTTCAAACGCGGCATCGGGTCCCAGTGATGCGCCCATCACGATGAGGTCCGCGCTGATCTCTTTCGCCACCGCAATCAGTTCTTCTCTCAACTGTCCCGTGCGCACGATGGCCTGGGCCTTAATGCCCTGTGCTGCCGCCCGCTCCTGGGCCATCACCAACTGGAACTGACCCAACTTTTCCAACCTTGATTCCACGTCTACCACCATGGGCGCAGCCGTCTGGTTCAGAAAGCTAATGTCAGCCACGTAGAGAAAAACCAGTTCGTCGCCTCGTTCCTTTGCCAGAGCGATAACGG
>CAZMZL010000010.1:0-28996 GCA_964570595.1 uncultured Anaerolineaceae bacterium | reverse complement strand
GAACCCGCCGCCAATCGTGAGGCCGAAGACACCCAGAAGCCACATCACAAGGGCTCCCACCACCGCAATTGCCAGCGCGGCGATAGCGGCATTGACGAAGCCGCCTACCTTGAGTCCAACGTTAAATTTATCTACGATCAACAGGACCACCGCTGCAACCGCGAGTGCAAACAAAAAGCTGATAAAAGAATCCATGATGTTCCCTCCTTGATTGTTCTACTCGTCATTCGCTCCGAGTGGGCGCCATCTTCTCAGGGGCAGTTCTTTATTGCGTGTATGAAAACACCCATGGAAGAAGAAGGTTGCGTCTGGTTCAGCGTAGAATAGGTGCTTGCCGTGCGGACGCCGTATTGAGAAGAATATTTCTCCTCATTGCTGACCACTTCCGCAGAATCCCGTATTTGATGAAGATTTTCATGATCACGTCATCTGAGGAGATCGGTTCAAAGACCTGCTGGTGGATGCTGGGGAAGTATCTCGCACGAAATCAGAGGATCGATTTGCTGCAAAATCAAGAGGCTGAAAGTTCGTGTGGAAAGGATGGCGAGCGGGCACATGGAAAGTTGAGGAACGAACATGCCCCATCATCAAGGACCTCATGACCGTCTGTTCTTTGAGATCCATCGGCCGCGGGACGGAGAATTTGCATCCGTGACGTTTCTTCATGGACTCGGGTCCTGCAGTGAAGATTGGATTTTGCAGATTCCGGCCTTCGATGGAGATTTCGCGGTGCTTACCTTAGATCTGCCCGGACATGGGGATCCTCGAAGCGGGCGATTTGGCCGTGCATCTCTGATTTCGCTGATGATGCTGCGGATTTGGCAAGAATATTGGGGCTTGGTCCGACCCACGTGGTGGGACTTTCACTCGGCGGGTTGGTCGCTCAACAGTTGGCGCTCGATCACCCAGACCTGGTTCGTTCACTCGTGCTGGTGAACGCGTTCCCACAACTGCAATTGCGAAAGATGAGGGGCTTTTCGGATCGCCTGGAAGATTGCCCATCCTCCCGAGAGGGGACATGGACGCCCTGGGAAGCTTGCTGGCGAGGGAACTGTTCCTGGAGATGGGATGAAAAATTACACCCTCCGCCGTCGCCAGCGAAGAATCAACGGCTCTCTGCCAGCATGTGTGCTATCTCGATCCATCAAATCAACCTGTGCCGGGTTTTCGCGCATGATGTTGTGCTGGGTTCAGGCTCAGGATCGGCCTTCCAGTTCGGCCTCGATGATTTCGATGAAAACTTCCAGTGGTTGCGCGCCCACGAGGGGAATGCCGTTGATGAAAAAAGTGGGTGTGCCCGTAATGCCGAGCCCGGCGGCATAGGTCGCATCGGATTCGACTTCATCGGCATAGCGAGTTTCGGTGAGACAAGTCTCGAATTCCGCACCGTCTAAGCCAAGTTCCTCGGCATAGGCAAGATAACCTTCCTTCTCGTGTGCCTCCGCGCCGGTGAAGAGCAGGTTATGGTACTCCCAATAGCTCCCCTGCTCATTTGCGCACTCCGAGGCAAGCGCGGATTCAAATCCGCCCACGACGGGAAAATCTCGATAGACGAAATAGATTTGCCCGGGGTAGGTCTCCATAAGGGCCGCGAAAGTCTCGACATGAAAACGCCGGCAGTAGGGGCAGTTAAAATCACTGAATTCAACGATGGTGATCGGGGCGTCGGATGGGCCGAGGGAGGGATCATCGTCGACGTCAACTTCGAGCCTGACCTGGGCGGGCTCCGGTGCGACCGTCGCTTGATCCTCCTGGGGCTGAGCTGGCAGGGTTGGGGGAGGTTCCTGGGCCACAACAGGCCCCGGTTGTGTGGGGGCGTCCTTGCCCCAAAAAACAAAACCAGCGGCCAACCCTACGATGAAGGCGATCGGGACGAGGGCGGCATAGAAATGGCCCCGTTTGAACCTTATCTCGTCGCGATCTTCAGTGGTGTCCTCGACTTCTTTTTCAGTTTCGTGTGAGCGTTCGTTTTCTTCTGACATAGGATGAGATTATAGCATAGGGTTCCCCCGCTCGATGCTTGACAACATTAAGATTCGGTTATAAAGTGATTGTAGACCGACTGGTCAGTCTAGTATGTCGCCGAAGAAAGATCTCGAGCATGACCGCCGCCAGCAGATCCTCGACGCTGCCGAGACGGTTTTTTCCGCACAAGGCTTCAACGATGCGCGCATGGACGACATCGTGGTTGAATCCGGCCTCTCCAAGGGCGCCCTCTACTGGTATTACAAAAGCAAAGACGCCCTCATCATGGCGCTTCTCGATCGAGTCTTTGTTTCCGAGATGGATTCCGCTGAGGCGCTCATCTCTGCTCAGGGGACGGCAGAGGAACGTCTGCACACGTTCGCCCGGGCGGCTGTTCGCGACATCCGGCATTTCGAACGGTTTATGACCCTTGGCTACGAATTTGTTGCACTCGCCGCTCGGCGGGAAGCGGTGCGCAAGAAGCTGCGTGGCTATTACAGTCGTTATCGAAGGATCCTTGCTGAAATCATCGAGCAAGGTGTTGAGAACGGCGAATTTTCACAGATGGATCCGGGGCAAGCCGCCCTGGCTATCATCGGCATGTATGAGGGGATCACCCTGATGTGGTTCATCGACCCAAAAAGCATCGTCTGGGACGAACTGGCCGATCTGCCGCTTGAGATGATCCTGGGTGGTATCCGGCGGAGGGATCGCTGATGGCTACCGTCTTCATGAAGTGGCTCGAGACAAGACCGGAGGTTTACGATCGTGGCATCCGGCTGCTCACGTTGGGGCGGTTGACGGTGCTGCACGAGGCGCTTGTTTCTCGATTCGTCTCCCCGGGCATGACCATCCTCGAGATCGGATGCGGCACAGGCGCGCTCACCATAGCGGCTTCAGAATCGGGCGCGCGGGTCACAGCGATCGACCGCGCCCCCGCGATGCTCGCGATTGCGGAGGACCGCATCGCCGGGGCCGATCTCGGGAAAAGGGTGAGTTTGAAGCTGATGGACGCCTCTCTCATCGGCGATCGGTTCGAACCCGAGTCGTTCGACCTCGTGATCGGCAGCCTGGTTTTCAGCGAGATGACGGTGGAAAGCCGCTCCTTCGTGCTCGCCGAAATCGATGGACTTCTCAAGCCCGGGGGAGCGATCGCCATCATCGACGAGGCCATCCCCGATGGACTTCTCAAGAGACTTGCCTATCGTCTCTTCCGTTTTCCACTGCGCGTGTTGACCTGGCTGCTGACCCGTACGACGACCCATCCGCTGGAGGCTTTCCCGGACGAACTGAAGCGATCGGGTTTCATATCGGAATGCGCGGGGTCGGCGCTGGGAGGCTCTCTTCAATTGTGGCTCGCACGACCTCTCCATGTGGGGAGCGCGAGCGGGGATGCTGTTCTGGAAGTCGAGCAACTCACCCATCACAGGACGATACGAACAATCCTGTTGGACATTTGGAGTTTGTTCTTTCGCATCATCCCCCCTTATCCGAAAGTTAGGCCAAGTTTATACCGGGTGGGGAACCCTGATCAAAGCTCGCCCGTGCTCGTGACCGGCAACTTCGAAATCACCGTCCGACGGCTGGTACGAGCGATCGAGGGATCACTGGACGCATGGATTTTGGTGGCGGATTCGAAAGGCATCAATGTTTGGTGTGCGGCGGGGGGCGGCTTCTTTACCGCTGACCGGGTCATCGAAGCTGTGCGCACGAGCGGCGTGGACCGATTTGTGAAACACCGTGCGCTAATCCTGCCGCAATTGTGTGCGAACGGGGTCGATGGCTGGCGCATCCGTGAGGAGACCGGATGGGGCGTGCACTGGGGTCCGGTGTATGCCAGCGACATTCCCGCGTACCTTGCAGCGGGGAGGAAGAAGACCAATGCAGCCCGCAGTGTGGGTTTTCCGCTCAAGGATCGCCTGGAGATGCTCTCGGTCACACTCGGCTTTTACGGCTTGCTCATCCTCATCCCCGTGGCGATATTCTGGCGTGATGGTTTTTGGGCCGTTATGATGGCATTGGCTGGATTGGGTTTGTTCTACGCGGTGACGATGCCCTGGCTCCCGGGCCGGGACGGTCTCGAGAAGAGCATCCCCCTGACCATCATCGCACTTCTCGGCATGCTGATATACACCGTGCTCCTCGATCCTGTCCCCGCAGATGACTTATTCAACCGCGTTTTGGGGATTACGGCGTTGTCCGTATTTACCGCGGCCGAACTGCAGGGTATGTCTCCCTTGATGCGCGGCGAACAAGCGAATTGGATCCCCGAGGCTCTGGTGGGTTCTGTGCTGCTCGCCGCATATTTCCTGGTCCCTGTTCTGGCGGGTTGGAGGTAGGGGTGAGCGAACGCCCATCGATGCGGAAAGCCATTCTCGAGCACGTCGAGTTGATGCGCACGCTTCGCCGCCTTGAAATCCATTTCGATCCGGAGGCATGCAAGGGTGTATGGCAGTGTTACGAGGTTTGCCCCATAGGTTGTTGGATACCGGATTACGATGAACGTATCGTGAAATTTCATCATGGTGAACGCTGCATCGCCTGCGGCGCTTGTGTACTTCAGTGTCCGGAGGGTGCGATTGAATTGAGGGTGCCAGATGCCTGAGCGAATACGCGATGTGTCTCGACCGAAAGGTATCCGGAGATATTTCTATCGGCTCCCAATCATCATTTACCGGCTCCATCTGGGAAGGCTGATGGGCTCCCGTTTTCTGTTATTGGAGCATAGAGGAAGGAAGACCGGAAAATTAAGACGAAATGTGCTCGAAGTCGTCCGTTGGGATAAAGCTTCCGGTACGATCTATGTCGTCTCGGCGTGGGGAGATAAATCGGATTGGCTGAGAAACGTACGCGCAAATTCTACCGTGGCGATCGACATCGCTGGATCGAGATATTCGGCGAACGCCATTCCGTTGAGCCGAGACGAATCCGAACGCGAACTGCTCGATTATGCCCGGCGGTACCCACGTGCGGCCAACGAACTGCCGCGTCTGATCGGTTACCGGGTCGACGGAACACCGGAGGATTTCGCCGCCCTGGCGGAGCAGATGACCGTCGTCGCGCTTCGATACGCGGATGAGGGGTAAAGCATGAGTCCTAAGAGATGATCACATACGTTCTGAGCGGCGCCGCCAATTTTGGCGCCATACAAGCCGGGGCACTCGAGGTACTTCTCGAGCATGGGATAAAGCCCGAGATGGTGGTGGGTTCATCGGCCGGGGCTTTGAACGCCATCAATCTTGCGCACGATCCCACCCGCGCGGGCGCCCTCACAATTCAGGAACTCTGGCGTCAGGCGGGGGCAGGAGAAATTGGTGTTCCCACGGCCTTCACAGCCATTCGAAATTTTGTCCGGGGCGGGGACAGCCTTATCGAAAACGCTCTGCTGGCGGCGTTCCTCAAACACGTCTTGCCACAAGACGTGGATACTTTTGGTCAGCTTGGCGCGATTTCAGATGTACGGGCGTTTGTGGCTGCAGTGGAGATGGAATCGGGAAATATGCGGGTTTTTGGAGACGACGAGAACGATCAACTTCTGGATGGCGCTATGGCAAGCACGGCCCTCCCTCCCTATTTTCCGCCATGGGAGGTAGCCGGAAAGCGCTATCTCGATGGGGGCATCTATTCGAAGCTGCCGCTGAGGGCCGCGATCGCACGCGGGGCGACGCAGATCGTGGGGATTGATGTGGGCAATGCCATGGGCGCATTGAATGACGCTCGCGGGATTATGGGGATTAGCGCATATGCCATATCTCTTATGGTGGCGAGGCAGACCACATCGGAAATCGCATGGTCAGGAAAGCAGGGGGTCGAACTGCGCATCTTGCGGTTGGATGCTCCCGCTGACATCCCTTTCTGGGATTATTCCCAGGCGGATCGGCTGATCGATGTGGGCCGCATGGAAACACGAAAAGCGTTAGAGCAGGAGCCCATTCAAGTTTATCCCAGGTGGAGATTGCGGGTGCGTAAACGAGTCGCCAATCTCCGAAGTTGCGGAGGTCGATTTCCAGCCGAATATGCTTAAGGAGGAATAGAAATGGAAATCCTGATTGTTGCTGGGGTGATGGTTTCCATCGGACTGCTGATGGGCTTTGTCGCCGGGAAGATCTGGAAGGACGATCGCCCGATCGGCGTAAAGGGGGATTACGCAGTCGCCGTCATCGCAACCGTTCTCGTGGGCGTGCTGGAGTGGGTGCTGCTTCCGAAGCTTGGATTTAGCCAGGCGATCACCATCCTGGCCATCTCCATCGAACCTGCGCTGACTGCCTTGCTCGTGCTCTGGCTGATCCGGGTTGCCAAGCGGCAATAACGTCGCATGTCCGCACCGAATCCCATCATCGCGACGAAAGAGTTGACCCGCGACTTCAAGCGAACTCGTGCTGTGGATTCCCTCGATCTCGAGGTTCAACCCGGTGAACTCTTCGGTCTTGTGGGGCCGGATGGCGCCGGTAAGACGACTGCGCTCCGGCTGCTGGCCGGGCTGTTGTATATCACCAAAGGATCAGCGACGGTCACCGGCTTCGACTTAAAAACCGAGTCGGAGTCAATCAAGGCCCGGGTGGGCTACATGGCGCAGGAATTCAACCTCTATGGTGAACTCACCGTTGCGGAGAACCTCCAGTTTTTCTCAGAGTTGTACGATGTCGAGCCGTCTGCAATCCAACCGAGAATGGAACGCCTGCTTGATTTCGCCGGGTTGACGGAGTTTACCGGTCGGCGAGCATCCCAATTATCTGGCGGGATGAAGAAGAAGCTTGCCCTCGCTTGCACGCTCATCCACGAACCACCGCTCCTGCTGCTGGACGAACCAACCACCGGCGTTGATCCCATCTCGCGGCGCGAGTTTTGGGACATCCTCACAGAGTTATACCTTGGCGGTACGACCATCGTCGTGAGCACACCCTATATGGATGAAGCCGATCGCTGTTCGAGGGTCGGGCTGATGTATGCGGGGGCGATGATGGTGTGCGACACACCAAAGAATATCCGCAGCCTGGTGGATGGGGAATTGATCGAGTTAAAGTCAGCGGATTGGCGGCGTGCAAAGGAGATCCTTAAGGACGGGGAGGGTGTGATTGAAATTCAAACCTACGGCGAAGCGCTGCATATTCTTGTAGATTCGGAAGAGAAACGGCTGGCGAGCCTTGAGCATGCATTGGTTGAGAACCATGTGGCCTACCGGGGATTGCGACGTGCGCCGATACGCATGGAAGAAGCCTTCCTCTCCTTGATCACACACATGGATGCCGAACAAAAGAAAGAGGAGCGCGAGAGCTAGGATGTCCCCCCGTCACCTGCGTGCAATTACTCGCAAAGAGTTCACGCATATCTTGCGTGATCGAGCGACGCTCATTCTGGTCCTATTCACGCCCACAATTCTTTTTCTGCTGATGGCCTATGCCCTGACGGTGGATATTACAAATGTTCCCATCGCCGTGCTCGATTATGATCGAAGCCCGACCTCCCGGAGATTCATCCAGCAGATCACAGCCGGCGACGATCTCGAACTATACGCCATGGCCCGTTCGTTCGAAGAAATCAACGATCTGCTCATGCGGGAAGAAATTAAGGCCGCCGTGATCCTTGCCCCCACCTTCGCGGACGACCTCGAAGCGCTTAAGAAGCTGTCTGTGCAAATCATCATCGATGGCACCGAGCCGGCAGGCGGGGCGTTTGCGGTGGATCACATCATGTCGAGGGCGGAGCAGTTTATCGGCATTGTGCTTGCAGATCAAATCGGGGCGATGGGGTTGTCGGTCGAATCTCTGCGGCCTATCGATCTGCGAGTGCGAGCATGGTACAACCCTGGATTGAAGTCGCGCGTGGATATGATCCCGGGATTGATTTCTCTGGTGCTAGGATTCCCGGCGCTTAGTGTTGCACTCACGCTCGCCCAGGAACATGAGCACGGCACCATGGAACAGCTCATGGTCTCTCCCATCGGCAGGACCGATCTGCTGCTTGGAAAGATGATCCCTTACATTCTCGTTGGTCTCATCAACGTGATCATGATCCCGATCATGGCGATGCTCTGGTTTAAGATTCCGTTTAACGGTAACTTTCTGCTCTTCTTCATCCTCTCCGCGATCTTTCTTTTTTCGATTCTCAGTATGGGCGTATTGATCGGTGTGTTCATGAAGACCCAGGCGACGGCGTTGGCGTTGTCGTTTTTATTGATCTTTTTTCCGGGTTTCTTTCTCACTGGAATTTTCTTTCCGATTGTGGCCATGCCCGACATTATGCGAATGGAAGCAATGGGATTGCCTGGAACGCACTATGCCTACATTGCAAGGGGCGTCTTCCTTCCTGGTGTGGGCATGGAGGTACTCTGGCCGTATGTACTGATGCTGCTCCTGCTCGGGCTGAGTTTTACCGGTATTGCAGCCATCTTCTTTAAGAAGAAGCTTGGGTAAGGCCAGTATGAATTTTCGCAGAATCTCCTCCCTCTCCATGAAAGAGTTTATTCACCTGAGGAATGATTGGTGGCTGCCGGCTTTCATGCTCTTCGGGGGAGCGCTCGAGCTGATCCTCGTCGGGTGGGCGACCTCAAGGCCGATTGCGAACCTTCCGATGATGGTCCTGGACCGTGATCGCAGCGCCGCCAGCCGTGCTTTTATCGTTGCGCTCGAGAACACGGGTACCTTTGCGGATGCGGAGTTCGTTGACGACGAAGATGAAATCCGCGCATCCATGGATCGCGGGAATATCAGTATCGCCGTGATGATCCCGCCAGGTTATGGAGATCAGATTGTGTCGGGAAGTGTGAGCCTGTCCATCATCCTGAACGGCGCCGAGAGCGTACCGGCGAGGGAAGCTCTCCGGGCGGTCGAAGGCGTGGCGGGTGAACTTGGAGAACGGATCACCCTGGAGCGTCTCAATCTGGATCCAGGTGAATTCGAGGGATTCATCCCCAGTCTGCGCGTCTGGTTCAATGAGACGTTAAGCGAGGCTTTGTACACCACGCCGGCCGAGATGGGATTGATGTTGGAATTCACGGTGATGCTGTTCGCGGCGCTGTCATTCACGAGGGAGCGGGAACTCGGTACGCTGGAGCAGCTCCTGGTGATGCCCTACTCGACCATGGAACTTATTCTTGGCAAGGCTTTCCCAGTTATGATCATCGGCTTCTGCCAATTCCTGCTTATGCTCGGGATGGTGAATGTGTTCTTTAACGTCCCGGTCCGAGGATCGCTGATCCTGCTCCTGACGCTGGCGATTTTTTATATCGCCGTGGAATTAACCAAAGGCATGGTGATATCGGTCATCGCCAAGACGCAGCACCAGGCTTTTCTGCTGGTCCTTTTGGTGGGCATGGCGGACTTCATGTTCACCGGGTACGCCGCTCCTGTTGAGTCCATGCCGCCAGTCATTCAGTTCGTGGCGAATTTCATCCCCGCACATCAGTGGCTGGGCATTATGCGGGGCATCTTGCTCAAGGCGAGTGATCTTACCGTGCTCTGGCCTCAGGTCTTAACATTAACCGTCATTGGCGCCATGATCGGGATCATTTCGATGCGCTATGTTCGCCGGGCGCTTAGCTAGGGAATTTGGGATGGATAAAAACAAGCCCACCGTGATCGCGAGCAACCTTGTGAAGGAATTTGGTGATTTCCCCGCCGTGGCGGGGATCGATTTCACCATAAACCGGGGAGAGATCTTTGGTTTTCTCGGTCCCAATGGGTCCGGGAAGACCACCACGATTCGTCTGTTGTTGGGACTGCTCCAACCGACAGAAGGCGAAATGGAAATCCTTGGAATAAGCGTAAACGATCATCCCGAGCAAATCCGCCCACGCGTGGGTTATATGTCCCAGAAGTTCAGCCTTTACAACGACTTGACGGTTGAACAAAACCTGCGTTTTCATGGAACTGCGTACGGCCTGAAGAATGCAGGTCTCGTCGAGCGGATGTCCATCGCTCTCGAAATGGCGGGTCTGCAGGGACGTGAGAAGACGAAGACGAAGGAACTCTCAGGGGGTTGGCGACAGCGATTGGCGCTGAGTGCGGCGTTTTTGCATGAACCTCAGGTGCTCTTTCTCGATGAACCTACTGCGGGTGTTGATCCCGTCTCACGCCGGGATTTCTGGGAGCTTTTGTACATCCTGGTGGCTCAAGGGGTCACCGTTTTTGTGACCACCCACTACATGGATGAAGCAGAACACTGCCACAGGCTGGCGTTCATCCGACGAGGGAAGATCATCGCAACCGGCACGCCCGATGAGTTGAGAGATCAATTTATGAAGGGCGAGGTGCTTGAGCTAACCACCGAGAATGCCGTTTCAGCTGTCAAGGTGCTTCGGAACGCACATGCAGAAGGACGTCTGGACCTCAGTGAGGTCGAGTTGTATGGCTCGCGGGTTCATGTCGTAGCAACGGATATGAACCGCAAGCAGAGCGAGATCCGCGCCGAACTCCAGCGGTCCGGGTTGGACCCCGGATCAGGCGTCGTGATCGAACCGTCACTGGAGGATGTTTTCATCGCATCGATGAAGTGAGGCACCATGCAGTGGGATGCGATGTTGTTTTCGTAAACCCTTGAAAAATCCCGGAAGTGCAGGGGGAGTTCTTAATCCAGGAGGTAGTTATGAGCACGACGAAGAACATAATCCTATTGGGTATGATGGCGCTGACCGCTCTCGGCGTCACCGGGTGCGATGTCAGGGGTGAGGGGGAAGCGCTAAAGGCTTCGGGCATCGTCGAGGCGGATGAAGTGGTCGTTTCATCGGAGGTGGGTGGGCGCGTCGCTGAAGTCTTCGCTGAAAAAGGTGACCGGGTGGGGGTCGATGATGAACTCTATCGTCTGGACGACGAATTTCTTCAGGCTGAAAGAGGACGCCTTATAGCTGTGGGAAAGCAAGCCATCACTGGAGCAAAGTTGCAGCTTCTCACAGCAGAGCAAGCCATCAGCGACTTAGAGGCTGATTGGCCCATCATCGCGGCTCAAGCTAGGTTGGCCTTGGCGCAGGCCACGGATGCGCTGGAGGAATCTGAAAAGTACCGGAATAACCAGCAGGAGGGCCAGCGAGCGAGTGCGACGACGATCAAGAACGCGCGTGCGGAGCTGACCATCGCTGAGAAGGCTCTGAAAAACGCGAAAAGCAAGTATGACAGCACACCCGGAAGTCGGAGTGAGGATGCTGGAAAAGCCTCGGCCTACAAAGCCTATGCGGCCGCGCAGCAGAGGTATGATGCCGCACTGCGAAGCTATAATTGGTACACCGGACATCCCACGGAAGTGCAGCAGGAGATCCTCGATGCAGAGGTCGCGCTGGCAGAAGCGGCCGTTGCGGATTCGCAGGCACAGTGGGAGAAATGGAAAAACGGACCCGATCCTGCTCAACTAGAATTGGCAATTGCGAACGTTGATAATGCCCTGGCTCAGCTCGAGCTTGCCGAGGCAGATGCAGAAGTTCAGCTTGCCAATATTGACCTCCAGTTGGACAAATACCTGGTCCTCTCCTCCGTGGACGGCACCATCCTGACCCACAACGTTGAAGTAGGTGAAATTGTCCTCCCGGGCGAGGACGCGATGATCATCGGTCAACTCGATGATCTGAAGATCACGGTCTACATCCCTGAGGATCAATATGGTCGGGTGTCGATCGGGGATGGGGCGGAGGTGTCTGTGGATAGTTTTCCTGATTTGATCTTCAGCGCAATTGTGATCTCAATTGCGGATGAGGCTGAATTCACACCAAGAAATGTCCAAACAGAGGAGGAACGACGCACAACCGTCTTTGCTATTGAACTATCGGTGCAGGATCCTGATCGAATGCTCAAACCCGGTATGCCTGCGG
This sequence comes from uncultured Anaerolineaceae bacterium, assembly GCA_964570595.1. Taxonomy (GTDB): domain Bacteria; phylum Chloroflexota; class Anaerolineae; order Anaerolineales; family E44-bin32; genus E44-bin32. The sequence continues at coordinate 17,235 of CAZMZL010000010.1, read as the reverse complement.
ACGTGGTTTTTCCAACGATAAGAAGGTGACCTGAATCTGAAAGGTTGGATCTGCCCGGTCATCACGATAGGCTCGTTCGTTGCGCTGGTCGATGCATTATGGGAAAAAGCCAGAATACCCTGTTGCTTGCTGCAGGAATGAATGGCAAGAGGGTGGCAACCCCCGGCTTTTTCCTTGGAAGATGCCCTGCAGCTCACTGCGGAGTTCTTCACTGGGGCCTTGCTTCACAAAAAGCGAGGGGATTTACGATGGCATCACAGCCGGGCTGGAGCACGGCTTTTGGGTCACCCTCCGTCGATGGACGTATCCCTGTGTCAGTGGGCAGATTGACTGCAGGGACCTTGAATATCCGAGTCGCGATAGAATGTAGATACAAAACGGCCACATCGTCATGGGGATGGAAAAAATCTCCGGGAACGATCCGATTTGATGATAGGAGAGCAGATTATGAGTGACGATCCCATCAAGGATGCCTTGAGGATGATGCCCTATGGGTTTTACGCCATCAGTTCTCGCTTGGAAGACGACGAAAACGCCATGGTGGCGAACTGGGTGATGCAGACTTCATTTGAGCCACGACAGATTGCGCTGGGATTGCAGAAGACTTGCTACACCCATGCGCTCATCGAAAAGAGCGGCGTTTTCTGCGTAAACATCTTCAACAAGGAAGATGTCGAAGCGATCAAGCCGTTCATGAAAGGCCGATCCAAGAATCCCGATAAGATGAAAGAGGCGGCATTCAGACCGGCTCCTGAAACCGGTTCTCCGGTACTCGATGGATCCGCGGCCTACGTCGAATGTAAGGTCCTGCAAATCGTCGATACGGGAGGGGATCACGACATCGTCGTGGGTGTGGTCGTTGGCGCCGGGGTCAGTAAGCCGGGCGAAGCCGGCGATACGCTTTCGCTCCCCGATCTGGGGTGGTCCTACGCTGGTTGAAAGTGCCGCCGTCTTGTGCGTTCGCGGTGCGAAAAAAAGGACGAGGCAATTTGACGATCTCGAGGATTGCTGATCCTATATCCTCATCCGCCAGCTAAGACGATGTTGCACCTGTTCCTGGAAGACAGAGGGGCTGGCATGCGGCGGGGGAACCATTGCAGTTTCAATCGGCACCTTTTATAATCGAAGTCATCCATGGGCGGTTAGCTCAGTTGGTTAGAGCGTTGCGTTGACATCGCAAAGGTCGTTGGTTCGAGTCCAATACCGCCCACCATTGGAACCTGAACCGCCGGAACCATACCGGCGGTTTTTTCTATCCATGATTCCAGGAACAGTTTTTTTAAGGGAAAGCGGGATCCATCGACCTGCTGATGGGTGGGATGGCAAACGGGAGGTGGGGTTGTAATCCCTATCCAGGCTTTTACCCTGGAAGATTCATGGCTGCTTGATAGGGGCTTCTTCCTTGAGGAAAGTATCGATCTGTTGTGATACGCTTAAGCCCAAATCTGAAACTTGGTCGGGGAGATTTAAATGAAGCCATATGACATCGTTGTGATTGGGGCAGGCTCTGGAGGTTTGAAAGCCGCACTCGTAGCCAAGGGGCGTGGGGCGAAGGTGGCATTGTTAGAGAAGAACAAGATCGGGGGGGATTGTACCCATTATGGCTGCATCCCCAGCAAGACGTTCATCAACAGCGCACGGCTATTTCATGAGATGAAGCATGCTCCCGATCTGGGACTGCCTCGCGTGGATGTGGAGGACGGGCTTGAATTCGCCGATGTCATGGAACATGTCAATCAGGTCGTTAATGACATTTACCTTAATGAGTGGCCGCTCGTAGACAAGGATTCGGGCGTGGATGTCATTGTACATGAATCCGGCGCCCGCTTTCTCAACGCACATGAGATCGAAATTGGAGGCGACACGCTCCACACCGAGCATGCCATCATCTGTACGGGGTCATCACCGAGGCAAGCCAAGAAAAAGGGCTCGCAAAAAATGATCTTTATGAACAACGAGAATTTCTGGGAGAGGAGCGAGATGCCTCAGGGGATCGTCTTTCTGGGCGGCGGCGTGATCGCGGCGGAATTGGGTCAGGCGCTGACGCGCTTCGGCTGTGACGTATCGATCATCGATCGCAAACCCCGTATGTTGAGTGTGGTCGATGAGGAGGTCGGGGATCTGATCACGGATATTTTCAAGCGCGAAGGGATGCAAATATTTACCAATGCCGAGATCGACGTCTGTGAAGCGCTGGACGATGGCCGGACACGTATTTACATCGAACAAAAGGAAGGAAATAAAACCATCACGGCGAGAGCCATCTTCGTCGCGCTCGGGCGTGCGCCGAACGTGGCCGGATTGGGATTGGAACGGGCCGGCGTGGTGTACGATGATCAGCATGGCATCCAGACAAACGAGTACCTCCAGACCACCGCCGAGAACATCTATGCCTGCGGGGATGTTGCGACGAGGGCGAAGTTTACACATGTCGCCGGGTATCAGGCCGGGGTATGCGTCGAGAACATCCTGGGGGGAAACCATGTGGTCAATGATCTGTCGGTGCTCCCCTGGGCCATCTTTACCTCCCCCGAAATCGCTCATGTGGGTTTAAATGAGGCGCAGGCACGGGAGGACCTCGGGGATGTCCAGGTCATCAAAGTGGAGGCGACCATCGACCGCTTCATTACCGAGGGAAAGACCGAGGGATTTCTAAAAGTCGTTCTCGACAAAAACGATCGGATCGTAGGCGCGGATGCGATCGGTGCACAAGCCGGGGAGTGGATCCAACTCATTACACTTGCGATAAAGAAGAACCTGACGCCAAAAGATTTTTCTGAGACGATCGTAGCCTACCCGACTCACGCGGACATCGTGAGAAAGGCGTTCAATAAGTTCATAGCCTCAAAACCCACAGGTTGATGTGGAGCCAGAACGGTCTCCCGGAATTTCAGCAACTGGGAAATATCAGGCTCAGGTTGGATGTTCCCGATTCCGCAGAAATTGTCCGGGTGATCCGCGGCGTTCGAGGGTGCAGACCATGGACCGAAGTAAGATCATTGTTTTCGTCACACTGCTGCGCGGGTTATTTGCGTTAACGCTTGGGATAGCTCTCATCTTTCAACAGGATAAGACCCGTCCGATCCTGGCGAACTTTATGGGCATGTATTGGCTGGCGAGCGGGGTCGTAAGCTTGCGGTTCGGTGCGAGTGGAAGACGAGCTCGGGGATTGCCTCTGCTCGCTGGAGTTGTCGGTGTTTTTGCCGGCATGTCCATGCTGGGTCGATCCGTCACGGGTGAATATATTGCCGAGGAGATCATGTTTGCTGTCCTCGGGGTCATGATCGTTCTGACCGGGTTTCTGCATATCTTGGGGGGTTTCAGAACTGAATTGGGCGAAAGTCGTCGGTGGTCATGGACGAGCTTTTTCCTCGGTCTCTTTGAGATCGTCCTGGGCGTGCTCTTGATCGTGGAGCCGCTGGAGCAGGGAACGTTCGTCTACATCGCTGCGAGTGTATGGGCCCTTTTGGGCGGGTTTGTATTAATAAGTGATGCGTATCGAATTCGACGTCGATCGCGTTTTACTTCACCCGAAGAGTCTTTACCTTCAGAGCCGTAAATCTCAAACGAAGGTAAATTAATGGAGCTCGTACGGTTGCGAGTTTGATCCAAGAGATCTCTTTTCATATTGAAGCCTCGCTGTTTCCATTTATTGAGAACAGGTTAAGAGGTTTAAGTGTTATGCGTGTATACTTGTTTACCATTCCTAATTCATTCTCGAGGAGGAGAATATGTGCTGTATTTTCACGACGCTTGTGCTGATCGGACCGAGGACTGCCATCTTTGTGTGGTGGCTCATCAACCCGCTGCGCTTCAGTTTCGCTTTCAACACCGTCATCCTGCCAATTTTAGGCATCATCTTTCTTCCGTGGACCACGCTGATGTATCTCATCGTGTGGAGCCCATTGACAGGGATTTATGGTCTTGATTGGCTCTTACTCGGTTTGGGTCTTGTGGCTGATATCGCCATGCACGGTGGCGGCGCCTGGGGCAACAGAGATAAGATCCCCGGATATGGTTCCGAACCGCAAACGATCGAGAAGACGGCTGCACCCGTGGAGCCAGCGCCATCGACGGATGAGGGCGCACCGCAGGCATAATCGCAGCAGGGGATTGTCCAACACTGCTGGTTCATCAGACTGCTTCCTGGCTGTCACACTGCTTTGGAGGCAGGAGAAGGTATGCGGAAGACCGTAGAGACGCAGCAGGCTGCGTCTCTACGGCAACCACATCGCAAGAAATGTACGTGTGATTGTATCGTTATTCATCTTAAAAGGGTTCCGCATGGGAAGCCAATTATTTCGGTACCAGTCATAAATTCAAAATGAAATGCCATCCGAGTCGGGCGGTTTTTCAACTCTGTAATGCCCCCCTTTTCGGGAGGCGTTCATCAGAATTCGGTGTTATATTTACGCAGGTGGTATCGTCGTCAAATTGAGGAGGGAATCAAATGTGTTGTTTCTTTACGATCCTGGTGTTCCTGGGACCCCGTTTTGCAGCGATTATTTGGTGGCTCGTCCAGCCACTGCGCTGGAATCTGGTCTTTGGCAACTTCATCATCCCCATCCTGGGCATCATCTTCCTGCCCTGGACGTTATTGATGTACGTCATCGTTGCGCCGGGAGGGCTCACTGTGTTTGAGTGGCTGCTGGTAGGCGTGATGCTCGTCATCGACCTCGGCTCCTATGCGGGGGGTGGTTACGGCAACCGCAGCCGACTTGGGCGCTGAAGTTTAATTAACGGACCCATTCATCTTTTCTTGGGCATGAGAATGTCCAGCTATTTTCCCATGTGGAGGGATCTGTTTCCGCATGGGAAAATTTCATTTCACCCACGAGGATCGCGGACGGCGCCATGCGTGATCTGTCCTGTTTCCCATCAGGATGTGCGAATGGAAAATATTTCGTTGGGATCGACCCATCCGTGTGTCACTTTGTTCATGCCGCTGCATCTAACAAAGTGAACGGCGAGAAATAAGCGGTACAATACCAACATCCCAATATCATATCGATCTTTAGGAGGATATTCATGAAGAAACGACCCGTCGGTGTAACTTTACTTGCGATCTTTGCCGGAATTGCCGCTGTGATGGCCATCATCAACACGCTTCAGCTGCTGCATTTGTGGCCCATCAGCGGTCCTCTCGGGCTTTTCAGCTTCTTCACGTTTGACTTGTTCGGCGCGCTGCTTTGGGGCCTTATGGCTGCAATCTGGATCTGGGTCGCTCGCATGCTCTGGAACGTAGATGAAGAGGGCTGGCTCTTTGTCGTCGCGCTCTCGACGCTGAATATTATTTTCGCGCTCTTCTCGATGCTCGGCGGGACTCCTTGGGAGGCTGTCTCAACCACGTTGTTCATCAACGGCTTGATCTTGATCTATGGCCTCCTGCCCGGAACGAAGAGGGCTTTCGAGGTCGAACAGATGAGTTCACAAGAGTAACACCGACAGATACTTGTTCGAGGGAATAATCAACGGGGCAGGCCTTTACCTGCCTCGTTCGTCTTGTACGATTGCTGTGTTATGTAAAGCGTGCTGGGGTATCCTGGATACCCCCCGTATCCAGGATACCCCTGGGGTGCGTCAATTCGAACGGTCAAATGTCAGCGCCTCGCCATCGGCACGATAGATGGTAAGGCGATCATCCTCGAGTTCAAATCTCTCAGCGTTCATAAAAAAATCCATGACGAGGGTTTCTTGCTCCATTACACCTGGCGGGTCAAGGCAGGCCATGGCGGTCCAACCGAGCCCTCCGAATTCGATCTTTGCTCCATCTGTTGCGTAAGAGCCGAAGTAGGAATTACATCCCGCGGTCCCTCGAATCTCTCCGTCCGCGAATTCTGCTGTGATGGTGGTTCCTTCGATGGGTTTGGTTTTTCGGTATGTATACAGCTCCCAACTTGAGCCATCCAGCGTGGGCGTTCTGGATCCATCGACGGACTGGCAACCAGCAGTGGTCAGCAGCGCAACACAGGCTAGCCACAATAGAAAACCTGACTTTCGCATCATGATCGTTCTCCTCTATGGGTCGTCTTTAGTAAAGACGCCGGAATTTCAAGAATTGTTCCCGTGTGATGTGGATGATGGTTGACTCTGAAGAAAGCGCCTTTATAATGTGACCAATAAAACAAGACGCGAAACGCTTTGACCGGGACGAGTAGTCCATCGCAGCCCTGACAGGGAGTGGGGGTCCACGATTGAGAATCCCCATCAGACATGGATGGACGAAAACCACCCGCGAGCGTGACCCGGAAAGGTTCGATACGGACCAAGTATGGTGAACGGCTCAGCCCCGTTAGCGGCTGACAGAGATGACTGCTGTGCATCTACGATGTAGCGGTCAATCTGGGTGGAACCGTGAGAGCGACTGCTCCTGCCCCAGAAGGGCGGGAGTTTTGTATCTAAGGAGGTGCAGGATGGCAGGTGGAAAGAGCGAGAGCTACCTCGAATCAGATCTTTATCGTATCCGGCACTCGACCGCGCATGTCATGGCGCAGGCCGTTACAGAGATGTTCGAACCCGATGAGGCCAAGGTGGCGATTGGACCGCCCATTGCGGAGGGTTTTTACTACGATTTCGACCTCCCCCGTTCCCTCACGCCGGAAGACCTGGAGAGCATCGAGAAGAGGATGCGTGAAATCCTCGCTGGAAACTTCGAGTTTACGCGCGAGGTTCTTTCGGCGAAAGAAGCACGTGATCTCTTCGCGGATCAGCCCTACAAGATCGAGCTTATCGACGGCCTCGACGCCGGAGGCCTGGATGAATATGGCGAGCCGACCGAAGAGAAGCCTGAGATATCGATCTATACGCAGGATACATTCACGGATTTGTGTCGAGGCCCTCACGTGGCCAATACGGGGAAAGTGAATCCGGATGCGATCAAGCTGCTGAACGTCGCCGGGGCATATTGGCGAGGCGATGAAACCCGCCCCATGCTCCAGCGCATCTATGGTACCGCCTGGGAGACGGCGGATGACCTCGAACAATACTTGTGGAGGCTCGACGAGGCGAAGAAGCGCGACCATCGCCGGGTGGGTAAAGAACTGGACCTCTACAGCGTAAATGAAGCGGTCGGTCCCGGGTTGATCCTCTGGCACCCGAAAGGCGGTATGGTGCGGAAACTGGCAGAAGATTTCTGCCGTGATGAGCATGAAAAGGGTGGATACGATTTCGTCTACTCCCCTCACATCGGCAAAGCCAGTCTGTGGGAGACGAGCGGTCACCTCGATTGGTATCAGGACGCCATGTACTCGCCGTTGGACATCGAAGGGCAGCAGTATTATCTAAAACCAATGAACTGTCCTTTTCATGTCCAGATTTTCAACAGCCGCACGCGCTCCTATCGCGATCTGCCGCTTCGATTCGCCGAGTGGGGGACGGTTTACCGATATGAACGCAGCGGAGTGCTGCATGGGTTGCTGCGGGTCCGGGGATTCACCCAGGACGATGCACATCTCTTCTGCCGTCCCGATCAGATGCCGGAGGAGATCGACCAGGTCCTCAATTTCAGCCTCAACATCCTGCGCGCCTTTGGATTTGAAAACTTCCAGGCTTACCTCTCCACACGCAATCCCGAGAAGGCAGCCGGGGATCCAGAGGCGTGGGAAGCGCCGACGGAAGCCCTGCGTCAGTCTCTCGAGCGTGAGGGGATTCCCTACATCGTTGATGAGGGCGAGGCGGTGTTCTACGGCCCGAAAATTGACATTAAAGTCAAGGATGCGCTTGGAAGGGAATGGCAGCTCAGCACGATCCAATTCGATTTCACCTTGCCGGAGCGCTTCAATTTGGCCTACGTCGGTGAGGACGGGGAGGAACATCGACCCTACATGATTCACCGAGCCTTGTTGGGTTCGATGGAGCGTTTCATGGGCGTGCTCATCGAGCATCATGCCGGCGCATTTCCCGTGTGGCTTGCGCCTGTTCAGGCCGTGCTCATACCCATCGCTGACCGGCACGCTGAGTATGCTCGTGAAGTGGCCGGGGCGATGAAAGAAGCGGGCGTGCGCGTGGAAGTGGATGACCGCGGAGAGCGAATGAATGCCAAGATACGCGATGCTCAGATGCAGAAAATTCCCTTTATGCTCGTCATCGGCGATCGAGAGATCGAAGCGGGAGCCGTATCCGTCCGGTTGCGTTCGGAAGAGGATCTCGGCTCGATGCAGGTCGATTCGCTGATCGAGCGTATCCAGGCTGAGGTCGTCGCACATTCCTGAACCCGAAAACCGACCCTTTTTGTTGTATCCCGGATACCGATAGTATCCGGGATACTGCTCGTAAATATGGATATGGGTAAGGGCGGTGACAATACGAGGATGGCTGGATATAATACAAATTACGAGAAAGATGTTGGAGTTTTCAAATATGCGATCCATCCTGATGGGTAGCTTCCTGGCTTTGGGTATCCTGCTGCTGAGTGTCGGCACAGCTTCAGCCGGTCAAGAGAATCAATCCACGGAGGTCGGCGCTGCGCCGATCTGCCCGCAGCGCCTGCAGTTGAGATACCCTGGATTGTGCTCCGATCAGGGCTCAAGGGATGACGTCGTCGAACGCGCTCTCGCGGGGATCGATCCACAGCGGCCTCTACCTCTGTCAAGAATCGATCCAGAATTGGGTGATGTCCCCTTCGCTTATATCCGCTCGAAAAGCAAGAAGGGAACCCCGCTTTACACGAGCCTCGATGACGCCTTCGCGAAGAAAGATCCCTACAGAACGGTCGAGCCGGGTTTTGTTTTCTTCTCGTGGATCGAGCAATTCAAGAATGACGATGGCAAGAAAGTTTACATGATTGCCCCGGGCATCTACGTGCGCAGCAGCGGCGTGTCGCCACTCAACCTTCCTACATTCCAGGGGATGGGGTTTACGCAAACGCCGGATAAACCCTTTGCCTGGGTGCTTACGAGGAATGAGACACGGGCGGGTCCGGGGCTGGACCAACCTTTCACGGGACGCTGGCTCAATCGTTTCGATGTGGTCACAGTATTTGCTATTGAGGAAGTCGGCAACTGGACCTGGTACAAAGTCGGCCCGAACGATTGGGTGGATGATCATTCACTCGGGATTGTATTCCCAGACCTGGTGCAGCCCGAGGGGGTCCAGGAGGATCGCTGGATCTCGATCAACCTGTACGAGCAGACGATGGCCGCGTACGAAAACGGTGAGATGGTGTACGCTACGCTGGTTTCAAGCGGGTTGGCCGGCTGGTGGACACAGCCGGGCGTTTTTCAGGTTTATTCGAAATACGAGAATGACCCGATGCAGGGCGCCTTCGCGGCCGACCGCTCCGACTATTACTACCTGGAGGATGTCCCCTGGATCCTCTACTATGACGAATCCCGCGCCATCCACGGGGCTTATTGGCATAATGGATATGGTTATCCCCGCTCACATGGTTGCGTAAACATCTCACCGGCGGACGCTGAATGGTTCTTTAACTTCGCCCATGAAGGGACCTGGGTATACGTCTTCGACCCGACGGGTGAAACGCCGACCGATGCGGAACTCTACGGTTCGGGCGGGGCGTAGAAGGCGCACATACCAGGGCGCGAAACCTGGTGGAAGCCCATATGCAGGGGGTACAAAAGTACCATGCCCTTGCGACTCCGCATGAATCTACAATAATGGCTGAGTACGCACAAGCCAGCCATTAGAACGATTTCAGGAGTTTCTCCCTTATGTATGCAGACAATGAGCTACTCTTTCCTCCGCATGTAGTCGGTCAGTTAAAAAACGCACGTGACGCAGAATGGGGGGGATTGGTGGATCGTGTCAACCGGCTGCCAGAGGATCATACTGAGCGACTGGCTTTTTCTCTCATGATGATCAGACTGGATGGATGTCTGAATTGTGAAACCGATTCCTATCGCGCCATGAAGGGGTGCGTCGCATGTGCGAAGCAGACCCTCCGGCGGTATAAAGGTTCGAATCGTGAACTTCTTTCGGAGTATGAGAAGGCTTTCCGTGATGTCGAATCGTTCCTCGCCGTCAGCGTTGTCCCGCCCAGCATTGATGAGCCGATTTCAGCAAGAGCCGCCTGAAAAAGATCCATACAGCTCTTCGCCTCCATAGGTTGATTGAACGCCCCTAATTATTTTCCACACCATGCCGTCGTTGGACCATGTGATAGACTCTGTCTTAATATAACACTCCCTGAAGTCCGGGCTCAGCCTCGTTCCCGGGCTTCTTCGCCTATGGAGGAGCGCAATCTTATCCACTTTAGAGAGGATCTTGTTCGTTCTTCTTCTCGGATCCTCCCTCTCACTCGCCGGCTTGGGTTTGCGCCGAATAATTCGCACGATCCGGAGGGGCGTCGGTTCACCCGACCTCAGCCGCATCCCCAGCCGGTTGCCGGGTGTTGTTGTGAGGGCAATCTCCTTGCGATCTGTCTTTCGCGACCGGAGGTGGGTCGGGCTCTTCCACGCAATGGTGGCGTGGGGTTTTGTCTTCTACCTTCTCGTCAATATTGGGGATGTGCTTTGGGGCTTTCTCCCCGGGTATGAAATCCTGGGAAGCGGGATGACGGGGAAGGTTTACCGGGCATTTACGGACATATTCAGCGTCAGCGTACTCGTGGGGATGACGATGTTGCTGGCGCGCCGGTTTCTCCTGCGCGATATGGATTTACAAATCCGTGAGCGCACGCCTCTTTTGTCGAACGTTCGACGAGACATTCGCCGAGACTCAGCCATCGTGGGGGCCTTCATCCTCGTGCATGTCGGTGCACGGTTTTTAGGAGAGAGCTTTCAGTTGGCGCTTCGCGGGGTGGATGTATGGCAGCCGTTTGCTTCTCACGTGAGCCGTTTATGGGTAAGTTGGCCAGCAAGTGCGATGGAAGCAGGGGTGCATATCTTCTGGTGGCTCGCCATCGGCGGCATCCTCTTGTTCCTGCCCTATTTTCTTTTTTCAAAACATGTCCATCTCTTCATCGCTCCGGTGAACGACCTCCTTCAACCTGATCGCCGCTCCATCGGCGAGTTAGAGGCGCTCGATTTTGATGATGAGAGCGTCGAGCAATTCGGAGTCTCGAAGATCGAACACCTTTCCTGGAAGGGGCTGCTTGATGCGTATGCATGCATTATGTGCAATCGCTGTCAAACTGCTTGCCCGGCATACGCCACCGGAAAAGTTCTCTCTCCCGCTGCGCTGGAAATCAACAAACGCTATTTCCTCAACCGTGAAGGAGCGAAACTCGCCCGAGGTGAGGCAAGCCGCGTCACGATGGTTGATTTCGCCTTGCCTGAGGAGGCGGTCTGGGGTTGCACCACCTGTGGCGCCTGTGTCGAGGTGTGTCCGGTTGGGAACGAACCTATGCGTGACATCCTTGAGATTCGCCGGCATCTTGTTTTGATGGAGAACGCATTTCCAGAAGAACTCCAATCTGCCTTCCGAGGGATGGAGCGTTCGGCAAACCCTTGGAATATACCTCCTGAAAAACGCATGGTCTGGGCAGAAGGCCTCCAGGTTCCAACCGTAGCCGAAAAGCCTGATCCCGAATTGCTGTGGTGGGTAGGATGTGCTCCCTCGACGGATCCCCGAGCGCAGAAATCTGCGCGCGACTTTGCCGAGATTCTCATTCAAGCGGAGGTCAATTTTGCTGTGCTCGGATCTGATGAGCGCTGCACCGGGGATTCCGCACGCCGCTCCGGGAATGAATATTTATTCCAGGAACTGGCTGTTGCGAACGTCGAGATGTTGAATCGCGTGAACCCTCGACGCATCGTGACGTCCTGTCCACATTGCCTGCATACCCTCTTGAATGAGTACCCCGCCTTCGGCGGGAATTATGAAGTCATCCATCATACCCAGTTGTTAGAAGAACTCATCCAGACCGGAAAAATCGTCGTGGACAACGCCGATGGACCGATGTCATTGGCATTTCATGACCCTTGCTATCTCGGGCGGCAGAATAATGTGTTTGAAGCCCCGCGGGTTGTTCTGCAGGCGGGAGAAATGCATGTGGACGAACTGCCGCGTTCTCGCAAGAACTCGTTCTGCTGTGGCGCCGGCGGCGCACAGGTGTGGAAAGAGGAGGAAGCCGGCGAGCGCAGGGTCAGCACAGCGCGGATCAACGAAGTGATCGAGGCCGGGGCAAACACGCTCGCGGTTGCATGCCCGTTCTGCATGATTATGCTGGAGGATGCGGCCAAGTCTGCACCAGAGATGGTTGAAATCCGAGATGTTGCGGAGATCGTGCGCGAAAGGCTGGAGACGCAGGAATGATCCCGGGGCGTGTGCCAATTCCGGGATCTCATGAGGATCGTCAGGGGTTTCCCCCCTGCTCACCCCGGGTGGGCGCTTAAGCCGATTTCTTCTCCTCGATGATGGCTTGCCCAATGTTCTCAATCTCGTCCACGAGAATGTCGAAGTCACTACGTCGACTTCGATGGTTGGTGATCGCCACACGGAGGGCATATTTCCCTTTGAGTGTGGTGTAGGAGGGGACCGCCACGCCGCTCTCATGCAGCCGCAGAAGGATTTCCCGGTTGATGGCGTTGAGAAGAAACTCATCCACTTCGTCAGCGATATATCGGAAACAAACAATGTTGAGCGAGGTCGGTGAGAGACGTTCCAGGTTTTCGGATGTATCGATTAATTCGCTCAAATAGGTTGCTTGCTCAACATTCTGTTTGATCAGCCGACCATATTTGCGAATCCCATATTCCTTGATGGACATCCAGGCTTTTAACGCTCGAAACCCACGTGAAAGCTGAACGCCATAGTCGCTGAACCAACGCGCCCCCGCGCCTACCCCGCGCTCGTTGTGCTCAAGGTAGTCGACGGAAAGCGAGAACGACTTTCGATGTGCATCCTCCTCACGTACGAGCGCACAACCGATTTCGAAGGGCATGTACATCCACTTATGGAGATCGAAAGCCAACGAATCGGCGCGCTCCAGGCCATCCACACGGGTGCGAAGCTCGGGGGATAACGCCGCGAGCGATCCAAAGGCGCCGTCGATGTGATACCAGAGATTTTCCCTCAAACTGATTTCCGCGAGGGCATCTAAATCGTCTACGGCGCCCGTATTCACCGTCCCTGCGTTGCCGATGATGCAAATGGGTTGAAGCCCCTTTGTACGATCCTCAGCGATCGCAGTTTCAAGTTTTTCAATGTCGATCTGGAAGGAATCGTTCACGGGGATTCTTCGGAACGCCCTGTCACCTAAGCCCAGGAGTTCGACCGCTTTCTGTACGGAGCTGTGTGTCTCCTTGGATCCATAGATCGTCAACGGTGAAGGAGCGTGATGCACACCTTCTGCCCGGATATCGAAGCCTGCTTTCGTATTCCGGGCAACGGTCAGACCAACGAGGTTTGCCATAGAACCCCCGCTCACAAGGATCCCGCTCGAGCTGGGTGGAAAGCCAAACGCTTCAACAAACCACTGAATCACTTGCGCTTCAACATAATTGGCGATGTGGTCGCCACCCCCGACATTGGGGTTCATGCCCGCGGCGAGCATCTCCGCAAACATCCCCGTTGCCGTCCCGGTCCCGATGACCCAACCCCAGAATCGAGGATGGATGTTTCCCATGGGATAGGGCTGAATGAACTTGAGGAATTCGTCATAAACCTCCGACGAATTGAGCGGTTCTTGAGGAAGGGGCTCATCGAAATGCGCTTTGATATCCTTCGGAATTGGTTTCCAGACCGACCGCTCCCGCACTTCCGCAAGATAGGTCACCATGTCATCTACCATGCGATGACCGAGCTCCCGAACCTCGCCCCAGCTTTTCGGATCGAGCGTCTCCTCATCAAAATCCGAGTTCCGAATATCCTTTTCGGGCATACTTTCTACTCCCCTCACGTGACCGATGGAATGATGGCTACCAGCAGACGGCGCCAGGGTCTACATCATCATGATGACTGCGCTTTCGCGAGAGATTGCGAACCAAGGATGGTGCAGTCCATAGCCATTGAGATTTCGGACCTGTTCGGTTAGGATTATACTCTACGGAGCCAACAGGCAGAGCGCCGGGAGGATGGGTTCCTTCATCCATCAAGCGTCCAGATATTGTCCTTGCATCTCATCCTATCGCAGGTTATTAAATATCCCAACTGCGACACACGAACTTCAAGAAATCCCAGGATCGTGCGCCGAGGTTCGATGATTGAGATATGGATTGATCTGCGATGATGGGTGGGCATCCGGCTCTACCCAGCTATCGATCTGTTTGTGAAATGATGCATTCGGAGGCTGGTCATGGCCTTAGCAAAAGCGACGCTTAAAGATATGTACTGGGCGATGCTTCTGGCTCGACGTCTTGATGAACGCGCCTGGGTCCTTCATCGTCAAGGGAAAATCGCATTTCACATCTCGGGAATAGGTCAGGAAGCGGCTCAAGCTGGGGCCGCTTTCGCTTTGCAGCGAGGGGTGGATTGGATCGTGCCGTACTACCGTGATCTTGCCTTGATGATCGCTTTTGATTTTACAGCGGTGGAGTACATGCTCAGCCTCTTTGGAAAGAAGGGCGAGACGACCTCGGGTGCGCGTCAGATGCCCAACCATTGGAGTTTAAAAAGTGCGAATATTGTGAGTCATTCATCCCCTGTAGCTACCCAAACATCGCATGCCTCCGGCATCGGTCTGGCGATAAAGATGCGCGGCGACGATGCGGTCGTGTTGACCAGCATCGGCGAGGGTTCGACCTCCCAGGGTGAGTGGTATGAGGGGGTGAACTGGGCTGCCATCCATAAACTACCGGTAATCTTCATGGTCGAAAACAACGTTTACGCCATTTCTGTCCCGCAGGAGAGGCAGATGGCAGTGGAGAACGTCGCGGAGAAAGCTCACGGGCTCGGATTGCCTGGCCTGAGCGTGGATGGGCTGGATCCCATCGTCGTCCACGATGCAGTTTCAGATGCTGCGGCACGTGCCCGCAAGGGCGAGGGTCCCACGCTGATCGAGGTGAGAGTCAGCCGCATGACCCCGCACTCCTCCGATGATGACGATCGCAGCTATAGGACACGAGAGGAAGTTGAGATGATGAAAGCGAGCGATCCACTTCCCGTCTTTGGCGCACATCTCCTCAACAGCAAGGTCATCGGTCAGACCGAGCTTGACCATTTGAACGAACAAGCCATAGCCGAGGTTGATGACGCTGTGGAGCACGCTGAAGCTGCCCCGTATCCCGAGGTTGCCGAAGCCATGTACCCTGTGTACGTGGAGGACATCAGGCATGGCTGAAATCACCCTCATCGAAGGTATTCGGCAGGCGATGGAAGAGGAGTTGGCTCGCGATGAGAACGTTTTCATCGTGGGGGAGGATGTCGGTGCGCGTGGAGGTGTTTTTCGAGCCACCCAGGGTCTGTTTGAGAAATTCGGTGGTGAGCGCATCATCGATTCGCCTCTGGCGGAGCTCTCCATCGTCGGCGTGGGCATCGGAGCCGCGCTCTACGGCATGCGACCGATCTGTGAGATCCAATTTGCTGATTTTATTCATCCCGCCTTCAACCAGATCGTGAATGAAGCGGCGAAGATGTGCTACCGTTCGAACGGCGAATGGAGTGTGCCGATGGTCATACGGGCGCCCTATGGGGGCGGGATCGGAGGCGGTTTATATCACTCCCAATCGGTCGAATCTTTTTTCGCACATGTTCCCGGTTTGAAGGTCGTCGTCCCCTCGAATCCCTATGATGCAAAAGGGTTGTTGAAATCCGCGGTGAGAGATCCAAACCCGGTCATCTATTTCGAACCCAAGAAGGGATATCGACTCATCCGGGGAGAAGTTCCGGATGATGAAGAGGTCCTTGTCCCCTTATCCCGTGCAAGGATCTCGCGCTCCGGGGAGGATTTGAGTGTGTTTGCCTACGGGATGATGCATCATTACTGCCTTCAGGCAGCCGCGATCCTGGCGGATGAAGGGATCGATGTGGAAGTCGTAGATCTACGTACGCTGCTTCCTCTGGACAAAGAGACCGTGCTTGGTTCTGTGAGGAAGACGGGCAAAGCGCTCATCGTATATGAGGATAACCTCACCGGGGGCTATGGCGCCGAAATCGCCGCCATCATTGCCGAGCAGGCGTTCACGGATCTTGATGCTCCCGTACGGCGGCTGGCCGGTCCAGATGTGCCGGCGATGCCCTACAGCCATCCACTGCAGGACTGGTTTATGCTTAATACCGAGAAAATCGCTGCAAGCATGAGAGACTTGGCGGCATATTAATGCCCGGACGGCGGCCATCATATCAGCATGATGGCAGCCGACGGGGGCGCGAGTGTAAAGAACGGAGAAGGTTATGGGAACCGAAGTCATCATGCCCCAGTTGGGTGAATCCGTGGTCGAAGGTACGGTGACAAAATGGCTTAAGGGGGAGGGAGATGCAATCGAAGAATTTGAAGCGCTCCTCGAGATCAACACCGATAAGGTGGACACTGAAATTCCATCGCCGGCTTCGGGCGACCTGCTGAAGGTCTATGTTCCGGAAGGCGAGACCGTCCGGGCGGGCGCACTGCTGGCCTTCATCGGAGAAAAGGGCGAGGCGTTGCCGGATGGGGCGGATGTGGGGCTTCCGATGGCGGAGGCGGTTCCCACCGTTCCCATCAAAACGGAGAGGGCGGTTCCCAAAAGCGTGGGTCGCTCGAACGACCTCGGTTTTATTTCCCCCGTCGTCGCCCGAATTGCAGCGGATCGAAATGTCGATTTATCGCACGTGCCGGGCACGGGGCAGGGCGGGCGAATCACCAAGAAAGATGTAATCGCCTACCTGAAGCGGGAGGAACCGCCTCTGCCCTGGGAACAGCCGGCTTCGGGCGAATTGTTCCGACCTTCAGAAGAGGTCTTCGGCGTGGAGGGAAAAACTCCGATGATGGGAAAGCCGGGGACGGTGATCCCTCATACTGCCGTGAGAAAGTCCATCGCAGATCACATGGTCCGATCGGTGCACACAAGCCCGCATGTGACCACGGTGATGGAGGTGGATTTCAGCCGGGTCGTGGCGCATCGATTGAGGAATAAGGAGATCTTCGCTCGTGATGGTGTGAATCTGACCTACAGCGCATATTTCCTGGCGGCATCCGTGGTTGCACTTAAGCATGTGCCCATCGTCAATGCCTCCTGGAGCGATGAAGGCGTGCTCCTGCACCAGGAGGTAAATATTGGGATGGCGGTTTCACTTGGGGAGAAGGGCCTCATCGTGCCTGTGATCCGGGATGCAGATCAGCTATCTTTGCTCGCAATCGAACGCGAGATCAATGACAAGGCCTCCCGTGCTCGGGAGGGAAACTTGAATCCAGATGAGGTT
>CAZMZL010000009.1:0-29597 GCA_964570595.1 uncultured Anaerolineaceae bacterium | reverse complement strand
GGCTCCTCGCGCCGGCATCTGGCGGCCGCAGCGTACGCCTCACACCTGCTGCCCTTCGAGATCATGCTGTTGGCCATGCTCGTCGAGCAGCACAAACAGGTCCTGCGCCTCCGCCAGGAGATCGACGTTCTTCGCAGCATCCAAACGCCGCCTCCAGACACCCCAACATGACCACGCACTTTGCCTGGCTGTTCGATGCCTATCCATCCAAGGACGGCATGACCGTCTGGATGATCGACGCCGATGGAGGTGTCCACCAATTGCGAGACAACTTCACGCCGGCCTTCTATGTGCAGGGGCCAAGCGAGGAACTCCGTGCTGTCTGCCGGAAGCTTCGGGCTCGCCGCTCGCCCGTCTCCCTGAAGCGCACGGAACGCCTCGACCTATTCCTGGACCGCCCCCAGGAAGTGCTCGAGGTTGGCGTGCAAATCCCCGGCGCGCTGCCGCGACTGTTCCGGCAGGTGTCGAGCGAACACCCTCACCTGACCTATTACGACGCCGATATCCCCCTGCCGCAGCGCTACGCGCTGGCGCGGAAAATATTTCCGCTGGCGTATTGCGCCGTGGACCAACAGGACGGTCGCATACGCCGCATCGAAGCGCTCGACTCCCCCTGGGAGATCGACTACGCGCTTCCTCCCCTGCGCACGATGACGCTGCGGCTGGAAGGCGAGATGCGCGATCCGTCGCGCGGCCATCGCGGCGATCTCCTTGTAGAAATCGAAGGTCAAATCCTGCGTTTTCCGCGCGCGCACAGCCGCCAACTCGTGCTCGGCGTGAAACACCTGATCGAGCATTACGATCCCGACGTGCTCATAAGCACCTACGGCGACAATTACATCCTGCCCCGTCTGCTCGAACTCGCCCGGCATTACGGCATTCCCCTGCAGCTCAACCGCGATGGCGCCCGGCGCGTGCTGCGCAAATCGGCCTCCTCCTATTTCTCTTACGGGCGCGTCGTCTTCCGCAACGAACAACACCTGCTTTACGGACGTTGGCACCTCGACCGCCAGAACGCATTCCTCGCCAACGATTACGGCATCGACGGCATCCTCGAAATTGCCCGTCTCACCGGCCTCCCACCACAAACCGTGGCGCGCGTTTCGACTGGCACAGGCATCAGCGCCATGCAAGTCGCCACGGCTCTGCGGCGCGGGGTGCTCGTCCCCTGGCAAAAACGCGAGCCCGAGACACTCAAAACAGGGAACGACCTGCTGACAGCCGACAAGGGTGGTCTGGTCTACACCCCCATCGCGGGTCTTCATGAGCACGTAGCCGAACTCGACTTCACCGCAATGTATCCCAGCATCATGGTCAACTTCAACGTATCCCCCGAAACTGTTGGATCAAGCTGTTGTGAAGGCGAGAGGATCCCCGAACTGGAGACCCACATCTGCCGTCATCGCCAGGGCCTCGTACCCGAGACGCTGGCGCCGCTGCTTGAAAAGCGCGGCCGCTATAAATCCCTCATGCGCGAACTGCCGCAGGATGATCCCCGGGTGGAGGCCTACCGCCGGCGATACTCAGCGCACAAATGGCTGCTCGTCACCTGCTTTGGCTACCTCGGCTACAAAAACGCCCGCTTCGGACGCATCGAGGCCCACGAAGCGGTGAACGCCTACGGGCGCGAGGCGTTGCTCCAGACCAAGGAACTGGTCGAGGCGCGCGGGTTCCGAGTGCTGCACATCTACGTGGACGGCCTCTGGATTTACAAACCCGGCGCCGTAAACCGCCCCGACTACGAGACGCTGCTGGATGAGATCCACCAGAAGACCGGCTTGCAGATCGGGCTGGAGGGGATCTACCGCTGGCTGGCGTTCCTCCCCTCACGCACCGAACCGCGCGTGGCGGTCGCCAACCGCTACTTCGGCGCGTACGAGGACGGATCACTCAAAGTCCGAGGCATCGAAGCACGGCGCCGGGACACACCCGAGTTCATTAAGGCGACCCAGCTTGGGATGCTCGAAATTCTCGCCGACGGTCGTGACGCCGCCGGCTTTCGCGCCGCCATCCCGCAGGCCATCGCATTCGCTGGAGAACGACTGCGCGACCTGCGCGCCGGCGAGGTGCCCACCCGGCAGCTCGTGGTCACAAACCGTCTCTCCCGCCGTCCCGAGGAATATACCGTTCGCACAGCAGCCGCCCGCGTGGCCCAGCAGCTCGCATCAAACGGCGTAGAACTGCATCCCGGCGAACGATTGAATTTCCTGTTGGTGCCCGGCCCCGAAAAAGCACTCGCCTGGGAGATGATCGAGGGGGCTGTCCCCTACGACCGCGCCGCCTATGCCGAGCTGCTGCTGCGTGCCGTAGACAGCGTGCTCGCCCCCCTGGGAGTCGATCGCGTTACGCTCGAAACCTGGCTGCTGGGCAATGCCGGCTATTGGGGTCCCCCCGGCACGCTGCCGCCCCGCGGCGTCAATGTCGGCACGCCGCTTCTGGCGCGGCGACGTTTGCGCACCGACGTGGGCATAAAGGCGCCCACAGCACTTGAGCATCCCGCCAGAAACATCACGCCGCAAATCACGGATGCGTATGTGGGGTCGGCAGAAGGAGCAGTCGCGCCGGGATGAGCCAAACGGAGGCGCGCGAGGGGATGCATAGCCCGGTAAACCCCGTCCATGCCGGAAAGCGCACAGAAACGACCGCCAGAGTCATATGCAGTCAGCCCATGTGGCATCCGCTTGGGGAGGCGCGGCCCATACGGGGTCCGCCGATCCAGGCTGCTGTTGATTGACGATTCCTTGAGTCTCATGGTATCATCCGGCCGTCTCAAGACCGCTCGTTTTTGTGTCGAGCGGTCGAAGTGCCGCGAAGAACCCCGGAGTAAACTGCGGGGCGTCTTCCAAGGAAAAAGCCTTTATGGGGGCAGCCGCCCCCGTGCCACTGGCCATCATTCATCCCTGCAGTAAACTACAGGGTATTCTGGCTTTTTCCCACAAGCAGGAGGAGTGCAAGATCAGCTCATCAGAATTTAGAATAAACTCGGACATCCGCGCTCGCGAAGTGCGCCTCATCGGCCCCGACGGGAACAATGTTGGCGTGGTTCCCATCGAAGAAGCACAGGATATCGCAAGAGGGGCCAACCTCGACTTGGTCGAAGTAGCCCCGAACTCCGATCCGCCTGTATGTAGAGTGCTCGACTATGGAAAATTTCTCTATGAAAAGGCGAAAAAAGATCGCGAAGCCCGGAGAGCCCAGACCAAAGTTGAAATAAAAGAAGTCCGGCTGCGACCCAAGACTTCACCCCATCACCGCTCTTTCAAGGTACGTAACGCGCGGCGATGGCTGCAGGAAGGCAAGAAGGTACGAGTAAGGGTCCGATTTCGTGGGCGTGAAATTCAATACCCGGAGATTGCGCTCGAGGACCTCAGGCAAATCGCAGAGGAATTATCGGACCTGGGCACCATCGAGCAAGCCCCAATGATGGAGGGGCGCACCATGCTCATGACGCTGGCGCCGCTGAAGACAAATTAAGCCTTCGGTCGGATAAAAATCGAAGATCGGAAAGACGACCTCGCGGACAGTTGGACCGTCCGCGGGATTGACTCAAGCAAAACGATCATCATGGCACAAGATGAAGGCATCAGGAGTTAGCTGTGGCAAAGAAAGCGAAGAAAAAAGGGAAGTACAAGCTGAAGACCCATAAAGCGACCGCCAAGCGCTTCCGTCTCACCGGGTCAGGCAAACTCGTTCGAACAAAAGGCGGCAAAAGCCATCTGCGTCGCAAGAAAAGCAAGCGCACGAAGTACAAGTTTGATGAAATGGTGCCCGTAAAAGGGACCGGTATCCAGAAACGCGTCAAACGACTTGCCCCCTATATGAAGAAATATAAGGCCAACCCTAACGCAAGGTCGGGTGGAGCTTCCAAGTAAGCCACGATATTGTCGTGACTGTTGGGTGCATGCAACGGGTGTTCTTGAGACATCGGCGCCCAGGGGATCACAGGAGTGTGAAACGTGACACGAGTTAAAGGCGGGACAATAACCCGCAGACGACATAAAAAAGTATTAAAGCTCACCAAAGGGATGTACGGCACACGTAACAATCTCTTCCGTCGAGCCAACGAAGCCATGTTGAAGAGCCTATGGTACTCCTATAGAGATCGTCGGACTCGGAAACGTGATCTTCGTCGTTTATGGATTGCTCGCATCAATGCCGCTGCACGCCAGAACGGCACAACCTACAGCAAGCTCATGTACGGGTTAAAACAGGCAGACATTCAACTCAATCGGAAAATGCTCGCCGACATGGCCGTCCGTGATCCGAAGTCATTTACCGAAGTGACGAAGGCTGCCGCAAAAAGCTAGCCACCACAAAACAATTCCAACACATAAAAACCCGGAGTGCAACGCCTCCGGGTTTTTTCTTTCCAGGCAAGGCTTCAATGAATCAACTCGACCAATCTTAGACACTCGAAAATCAGGGACGTTCAAACTTCCCTTGAAAAGTTAATCAAACCAAAATTACACAATGAACCGATGATACAATCGACCAAACGTGATACGGGACAAAGCGAGATGGGAAACGTGGTTGCAGAATACATCACAGATCACGACAGGACCATTCATCTGGTGCACGGCGATATCACCGAAGAACGCGTCGACGCGATCGTCAACGCGGCCAACGCACGGCTGGTCCATGGTGGTGGTGTTGCCGGCGCCATCGTTCGGCGAGGAGGCGTCACAATTCAAAAGGAGAGTACGCAGTGGGTGAAAGAACATGGGCCGATCTCAAGCGGGGAGGCTGCGATCACCAGCGCCGGGAAGCTGCCGTGCAAACACGTCATTCACGTGGTTGGGCCAGTTTGGGGGGAGGGTGATGAAGACGGAAAACTTAATACCGCAGTAAAATCTGCTCTCGAATCGGCGGATCAATTGAATTTATCCAGCATCTCCCTCCCGGCAATTTCCACCGGTATCTTTGGTTTTCCGAAAGAGCGCGGCGCCGACGTGATCCTCGAGGCAATTGATCAATATCTAATCAGCCATGACTCAACCTCCTTAAAAGAAATCCGGATCACACTCATCGACATGCCGGGCGTCGTCGTGTTTCAAGAATCCTTCAAGAAACGCTGGCTCGGTTTTTGAACCAAGGACATTGCGCATGATCACATCGACTGCAAATCAGCTTGTGAAACGGGTTCGTGCTCTCCAAACCATGCGGAAGGCGCGAGCAGCCGAGGGACTATTTGTCCTCGAAGGTCGCCGCTTGATGAACGAAATCCTCCTCACCCAAACACCGGTGAATTACGTCTTTCACCTCGAGACGATTTCACGGGAGGAACGGTCTGTCCTCAATTCGCTGGCGAGATTGGGAGCCGACCTGCATGTGGTCTCAGACAAGGTCATGACAGCCTGCTCCACAACCGAGAGTCCCCCAAGCATACTGGCGGTTGTTCCACAGCTTGAAACAGCCTGGTTCACACCAACAACCTCGGCGCTAATCGTAGACCGCCTATCCGATCCCGGCAATTTCGGGACAATCCTCAGAACCGCGCTTGCCGCCGGCATCGAAGCTGTGCTCTATACAAAAGGCACCGTCGATGCATACAATCCAAAGGTCCTGCGCGGGGCGATGGGCGCACACCTCCGGCTACCGATTTTCCCCATCACAATCGGAGAGATTCGCGAGCGACTTGCGAACTTGAAACTTTGGGCAACGGCTTCAAGACAGGGGGTTCCGTACTACGAAGTCAATTGGCGTGAACCTTTCGGGCTGGTTGTTGGAAGCGAATCTCAAGGCATCGATCCAGCAATTCAGTCCGTTTGCAGCGGGCAATCCTGCATCCCGATGCCGGGGGACATCGATTCACTTAATGCCGGAATTGCGGCCGCTATTTTCCTGTTCGAAACTGTCCGCCAGCGAGGAGGATCATGAAGATACGTGCGCTCACTGGTTTTATTGACCCGGGGTGGCCCTTTGAACCCCAGGTCATTATGGCTATTTCCAAATGTCTCCACGCCTGTCGAGAGGCGCTGTTCAACGCGGGATTTGATGTACAAACCATTCGCCTGGCAACACCCCCGCCAGCAGAGATGGCCAACCCTGTACAGACCGAGAACCGCGTGGAACTGGCGCGTAGTTTGGAAGCCGAGGCGTTCGTGCACGAAATTGACTATGCCGCCGTTGGACCCACCCTTCCCGATGATGTCGATGGTTTTTCTACGATCCCCGCCATGCTTGCAGCGACACAGAACATCTTCACTTCGGCAATCTATGCGGATCCGGAAAGCGGACTTTCCCTGTCCGCGGCTCGCGCGTGTGCCGAGATCATCCACAAAGTCTCTTCCATCTCCCCGGACGGCTTTACAAACCTGCGATTTGCCGCGCTTGTGAATGTCCCCTCGGGCGTCCCGTTTTTCCCCGCCGCGTATCACCGCACAGGAACACCCTCGCTTGCGATCGCCACCGAGGCGGCCGACCTCGCTGTAACAGCTACGCACGACGCCGCCACCGCCGCCGATATCCGAGACCGGATCGTGCAAGGGATCGAAGATCAGGCCACCACCGTGACTCAAATTACCGATCGGATCTGCCGGGAGCACGCCGTGCGCTTTCTCGGCGTCGATTTCTCTCTCGCCCCTTATCCTGAAGATCTTCGTTCCATTGGAACCGCCATCGAAGCCATGGGAACCACAAGTGTAGGACAGCCGGGTTCGCTCGCGGCAATCGCGTTTCTGGCCGACTGTCTGGATGAAGCGCTCTTCATGAGGACCGGATTTTGTGGGCTATTCCTGCCTGTCCTAGAAGACACGGTTCTCTCAACCCGGGCTGCACAGGGAACCCTTTCTGTCTATGATCTCTTGCTTTACTCGACCGTGTGTGGAACCGGATTGGACACGATTCCCCTGGCCGGCGACGTGAGTCCGGATGCAATGGCGGCGCTCTTGATCGATCTTGGCGCGTTGGGTCTTCGGCACCATAAACCTCTCACAGCACGACTGCTGCCAATTCCCGGGAAGAAAGTCGGCGATGATGTGCGCTTCGATTTCCCTTATTTTTCCGATTGCAAGGTCATGAATCTCGACGCCGAACCCCTCGCGGGGCTGTTGGGAGGTGAGGAGACCATGGATATCGGTCCGCACACGCATTGACCCGCAGGACCTTCATCGTGCCCGCTGGTTCGTCCGGAGCATCACACTCGCCGAGATATCTTGCCGTCCTAGGCTCCTCCAATTAAAATGACCTCCGCTCATACGGCATATTAATGATGCAGACCCTTGAACACCTCAACCCCCAACAACGTCAAGCCGTCACCGCGCCTCCCGGTCCCACGCTCGTCCTGGCGGGTCCGGGTTCGGGAAAGACGCGCGTGCTTTCACACCGCATTGCTTTCCACATTTGCGAACTAAAAACCGATCCCGGCAATATTCTGGCCGTAACATTTACGAACAAAGCTGCCCGCGAGATGGCCACCCGTGTCCAGAGACTTCTGGAAAACTCTCAGGGAATGGGGGCTGGGAGCCGGGGCGTAAGGCTGTCGACCTTCCACGCCACCTGCGCGATGCTGCTTCGGCGAGAGGCAGCTTATGTCCCCGTGTCCAGGGAGTTTGTTATTTTCGATGACGCCGACCAGCGATCGCTCACACGCCAGGTGATCAAGGAGATGCATCTCGACCCGAAACAGATCTCGCCGTCCAAAGTTCATGGCGTGATATCGCGGGCTAAAAACGAGTTGATCGATGTTGAAACTTTCACGGCCGACACCTACTTCAACGAGATCGCACGAAGAGTTTATGAACGCTATCAAGCCCTCTTAATCGCCAACAATGCCGTTGATTTTGACGACCTTCTTTTTTACGTTGTGCGCCTGCTTCAACAGAACGAAGAGCTTCGCCGGCGCTACCAACGAGAATACCCCCACATCCTCGTTGATGAATTTCAAGACACGAACATGGCGCAGTATTCTCTCCTTCGATTGCTCGCGAGCGATCTTCCGGATCTCTTTGTGGTCGGAGATCCAGATCAATCGATATACCGCTGGCGAGGCGCTGATTATCGAAACGTGGGGCGCTTCAAGGAAGATTATCCCGGCGCGCGCACGATCCTTCTCGAACAAAACTACCGATCAACCCAGACGATCCTTGACGTTGCAACAGCTGTGATCGATCGCAACCAAGGAAGAGAGAAAAAGCGCCTGTTCACGGAGCGGGGTGACGGGGAACCCATCGTTCTCCACGAGGCCTACGATGAAGCCGATGAAGCATCGTATGTGATCGATACAATCGCAAAGCTAACGCTCATCGATGACAGCGATCCCCGAGACTGTGCAGTGATGTACCGCACCAACGCCCAATCGAGGGCTATTGAGGAAGCTTTTCTCCGAGTGGGGCTTCCGTATCGATTGGTGGGGGCTCAGCGTTTTTATGGTCGTCGCGAGGTAAAAGACCTCATCGCATACTTGCGGCTCGTGCATAACCCCGCCGACAAAGTCAGTCTCTTCAGGGTATTAAACACCCCGCCTCGAGGTATTGGCGCTAAGACAATCGAGCTTCTTTTAGCGATCGCAAGGTCAAGTCGACGCGAACCCTACGACATTATTTTAGAACTCTCCCGCGATCAAGGCAGCGCCCTCGCGGAGGGGCTCCAGGTCCGTGCGCTAAGATCGATCGTTGATTTCGGACGCCACCTCGATGAATGGATTCAAATTCGTCATCGAATTGCCCTGGTCGAGCTCATAAGCAAGGTGTTGCACGACATCGACTACCAGGCCCATCTGGTCGATGGCACAGATGAGGGAGCAGAACGATGGGAAAACATTGAAGAATTGCGTGCGGTCGCCGAGGAGTACACAGATGCGGGGCTCACCACATTCCTGGAACATGTGGCGCTAATCTCAGATCAAGACACGCTCACAGAAACATTAAACGCACCCACACTCCTCACGCTTCATGCATCCAAGGGACTTGAATTCAAGAATGTGATCATCGTCGGTCTCGACGATGGTGTGCTCCCTCACTTACGCTCATTCGACGATCCCGAAGCGATGGCCGAGGAGCGCAGGCTTTTCTATGTGGGCGTGACAAGGGCCATGGATCGGCTTATCCTCGTGCGTGCCTTCCGAAGACGAATCGGGGGGCCATCGACGCTCGCCGAGCCGTCGAGGTATATCGATGATCTACCCCCTGATCTTGTTGAAGGAGTGCGTCTGGATCGTTTTTCATGGGAGAACAGGACCCATCAAGCCGAAACCAGTTGGGATCCTGTCGAACGGATCCCGGTTGAGCCGCGTTTTAAAGTAGGTATGCGCGTGCAGCATGGCACCTTCGGAGAAGGAATCGTCATAAACACCCAACTCGATTTAGACGACGAAGAGGTCACAATCTCATTCGAGAGCGGCGAGAAACATCTCGTCGCATCACTTGCCGGGCTGGAAATCTTAGATTGAGCATCAGCTCCTTTGACGATTTCAAACTTCAAGCACTCATGACATGGAGAGACGATGAATATTTTTATAACAGGAGGGGCCGGATACATCGGGTCTGCTGCCGCAGCAGCGCTATTGGAGGCAGGTCATCGTGTGACCGTGTACGACTCGCTCATCACCGGCCACAAGGAGGCCATCCCAATAGAGGCCCACTTTGTGCACGCCGGTCTTGAGGATCAGGAGACTCTGAGTTCGATATTAAATTCGGAACAGTTCGATGCAATCATGCACTTCGCTGCGTTTATCGAGGCCGGCGAAAGCATGAGCGATCCGGGGAAATACTTTAACAACAACCTTGTTTTATCGATTCATCTGATCGACGCCGCCATCAAGGCCGAGATACCCAGGTTCGTGCTCTCCTCGACGGCAGCCGTATACGCATCCAATGACGAGGCCCTCGCAGAGGACGCTCCGCTTGGTCCGACCAATGTCTACGGTCAGACCAAGCTCATGATTGAACAAACCTTGAATTGGTACCGCGTTGTCCATGGGCTGAAGTTTGCAGCGCTTCGCTACTTCAATGCGGCTGGAGCCAATCCGGGTCGCGGCGAAGCACATCAACCCGAGAGTCACCTGATCCCTCTCGTCCTCCAGGTCGCGCTGGAGCAGCGAGAGGAAATTCATGTATTTGGAACGGACTATCCAACCCCGGACGGAACCTGTATCCGGGACTACATCCACATCGCAGACCTGATCGACGCGCACCTGCTTGCACTTGAGGCATTGGGCGATCATGATCAGCTTGTTTACAACATCGGGAACGGTGCTGGCTATTCAGTTCGCGAAGTCATCGATACTGCCCGAGAGGTGACGAATCGTCCAATCCACGAAATCGACGCGCCGCGCCGGCCGGGAGATGCATCCAGGCTGGTCGCGAGTTCCGAAAAAATCCGGCGGGAACTGGGCTGGGAGCCGGCATTCCCGGAGATCCATCAAATCATCGCCAGTGCCTGGGCATGGCATAGCAATCATCCATATGGCTACACATCTTAGTCGACCCGGCGATGGCCCACATGCCAAGTCAAATGATATTGTGACCGAACGGTGATGGTTCTTTCAATTGATAATGTTACCGTAGGCCGACATGCTATAATCGCGGCTGTCCCAAATCGATGCACTACCCTTTGATTCAACCACGGAAGAGAGCTTATAGATGACCCCACAAACATTTTCTGTACCTCCTGACGGTGAAAAAATCGAGGTCCGAGCAGGAAAACTCTTCGTCCCGGATCACCCCATCATCCCGTTCATCATCGGTGATGGTACCGGACCGGACATTTGGAGAGCTTCCGTTCGAGTGTTTGACGCAGCCGTTAAAGGCGCTTACGGCAATCAGAAAGCGATTGCCTGGATGGAGGTTTTTGCGGGGCAGAAAGCCTTTGACAGCTTCGGTGAGTGGCTTCCAGACGAGACTGTGGGGGCCTTTCAAGAGTATTTCGTCGGTATCAAGGGCCCTCTTACAACGCCGGTTGGAGGTGGAATTCGTTCACTCAATGTCGCACTTCGAAAAGCGCTCGACCTGTATGTCTGTCTCAGACCGGTACGCTATTTCAGCGGCGTACCATCTCCCGTGAAACGCCCCCAGGACGTGGACATGGTCATTTTCCGTGAGAACACGGAAGATATCTACACCGGGCTTGAATTCGAATGCGGCGCGGAGGAAAACAAAGCGTTTCAAGCTTGGCTGGCCGATTCACTTCCCGAGGAGTTTGCAAAAATACGATTCCCCGAATCTTCCGGTTTCAGCATCAAACCTGTCTCGCGCGAAGGCACCGAACGCCTCGTGCGCGCCGCAATTGTTTGGGCGATCGATAACAATCGCCGCTCCGTCACGCTCGTGCACAAGGGCAACATCATGAAGTTCACCGAAGGAGCGTTCCGGAACTGGGGCTACGAACTTGCGGAAACGGAGTTTGGGGATGATGTATACACTTGGGCACAATGGGAGCGCACCAAGGGATCAAGCGGTGAAGATCAAGCTAATGCTGAAC
The DNA here is from genome assembly GCA_964570595.1 of uncultured Anaerolineaceae bacterium. Lineage (GTDB taxonomy): Bacteria > Chloroflexota > Anaerolineae > Anaerolineales > E44-bin32 > E44-bin32. Next base: position 18,179 of record CAZMZL010000009.1, on the reverse strand, counting down.
AGAAAGAGGCGCTCGATTCGGGGAAACTGTTGATCAAAGATGCCATCGCAGACATCGTTTTCCAACAAACGATCACCAGAGCGGCTGAATTTGACGTCATCGCTACGATGAACTTGAATGGAGATTATCTTTCTGATGCCCTCGCCGCGCAGGTGGGCGGCATTGGAATCGCACCCGGCGGAAACATAAATTACACGACCGGCCTCGCCATTTTTGAAGCCACGCACGGTACCGCACCGAAATACGCCGATCAAGACAAGGTCAACCCTGGTTCTGTAATACTCAGCGGCGAGATGATGCTGAGGTACCTGGGATGGACGGCCGCCGCCGACCTCATTGTCCAGGGGATGAAAGGAGCCATCGGCGCCAAAACAGTGACGTATGACTTCCACAGGTTGATGGAAGATGCCACCCTGCTCTCCACCTCACAGTTTGGTGATGCCGTCATTGCACATATGGCGCGCGATTAATACGCCCACTTGTTTTCTGCAACGCTGAATGATGTTCGCTCGCTCAAAGATTGAGACTTACCTCCTTTGAAACCTTGATTTCACCACTGTCCAAGGTGGAATGCTTGCTATAATCTTTCTGTGGCTGATTACGATGTGCGTGCATACGAGGTTCGATCAAGGCTGCTCGCAAATTACGGAGCGCCTGAGTGGCGGTCACCCCTCCCCGCTGTCGACGAACTTGTCTCGACCATCCTCTCCCAAAACACGAACGATACCAACCGCGACCGCGCCTTCGACTCACTTCGATCCGCCTTCCCAACATGGGAAGCCGTTCGAGATGGAGATTCATTGGACATCATCGAGGCGATCCGGACCGCAGGTTTGGCCAATCAAAAGGGCCCACGCATTCAAGAGGCCCTCAAACAAATCACCCGGGAGCGCGGGGAGCTCGAATTGGATTTTTTAAACGACCTTTCCGTTGACGATGCGAGTCTGTGGCTGCAAAGCATCAAGGGTGTCGGGCCAAAAACCGCGGCCATCGTCCTGCTTTTCTCCTTGGGTCAACCCGCATTCCCCGTCGACACCCATGTGTACCGGGTGACCGGACGCCTCGGTTTAAGGCCCGAGAAGATGAGTGTGGAGAAAGCGCATTCCCACCTGACAGCGCTCTTTGCGCCGGAAACCTACTATGATCTTCACCTCAATCTCATCCGGCATGGTCGGGAAATTTGCCACGCTCGAAATCCGGATTGCAGCCGTTGTTTCATGAATGAAATCTGCTTTTTCTATAAAAACCTGCCCGAAAATGCCGGGTCGTAGGGATCTTATGACTCCGACACGCCATAGCATGGATGACCCTCTCGCTCTAGAAATTTTCTTGCAGGACGTCGCGAAAGGAGGCGAGGAACCTCTCGCCATCAGGGCACGCGAGCTGCTGGATCGAATTTCCACATCAGCAGAGCACCGCGATGAGAAAGCCCGGCTTGTGGCCCTCTATGAAGTCTCGCGCATGCTTGGTTCATCCCTGGAAATCGACGAGGTCATCAACCAGGTCATGGATGCCGTCATTGAGCTCACCGGAGCCGAACGCGGATTTCTCGTGTTGGCCGATGAGACGACGGAAGAACTCAACATTATGGCTGCCAGGAATTTTGAGCACGTCAAGCTTATGCACGAAGACATGGAGGTGAGTCGAACGGTCATCGAGGAAGTGCTTCAAACGGGGGAAGGGGTGGTCGCCACCAATGCCCAGACAGACGAGAGATATTCCAACGTGGATTCGGTGACTCGATTCGCGTTGCGTTCCCTTCTCTGTCAACCACTTAAGGCACGCGGCGAAATTCTCGGGGTGATCTACGTTGATAATAAAGTGCGCGAAGGTGTGTTTGACGCGGATGATAGAGACATGCTCGCAGCATTCGCATCGCAAGCAGCTGTTGCGATTGACAATGCCCGATTATTTTCCCGAACCGACGAATCTCTAGGGCGGAGGGTGGACGAACTGGAGATGCTCCAGCAAATCGATCGTGAATTAAACTCTGGGCTTGATTTAAAACTTGTGCTCGATCTCACACTTCAGTGGGCCATAAGGGGCACAAATGCACAAGATGGGTGGATTGCCCTCCTTTCGGAAGATGGAACCACGATGAGCGTCCAGACCGGGAAAGAGAAAGACTCGGCTCCGGACACGATTCAACCCCATCTAAACCGCATCATCAAAGAGGGAACAGTCCTTGTCCAATCAAGCACCGGCGCGCCTCGACAAAACGAGATTACCGCGCCTGTTCGGAGAGATGATCAAACGATTGCGCTCATAAGCGTGCACCTAATCGATCGTCCTTTCGATCAAGACGCGGAGCTATTCATGATGCGCCTTGCGGATCATGCAGCAGTCGCGATCGAAAACACGCGGCTGTACTACACCGCGCAGCAGGCAGATAAGGCAAAAACGCAATTCATCTCGGTTGCCTCTCATGAACTTAAAATCCCACTAACATCCATTCGTGGATATGCCGATCTCATCCGTCAAGGTACCGTTGGACCCGTCACCGAACGGCAGATCAAATTCCTGGATACTATTCACGATAATGTCGATCGCATGTCCACGCTGGTATCCGATCTGGCGGATATCTCTCGCATCGAAACCGGTCGATTAAAAGTAGAGATAACCGCTGTGGCTCTTGCGGACTGTGTAATGGAAACCACCTTAAGTTTGCGTCCGCAAATTGAAGCGAAACACCAGACACTCACGCTGAATTTACCCGACGGGATGCCGATGCTGCTCGCGGATCGCGCTCGTCTTGTTCAAATCCTTGCCAACCTGTTGAGCAACGCCAACAAATACACGCCTGAAGGCGGGGATCTCAAAATCTCTGCCCGGGTTGAACTCGAATCGGTTCGTGTTTCCGTGCAGGATAATGGCATCGGTCTCTCTGAATCCGACCGGTCAAAACTGTTTTTACAGTTCTTTCGCTCTGATGAGCCTGCTGTTCGAGAAGAACCGGGTTGGGGATTGGGCCTTTATGTGACGCAGCGCCTCGTGGAACTTTTTGGAGGGGAGATCGGTGTCGAAAGTGAAATAGGAAGAGGGAGCACATTCTGGTTCACGATTCCCACTCGCAAGGGTGAATCGCGGCAGGAAAGACGATGACCAAGCGAATAAAGGGTGATAAATTTCCCCTTGCGCTCTACGGGCGATCCGCTGCACGCTATCGAACCAAATCCTTTGCAATCTCGATCGCGATGTTGGGATTGTGGTTCCTCACTTATTCGACCGAGTTCCTCCCAAGACTTGCCCCTCACAATCGATGGCTGCTTGCCGGTGGACTCGTGGCGGCTCTTTATTGGGCGTACAGTGCCGTCGGACCGCGCTTCGCTTTCGCTCGCGCTCGGGAAGATCATCTTTGGGTCCAGACTCCCCTTTATCGGCTGAAGATTTCATACCGTCGAATTCGAAATACCCGACCGGTTCAATTTGGAAAGCTGTATCCTGCAGGTTCCAGATCAAGAAGCGAGCGCCGTCTTCTGGGTCCCTGTTTTTCCTCTACTGCTCTGGGAGTTGATCTTAGCTCCTGGCCCATCCATCCACTCGTTTTGCGAGCTTTCTTTGGAAAATATTCGCTGGCGCCCGATCAAACAGGATTGATCCTTCTCGTAGACGACTGGCTATCTTTTAGCAACCAGCTCTCCACGTCGATCGATCAATGGCGAGATTCTCGCAGTGATCGGCAAGAAGGACCGGGTTATGGGGTTGCGGAAATCTTGCGTGATCGTCACGATTAGATTGGGCAATGTGGCTCTTTCATTTTGACCCGACTATGAATTTGAACATATACTGATCCTATCTCCGGAAGTCAAAACGCCCTAGCGAGGAGGCGCCATGTCGTACAAGCTTACCTGGTTCGGCCACGCGGCAATTGGAATTGAAGTAGACCAGACACACCTGCTCATCGATCCGTTCCTTTCAGAAAACCCCGTCGCCTCTATCGCGCCAGAGGACGTCCAGGCGGATTATATTCTTATATCGCATGGTCATGGAGATCATATCGGTGATGCCGTCGAGATTGCCCGACGCACAAACGCGCTTGTGATCAGCAACTTTGAGATCGCTTCCTGGTTTCAAGATCAGGGGCTAAAAGCCCACGCCCAACACATTGGCGGTGGATACCCGCACCCATTTGGCTACCTCAAACTCACCATTGCACACCATGGTTCTGCGCTTCCAGATGGCACCTATGGCGGCAACCCGACTGGCTTCTTGTGGGTCACCCCTGCCGGTGAGAAAATCTATCTCGCATGTGATACGGGTCTGTTCGGGGATATGCGTCTGATTGGCGAAGAAGGTATCGACCTCGCAGTGCTTCCCATCGGCGATAATTTCACGATGGGACCAGACGACGCCCTGCGGGCCGTTAAAATGATCGAACCCAGATATGTCATTCCCGTCCACTACAACACGTTTGACCTCATCAAGCAAGATCCACAAGATTGGGCTGCGCGCGTGATGGCAGAAACTTCAGCAATAGCGCATGTTCTCCAACCCGGGGAGACCTTCAGCCCATAATCCATAGCCGGTATCATTTCCTGTCGAGGCATACGATTGATAAAAGGCAGCCCTGGATTTCCTGATCAACGCGTCGCCTGGTACAGGCTCGTCGGCATCACGTTTTTCGCATTCGCCATCGGGATGACGTTAAACACCCTGGAACCCAGTGTCCTTGGTCACAAGGTGCTTGAACTCGTTCCAGAAGCCAAGAATACGTTCCTTGGAATGGCGACTGCTGCCGGCCTCCTCGTGGCCATTTTATGGCAGCCCATCATAGGTTCAATATCCGATCGCACCCGCTCGCCATGGGGTCGCCGGGCGCCGTATTTTGTACTAGGAACAATCCTGGCGATGGTGTCACTCTACATGGTGGCTCTCGCTCCATTCGTTTCCCTCTTGCTTGTGGGTGTGCTCGCCCTGCAATTAGCCTCGAATACGGTGCAGGGACCATGGCAGGCGCTCATTCCGGATCAGGTGCCCCGGTGGCAGCGCGGGACAGCTTCAGGATTAAAAGCAGCTTTCGATATCCTTGCCTTTGTCGTCGGTCGACGAGTCGCCGGGCTGCTCGTGGCGGATGACCAGGTGCTTGCCGCGGTTGGCATCGCAGCAGGGGTGTACATCCTCGCCCTGATCGTCACGCTGCTTTCGTCGAGAGAAAAACCGTTTGTTGAAGATCGTGAATCTAGAATTCCTATACAAGAACACATCATTAAAGCCTTCTTAATAGATTGGAAAGCCCATCCTGGTTTCAAGTGGTGGTTTCTGAACCGCGCCTTGTTTTGGGGTGGTTCCATTGCTCTTAATACGTTCATGCTGTTCTATATGATCGATGTGGTGCATATGACCGAGGCTTATGCCCAGCGCTTCGTCGCGAACATCTTTACCGCACTCGGACTGGCATTGTTCCTGGTCACTTTACCTTCGGGCTGGCTCTCCGATCGAATTGGCCGCCGTCCTCTCGTGGTCTTCTCCGGAGCTCTCGCTGCTTTTGGTACTACCGGATTTCTATTCGCGCGATCAGAATTGGCTCTCGTCGTGATCGGCATTGTAATTGGCCTGAGTGTGGGTATTTTTCTCAGCGCAAACTGGGCGCTGGTGACCGACATCGTCCCGCGTCGCGAGGCTGCCCGTTATCTAGGAATCGCAAACATCGCCACAGCAGGAGGCAGCGCGGTTGCCCGATTCCTGGGCGGGATCATGATTGACCCCATCAACACGGTCACTGGAACATCGTCGGTCGGGTATTTTGTCCTCTATTCTCTAGCCATCATTTCCTTCATCGTGGCCACCTTGGCGATACTAAAGTTCCCTGCCCAAAATACGGTCGAGGCCTGAGCCAGCCGCATGAAAGAAGTTGTGCATCGGACAATCTCGCCGTAGACTCGATTCATCATCCGATTGGTATCGTCCAAGGGAGGGGCGCCATGTCTAAAGGAGAACACATTGGTGAGATCACACATTATTTCAGCAAGATTAATGTCGCTGTGCTCCGGCTCACGCAACCATTAAGCATCGGCGCTCAAGTTCACTTTGCGGGTGCAAGCACCGACTTCATCCAGGAGATTAGTTCCATGCAGATCGACCACGCAACCGTGGATGAAGTTCACCCCGGGGACGATGTCGCCGTCAAGGTGGACCAACGTGTCCGCGCCGGTGATTTAGTTTACCGGGTTGATGATGATCATTAAGGTCAAACCGATTCAAGGACACACGCGCACAAAACACATTACTCCACCGGTCTTGCCTTCTCCGGAAAATGATTTCTTCTTGCGTGCGGATTGACGATTGGCTACAAAGTAATCGGGAGCGAGAGGGTGAAGGTCGTCCCTTGATCGGGTCCCGGGCTCTCCACCCACACTCGGCCGCCATGTGCCTCGGCGATAGCTTTCACGATCGGTAAACCAAGCCCCAATCCGTCATGATGGCGGGTAAGATGATCTTCGACCTGGTAGAACTGGTCGAAAACAAGCTCGATCTCCTCCGGAGGTATCCCAACACCATCGTCCACGATCCGGAACCAGGCTTCTCGACCATGGTGCTCGAGAGTCACATACAATTTTCCTCCCTCGGGCGTGAATCGGATTGCGTTGGTGAGGATATTCGTCATCGCCATGGTAAGTTTCGGGCCATCAACCATGGCCAGGATGGGTTCTTTCGGCAGTTTCAATGAAAGCGATTGACGTTTGGAATCAATTAGTTCCTCAACATCGGCACAGACAGCTTCAGCAAAGGGCTGCAGGGGTCTTCGTTCGAGGGTCAGCTGCGCCGATCCTACCTGCAGCATATTGAGATTGGTCATATCTTCAATCAGCGTTCTCATCCGCATCGCTGCGCTCAAGACGGCTTCGGCATAATCAGCCTCTTCATCTTCCACCCCTTCCTTCAGCAAGGCGGCGTTTCCCAGGATGAGTCCCAGGGGTGTCCGAAGCTCATGAGAGGCAATGGCGATGAAATCGCTCTTTAATTTATCCAGTTTTCCCAATTCTTCATTTGCTTTCGTCAATGCGGATAGCAGACGTGCATTATTTATCGCTACGGCCGCTTGTGATGCGATATTCGTCAGGGTCTGCAGATCTCCTTCGTCAAAATATCCCTCGCCCTTGTTGACAGATTCCAGCACGCCCGTGACCTCATCGTGAATACGAAGCGGCACCGCAATTAAGGACCGCACCTCAAGCCCTGTATGGTCCTGAATTTTGATGAAAGCTTCCGCGTCGAGCGACACATCATTGAGGATAACTGGACGATCCTCGCGGAAAACCGTACCCACGATCGACCCATCCATGGGAACTGGATCTTCCTTGATTTCTCCGGGATTAGTATCGGTGGCGGCGGCAAAGTACAATTGTTGAAAATTTTCTTCAAACAGGAGGATTGTGGCCGCCTCACAGTCTAAGATGTCGGCTGCGGAGTGCACGATGAACTGAAGCAGATCATCGAGAATAAGCGTTGAATTCAAGGTGACGCTAATCTCGACAAGGCGGGACAAGCGCACAATCATGCGCTTTAGAAAGGCAATCTCGTCGAGCGAGGGATTCGTAGTCACAAGATAAGTTTAGGATAGGAGCGCCAGCTTGTCCATACGCGACATTGTCCAACGACGTGGTTCGTTGTATACTTCGATATCGCATCCCTCTTGCCAAGGAAGTCTCCCACATGAAGGTCTCTTGTCTCCAAGAAAACCTCGCCCGCGGATTAGGCACCGTCGCTCGAGCTGTCGCCCCTCGCAGCACACTCCCTGTGTTGAGCAACATTCTTGTAGCATCGGATAAAGGACGACTGCGCCTCTCGGCCACAAATCTCGAGATGGGCATCAGCTATTGGATAGGAGCCAAGATTGAGGAGGAGGGAGCAACCACCGTTCCCGCTCGAACATTCGTTGATCTCGTTAACACCCTCCCGAACGACACAGTCTTGATGGAATTGACCGTCAGGAACCAGACACTGAATGTGCGCTGTGGTGCGTTTAATAACGACATCAAATGCATCGATGCACATGATTTTCCGCCTCTCCCCCCATCCGAACTTGATGATGGTCTTGATTTAAACATTGAAGACCTTCGTTCGATGATTAACCAGGTTACGCTTGCCGCATCGACGGATGACGCCAGACCCGTCCTCACCGGTGTGCTCTTCGAGGTGGAGGGAAACGAGATGACGTTTGCCGCGGCAGACGGCTTTCGCCTATCCGTGCGTACGGCGACGTTATCATCCGCCGCCCCGGATCCCATCCATGCCATTATCCCGGCCCGCGCCTTGAATGAGCTTGCGCGGATCGTAGGCACAAGCGAAGAAACCGTCACGATGACGATGCCCCCCAATCGCGGCCAGGTGATCTTTCGGGCGAAGGATGTCGAAGTTGTCTCACAACTCATCGAAGGTACTTTCCCGGATTACCGCGGGATCATACCCGCCAACCATTTGACCAGAACGGTGCTGCCCACTTCGGCTTTCCTCAAGGCGTGTAAAGCGGCGGATATCTTCGCTCGTGAAGCTGCACACTCGGCTCGCTTGCGGATCACCCCCGGCAGCGATCTCGAGCCGGGTACCGTAGAAGTTTCAGCCACTTCGGCCGAGACAGGTTCGAATGAGACCACGGTTGACGCAACGATTGATGGAGATCCCGTTGAGATCGCCTTCAATGTCCGCTTCCTCGTGGATGTACTGAGCGTCATCGACACACCCAACGTCGCCCTGGAGACCACCGGGCCTTCTGCTCCGGGTGTATTGCGTCCCGTCGGACGAGACGATTTTCTGCACGTGATCATGCCCATGCACCTGGGCCGTTGATCCGACGAACTTATCACCCTTTTTCCCTTTTCAAATATCACAAAAAGGGGCTTGTAGATTTCCTCCTTTGCTGCGTATTCGTTAATCTTCCGGGTAGAATATGAGCAATCGTCGATGATCACGGTCTGCATCCATGTCGTATGACCCAACTCATTTTCCGAAAGTCCTGACTCTTTATCTCTCCCTGAGTCTGTATCCCTTGCTCGCACCTCGTATTCGAGAGCGAATGCGGAATGAGCTCTTTACTCGCGGCGTGATCGATCCAGAGACATTCGAAGATGAAGTCCGAGAAAAAGCTGTTCAATCACAGATCAGAGAAGGGGTATCCGATCCGTTGTCCGAGGAATCATCGGAGCTGTGGGTACAGCGCAACACGATCGTTCGGGACAATCTGACTGATTTTTATTTTGCCTACAATCTCCCACATGAACTCTTCGAAGATCTCGTTAAAGAGACACTCTCCGGCAGGGTTCCCGTCGAGGAAATCCTGCTCAGCATCCATCCCGAACTTGCCCCGTGGGATATGCTGTTTGCTCAGGGTGAAGCCTATGAAAATCTTCCTGCATTAGAACGCGCACGAGTTGAACACCATCTTATGGAAATCAAAGTCGTGCTCATTAAAGCCATGATCAGCGATCATCTGCAATATCTCGCGATCGCGCGAGATTGGTTTGATATCCGTGATCTTCAGTTTATTCGGTCGCGTAGAATTGGTCGGGGGAAAATCGGCGGAAAAGCTGCCGGCGTCATGCTGGCGGAGGCCATCCTGCGCAAATCGGGTGACGCCGAGTTGAGGAAAACGATTCGAACCCCTCGATCGTGGTTCCTTGGGGCGGATATCTTTTACCAATTCAACCAACTTAATGGGTTGTTTGGTTATGCAAATCAAAAATATAAACCAAAAGCCGAAACCCGAGCCGACTATCCCACCATACAAGAAGAGTTCCTCGACGGCAGATTTCCAGAAGAAGTCGCCGAAGCGCTGCGAGGCATCCTTGCTGAAGTCAAGAAAGCTCCCCTTATCGTGCGATCCTCGAGCCTCCTCGAGGATTCGTTTGGGACTGCATTCGCCGGCAAATACGAGACCCATTTCTGCCCGAATCAAGGGTCCGAGCAGGAAAATCTTCGCGATCTCTGTCGCGCCATTACCAAAGTGTATGCGAGCGTCTATAACCCGGATGCACTTCTCTACCGCCAGAGAGTGGGTTTAACCGATTATGATGAACGCATGGCGATTCTAATCCAGGAAATCCAGGGGCGACGGGATGGACGCTACTTTCTGCCGGACGCAGCCGGCGTTGCATTTTCCAGGAATCAATTCCGGTGGAGCCCGAGGATTGATCGCAACGCCGGCTTCCTGCGTATGGTTTGGGGATTGGGAACACGCGCGGTAGAACACCTGGGAAGCGATTTCCCCAGATTGGTTGCCCTCAGTCACCCTGATTTGCGACCGGTATCTACGGCTCGAGAGATCCGACGATACTCACAGGAGGAAATCGATCTCATCGATCTGGACGATAATGCTTTTCGCACCCTGCCAGTCTCTGATGTCATAAAAGGATCGACACCGAACCTGCGCCTCATCGCTCAAATCCATAAAGGAGATCAACTTCAGGACCTCGTAGGCGCTCCGGTAGGTACCCCCGCAGAAAATTTTGTCATCACGTTTGATGGGCTTCTGCGCCGTACGCCGTTCGCCGGCCAAATGATGACGATCCTCTTAACCCTGGAGGCTGCATATGGCCAACCCATTGACTCTGAGTTTGCTGTGGTTGTTGAGGATTGGCAGAAGGGTCAGCCAACACCGATCATCATCATTCTTCAATGTCGACCTCAGAGCCATCTCGACTTTGAGCAAGTAGAGATTCCTGCGGATATTCCTTCAGAGGACCGTTTGTTCGTCGTTAAGAACATGGTTCCAGACGGAATTGTCTCGGATATCCGCTACGTCGTGTATATACACGCCCGTGCATACGCCAAATTGCCCTCATCGGCCGCAAGGCTGGAGATCGCCCGTCTGATTGGGCGAATCAACACCCGCCTGAAAGACAGCACCTTCATTCTAATCGGGCCCGGACGATGGGGAAGCAACAATCCAGATCTCGGCGTTCCCGTTACTTACTCGGACATCTACAATTCAAGGGCGTTGATCGAGGTCGCCGAGGACGATAAAGCCGCAGAGCCCTCCTATGGGACTCATTTCTTCCAGGATCTTGTCGAGGCCAAGATCTACCCATTGGCGCTTGCCCTGGATGATGTTGGCATCGAGTTCAATCACGGGTTCTTCGACGATGGCACGAACAGGCTTGATGAGTTGTTACCCGAAGAATGCCGGTGGTTAGAGACGGTCAAGGTAATCGATGTATCCATAGAAACTTCGGGAGGACTTCTTCAACTGATCATGGATGGGGAGGGGGGCGAAGCTGTTGCCTATATTAAACACCCACAAGAAAACTGAAAGGATAACTTCCTCAGAACAGCTTCCTCCAGGATGATGTTTTTTCTCCCGGATTCCAGCCAAGTTCTCCAACGAGGGGCACAAATGCCACGGGTACAATTTGTTCGTGTGCTAACTTTCTCCCTGTCCTTCGCCACCGCTCAAGTACCTGTCCATAACGGCTCCCGACAGGAACGACGAGGCGCCCACCCTCGGCAAGTTGTTCCTTTAACGGCTCTGGAACATTTGGGGCGGCCGCGGTGACAATGATGGCGTCATAGGGCGCATAATCAGGCAGCCCTATTGAACCATCCCCCTCTTCGATGTGTACGTTCTCTATCCCGATGTCCGATAACGTTTTTTGCGCCTTGTCTGCTAAAGCGGGAATGTATTCCACCGAGAAAACCCCCTCCACAATCTGCGCCAGGATTGCCGCCTGGTAGCCGGAACCTGTACCTATCTCAAGAACCGTATCTTCCACGGACAGCTCTAACAATTGTGTCATGAGCGCCACGATGTATGGTTGGGAAATGGTCTGACCATCTCCGATAGGAAGAGGCGCATCGATATAGGCAAGATGTCTTTCATCCGGGGGCACAAATAGATGCCGCGGCGTCTTCAGCATGGCATCAAGAACCCGTGCATCGGTGATGTCCCTTGGCGCGATTTGATCTCTTACCATGCGCTCCCGCGCCGCCGCATAATCTATCTTATCGCCCATCTCGCCTCCCCTCGATTATGCGCGAGCGTTCCAGGATACAAAAAGCTCACCCGAATTTAGCATTCGATGAGACCGAAGACCAATGATGCGACTCGCGATCAAGCGAAACGCTCCTCCTTCCAAACATCTGCGTCATTGTGATAGCCTGCTTGCTCCCAAAAGCCCTTCTTATCTTCGGACAAAAACTCCAACCCGCGCAACCACTTTCCCCCCTTCCACAAATACACGTCTTTTAACTTACCGCGCCCCGGAATTGCGCCCACCACACCACGCAATGGAAAACCGTGATCGGGCGTGATGGGTTCTCCTGCATGGCGTGTTGCCAGTAGAAAATTATCTGCGAGCGCAATCGTGATGGGTAGATTTGACGTGTATCCGTATTCGCAATGTTGAACAACATACCGAGCAGATGGCTTCAATTTGAGCCAACCCTCCTCAATAAGTGTGCGCAGGGATACGCCTTCCCACTCGGCGTCAAACTTGCTCCACCGAGTGACGCAATGAATATCCATAATCACTTTCGTTTTGGGCAGTTTCTGGAATTCGTTCCAGGTCCATACGCCCTCGTTCTCAACCTCGCCCCAGATGCGAAAAGCCCATCCGGTTGGATCAAAACTGGGGACGGGACCATAGTGCAGCACCGGAAACTTTAACGTTAATGACTGACCGGGGGGCAAACGCCTCTCCTCGATCATCTGTTTTTCAACTTTGCTCCGATCACCAGCGCCTGGTTGCATGTCCGAATCCTCCTGACTCCCTGACTCAAGGAGATTATATCAACACCAGAGCGGGAGTGAAAAACCATGCCGCCAGCCGTGATGTGGACTGCATTTTCTACGATATATGTCTCTGGTCGATAAAGTTAAGGGCCGCTCGAGTTAAGTAAAGAGGACGATGACGAGCAATCGATCAGCGAACCTTCGCTGTCTGCGCCCGGCCAGATACAACCCCCTCGAAGACAACCTCGTCACATCTCGCGCCACGGCCCATCCCCGATGTGCTTCCGGTCGTCGTCTGGATTTTGTGGCACCTTCAATTCTTGTAAACGACGGATTTTATGCTAATATTTTAATTAGATAGCACTCTAATTAGTTAGGTATTATTCCAAATGTCAAACCGTGCGGTCGGCTTCTTCAAAGCCCTGGCGAATGAAAATCGTCTGAAGATCCTCGGGCTTCTCGCCCGACAAGAATATACCGGAGAAGAGCTTGCGGCCATTCTCGCCATCCAGCCCGCAACCGTATCGCACCACCTTGCACGCCTCCTGGAAATCGGCTTGGTGAGCGCTCGAGCCGAGGGTTATTATTGTGTATACGCACTACGAGCCGAGCAGTTGCGGGAACAATCAGATGAGCATGTCTCGGTTGATGCGTTTCTGCGCCTGACCCACGATCTTGACCTGCAAGCCTACGAGAACCGGGTCCTTCATGAGTACGTCCAGCCGGACAATCGCATCCAGGAGATACCCGGTCAAATTCGTCCCCGCAAGATAATATTAAACTTTGCCATCCGCAAATTTAAACCCGGGGTGCGTTACTCCGAAAAACAAGTGGATCGTATTTTAAGAAAGATCCACGACGATCCAGCAGCCTTACGGAACGCGCTGCTGACCTTTAAATTACTCGCACAGGACGAAAACGGGTACTGGCGTGGGAAGCCACAAAGGAGTTCGGGGGCAGGTTATGGTATTTGGGGCTGATGCCTCACGATTAAAATTCCCCGCGTGCTTCACTCCCCTTTAAAGTCATAAATCCCATCACTCAAGGGCCACACTCGATCACAATGGTCACATTCCAGGCCACCCGGACTTGATTTTAGATCAACCGATCCACAAGATGGACAACGCCAGACCAAATCCTTGCTGATCGATTCCGGTTCCCCTTCAACACAGGATTGCACAAAAACGCTCGGCGACAATTGCCACCAATTCCCCGTCCATTGCAGCGCCGAATCCAGCCCCACCAAAACCCGCAAAGGCACCGTTCGCTTGAGAAAACCTGCACGGAGGTGTGAAACGGTCAGCTTGCGCTGGACACAGAATCCGGTCTCTGACAACCATTTTCCTACCATGGCAGGATGAAAATCATAGTTCAGTTCTGCAAACTCAATCGTATCATGATGAAAAGGGTTCCATTCCTGTTGTCTCATCGCCCATCGCAATATCGCCTTGACGTTTTGTTTGTTGGCATATTCAAGCAAGAACGTCGCACCCCGCGCAAGGGATTGATGGATATTTCGAAGTGCGTCTTCCGGCTCGGCAAGATGATGGAGGGTACGGATCATCGTGGCCGCATCAAAAACAGTTGAACCAAACGGCAGCCGGTAAACATCCGCGGCAACAAAGACAAAGCGCTCACTCCTTCCGAGACGAGCCTGAGCTTGTTCAAGTTGAGTTCGAGAGTAATCCAACAGGACGATTTGGTCAAAGCCCGCGTAGCGCATCGTATTCCGTCCAGCTCCTGCTCCTACCTCTAGCAACCGGTTCCCCTTATGCGGCATCAAGCGCTTGATGGCCACGGCCTCGGCCTGATCTTCATATTCTCGACCTCCGGCATCCCAAAAATCTGTCTGATAGGTTGATCCTTCGTAGTCACAAACCGGCACGGTTGGCCTATTCATGGGCGGCTCCACTCGATTTTATTACATCCTCACACAGTTGCAGATCGATTGTTTTCCGAGCCATCCACCCGGGCCAGCGATGGTTGGTCCAAGCCAACCCAAAACTTGGGTCAAGATTCATAGCGCGTATCTTCGATTTGTTTTCGCAATCGCTCGACCTCATCCTCGAATGCCAGATGTTTATCGCCGCCGTGTCCCTTATAGCGCTCTTCCGCTTGTTCAATCTCGATGGCTGTTGCTCGGCGGACAATGGCCCATTTTCCACAATGCGGGCAGCGCTCCAATTTTCCAACGATCAGGTTCGGCGAAATAAAATGCCGTGAATAGGACAATCTACACCGGGGACACACGGACGCACCAGCAGCGCTGTATGCGCCCAACTTAAAACCGTCCTTCCTTCCCGTGATCAGCGAGGTAATCAGGGCGCCAACAAACGTGATCGCAACCAGACCAAGCACAAGCGGCGCCACGAAACCCGAAACTTCGTTTTTCGCAGCATCCGCGCTTAGAAATGTAACACACTCGCTTTCTGATACAAGCGTTTCGCCATTGGCAAGCTCCGCGGTCGCTGTGATGCAGTGGTTTCCCAATGGATAACTTGAGGTCGAAAAAGCCAGCTCATACGGGGCCTGGCCTGCCGTTCCCATGACGTCTCCATCGATAAAAAACACGACGTACTCCACATCATCCGGGCCATGCACCTCGAGGGTAAAACTTCCCTGGATCTTTGAACCGGCCCGATATCCAAAGGTCTTCCTCATCGATAAGTCGAGCCCCGTTTCATCTCCCTGGATCCATCCCTTTGGCGTGAGTCCGAAGGACTGGAGCGCCAGCAACCCGATTGTCAACAACCATGTTCCACGCATCGCTATTTCCATCGAGTCAGAATGGATTCTCGCTGAAACAACCTGACCGCGACGAGGAGCGTGACGACATCTACGACGATCATGGCAAGCGTCATCCAGAGAATTAGCGTTTCATTGATGAGGATCAGTCCTGTTACCTGACCAAAAAACACGAACAAAAGAGGCAGCACCACCAACATCGAGAGCTGCTCCGCCACGCGGGGGTCCGTCGCTCGAGAAGAGACCATCACGGCGACGTTTACAGCGGCGACCGCCAAAAGCGGACCCAGCACAAACACAGCGATGAGCCACACGGGGTCAAGCAGTCGCTCAGCAATTTTCACGCTTTCTGTCAGCAGTATGGTTCCAATGGTAAAAATTGAAAACCCCAGCCATGTCGCCAGAACGGCCGGCACGACCGCCGCAAGCGCCTTTCCTGAGAGAAGCTCAAGTGTTGAAACCGGCGTAGCGAGAACCGGCTCGAGGGTGCGGGTCGTTTTCTCGCCGACAATGCTATAGGATGCAATCGTGATCGGGATCGCCAGGGGGAGCAACATAAACAGCAGCATAAATTGGCTGACGACGAAGTATTGGCTGCAATCCGCGCCGTTCATGCCACCGCAAAGTGAAACAAACTCGGTCGGAAGATCTGCTACGGACACCTCCGAAAAACCGTCGAACGTCCGCATGCCGTACAGCACAATTAGCGGCAGCGCTGTCATGATCAAAGGCAAGAACGCCACCGTAAAAAGCACGAAACGATTCTTGAAAACCTCCGCCCATTCTTTATTAGCGATCGTGCGAATCTTTTTCATATCAACCGTGCGCTTCCATCTAATCCCTGCCGGGTGTTTCTCCATCGGAACGGTCTTCCCCCGCTATTTTCTTGCGGGATCGCTCACCGTATGCAAATACACATCCTCGAGCGTCCGCCGCACCTCGCCTACAAATTGAATGTCCGCTCCCGCATCGACGAGCGCCCGAACAATCTCCGGGTTGTGCGCCACAGGATCGTCCAGAGTCACGACGAACTTATTCTCCATCGTCTGAAGTGCACGCACATACGGCAGCCTCGTCACGACCTGTGCCAGATCATCTCCCGCTGTCCGAAGGTGAAACACGACCTTGCGATCAAACAATTCTCGTCTCAAGGCCTCCGGCGTATCCAATGCAAGTAGACGGTTGTTAAAGATAGCAATCCGATCACAAAGCCGATCCGCCTCGTCGAGATTATGCGTGCACATGAAAATCGTGCGGCCCTGCTCTCTCAGATCGCCGATAAACTCGCGGATTAATCGAGCAGCTTCAGGATCCAGGCCGCTGGTCGGCTCGTCCAGAAACACGACCTTCGGTTCATGCAGCAACGCTCGTGCGATGGCCAGCTTCTGACGCATCCCCTTCGAGAATGTCCCGGCTTCTTCGCTCCTGCGCTCCCACAAACCGAGCATGCGAAGATAACGCTCGACCTGGCCGGGGACGTCTTCCACCTCATACAATGTCGCAAAAAAACTCAAGTTGCGTTCGGCGCTGAGCCGATCATACAGCCCGGGCGATTCTGTAAGAATACCTACAGATCTTCTAATCTCGTCGTCCTCGCCATCGACCCGATAACCAGCGACAATTGCAGATCCACGCGTGGGGCTGATCAAGGCCGCCAGCATGCGCAACGTCGTCGTCTTTCCAGCACCATTCGGACCCAGGAATCCGAAGATCTCGCCGGGATCTACGCTGAGGGAAAGATCTTCTACGGCGCTGATTTCGCCGAATTTTTTTGTAAGCTCAACGGTTTGAATCATGCTCTTTTTTCAAGCCCATACTTCGTAACAACAAACGCTCTCCTTACTCTCCCGGATCCCGGAAATCGTCGGAATAGCGGCTCCTATCAAGATGTTCGAGGGTGAGGTCGTCAGCAACTCGAGTTGATTCTATCGCGAAACCGCCCTCGGCTGTCGCCGCTCTTTTTTCGTCTGCCTTGTGGGGCATCCGCCTCCTCAAGTAAAGGATGCCCGCGAGGCTCATGACCGCCATCAATCCCACGAGCGCCTCGACCCCATATATCCCCCAGGTGACCACGCCGACCACCGCGACCGCATCCACGAACATATGCCAGAGCAGGGCTCCCGCAAACAGGAAC
Organism: uncultured Anaerolineaceae bacterium; assembly: GCA_964570595.1. Classification (GTDB taxonomy): domain Bacteria; phylum Chloroflexota; class Anaerolineae; order Anaerolineales; family E44-bin32; genus E44-bin32. The sequence goes on along the minus strand of CAZMZL010000009.1, from coordinate 636 downwards.
GGGTTTTTCCTCAAGATTGCCTGGAGCACGAGCAAGGACAGGAAGAGTTGTACTACGATAGCAAATATTCGTTCGATCGCCCCCAGCAAGACGCCAAACCAGGGAAGCGCCCAGTAGGCATCAATCTGTGCCTCTGCCAACTCCAATTGCTCCGCCGGAATCACTGCGGAGAGATCGGCGCCCCGCAGGGCCATAATCTGGACGAAAGCCACAAGCGCCAACGCCCCCACCAGAATCGCTTCAATCCCTCCGTGTCCCGCACCGAACATGAGCCCCTGTTCCCACGTTCGCGCATCTTTTGCCAGGAAGCGGTAGGAGATATAACGCGCGGTCTCCTCAAACAGGCCCGCGGAAAGACCAACGATGACCCCAAACAAAATCAGTCCGGCGCCCTGGACGGACACCGTCATTCCCAAACCCTCCAGCCACGGAAGCAGCACAAACCGGTTAAAGGGTATGTGCAGAGCTTGCGCGGCGATAAACGTGACGGCGCCGACCAGGTACAACCTCCAGCGCACCTTGAATTTCCGTGCGAGGCACCACCCCAACACAACCGGTGCCCCGATCATTACAAGGGCGTTCAGCACACGCACAACGATGTCCACCGACCACCTCCGCCGACGATTAAAAGAAGCT
>CAZMZL010000008.1:0-30493 GCA_964570595.1 uncultured Anaerolineaceae bacterium | reverse complement strand
CGAGTTCATGAACATCCTGCCCAATACAAGGGAGAGGGCGAGCAGCAGGCTGAGGACGTTGAGCTCCCTGGCAACCCTGAAGAAAGTATCCCAATTCTGTTGCGAGAGCAGCCAAACCAGAAGGCCCAATGAGAGCACGGTTCCGATGAGACGAACACGCGCCGTCCAGGAGGTTTTTTTAGTGGATGAAGGTGGATCGGTCGGGTCGGTCATCATTGTGCTACGAATAGAGTTCGGAGATCTCTCTGCGCAGCTTCTCCTCTGCCTGTAACGTATTTTTTTGATCCCATGGAATATACAATTTACAGATCTCTGTTTCATTCGTGATTCGGATAAGCGCGTCTCGTTCGCTCTCGCGCCAGACATCCAACCAATCGGATGGCCAGGAGGTTCCCTCGAAGGGCGCAACCAGGTTGATGAAATGCCTGGCCTCATAGAAGTTCATCGACAGCAATTCATCGACAATCCCTTCGTCCGCAAGCGGAACGATTTTGATATCCGATACCCTTTTCGATCGCTCGAGAACCACGATCGCCATTAACGAAGCCGTATTGCAGAAGGTTCGATCCGGCCACATGGTCTCAAGCGGAAGACGAACCGGCCACTTTATCTGATCCTTCGATAGCCGCCGGATCGTCCCGTAGACGGCAACCTGGATTTGTTCAGACTTTGACAATCGTTTCGAGATGGACGGTACGATTTTCAGCAAGTCTTGATAGAGATGAGCTCGAGTGAGGTAGGCGCGGGAACCCTCTCCAGGATGGATGAAGACATAATCATCGGCATGCATCTGCCACACAGGATCATCATCGGATAAAAGGATCGAGCTGGTCGTGGTCTTTCCGGTTCCGCCATGACCGGTTAAGATCACGCTTTCCCCATCTCTCGCCACTGCGGATCCATGCAACAGAAGCGTGCCATTCTGACTGCATAACAATCGCAGGCTCGGGTGGACCAACATATGGTGAACCATTGGCAGCGCGAATCGATTTCCCGCCGCCCTGATCGTGATCCTGTCCTGCTCCAGGGAGAGCGCATAGGTCCACCGGGCGAAGATCTTGTGCGTATGACGTACGGCTCCACTTAATCGCATGCCAGGGGCGTTAGACGCTTGCCAATGAAGGCTTATTCCTGGCAGGTGATCCCCCCCGCGACCGGCGTGATGCCCATATTCTGCGGTGTAGAAATCTATTGCACGAGGATCGTCCGTGACAAGACGCAGTTCGACTTTCTCGTGGAAATTGAATTCAGTCTCACTGTTCACGCGTCGATACTCAGGAATAAACTTTCATACTCATCCGCGACATGGCGGATATCGTATCGGCTCGACATCTCCTTGCTCGCCAGTTTCATCGCACCTAGTCGGTCACGATCCTCAAGCGCCCATTTGAGCGCCTCAACATAGCAATTTTGGTCCCCAATCTGACAAAGCCTTCCATTGATTCCATCGTGAACGATGTCCTCCAGCCCTCCGGCCCGATTGGCGACGATGGCGAGGCCATTCGCGAGCGCCTGGACACCGACGATCGGGAGACCTTCAGACAGGGAAGGCATCACGAGGATGTCGCTGGCGTGTAATTCATGCTCGACCTCCTCACTTTTCATCCATCCTTTAAAATCGATCCGGGTTTCGAGGTTCTCCTGTGTAATCGCTTCTTCGATGAGGGCTCGTTCTGGCCCTTCCCCGATCAACTTTAAAGTCCAGGGGAGATCCCGTATTTGCGCCAGTGCGCGTATGAGGAAAGGGAGGTTCTTCTGGGGTTGAAAACGACCTGCAAAGATCATGGTTGGAGGTTGGCCTGGTGGTTCGACCGTGATATCCGATTGAATCTCAACGCCGTTCGGGATGACGCTTATGGGGACATGATAGTTGAAGCTGGCGAGTTGGCGAGTGAATTCACTCACAGCAACAACCTGGCTCGCCCCTTCCCAGATGGGTGGGATAAAGGGCGCAACGATCCGAAACCAACGATCGGTCTTCTGAGGAACGCCTCCCGGCACATCACCCAGGTGGACCGTGAGCACGTAAGGGGTGCCTGTGATCCTTGACAGAACCCATGCCAGCGCTCCTGTAGGTACCGCAAAATGGACATGAATAATCTCTGGCTTCAACCGCCGGATGAGGCGCAAGCCGGGGGGAATGCCAAGGAGGACATAGCCAAGCATCGTCAGGAATGATGCTCGAAAAAACGATCTCCGGCCGGTCGGCACCCGAGAGATCATATAACCATCACGTGATTCCTCTTTTTCCAGACCTCGAGCACGAGAGGTGAGCACATGAAGTTCGTGGCCGCGCTCGGCAAGCTGCTTGCAGAGATCCGCGCACGCCCGGCCCCCACCCCCGCCGATTGGGGGGAACTCGTAGTTGAGCACTAAAATCCTCATCAGGGAGACGCGTCGCTGGCCGGATTGGACGCAGATTTAAAAACGCGATGATCCACGGCTCCAAGGATCTTACGTACGGAATAGGTCAGTTTCGCCTGGGATTCGTGATAGGTCCGAACCTGAAGTTCTGCGATTAAGCCCATAAATATGGATTGGAAACCAAGAATGAACAACATCACGGTCATGAGGAGAAGAGGAGATCGAATGAGGTGCTCTTCGAATAATATGCGCCGCATGATAAGAACCAGGAGCGTCATCCCGCTCAGACCCATCAAGCCAATCCCGGCCCCCCCAAATAGGTATATGGGTTTATTCGCGTAACTCATCAGGTACTTGACCGTGAATAAATCCAGAATGACCTTAAATGTCCGTTCCAATCCGTATTTGGCTTTACCGAATTTTCGGGGGTGATGCTGAACCGGGATTTCTGTGATCTTCGCCCCGACAAATCCAGCGTACGCCGGGATAAATCGATGCATTTCTCCATAAAGTCGGAAGCCCTTAAGGACCTCCTGGCGATAGGCCTTAAGCGTACAGCCGTAGTCGTGTAGCTCCACGCCGGTCACTTTTGATATGAGCCAGTTCGCAATTCTGGAGGGCACTTTCCTGGTGATGAAAGTGTCCTTCCTGTCAATTCTCCAACCAGAGACCACATCAAACCCATCATCGATGAGTGCGATCATTCTCGGAATATCCGTGGGGTCGTTCTGCAGATCAGCATCGATAAGAACGATGACTTCCCCTTCACTGTGGTCGATCCCGGCCGCGATGGCCGTCGTCTGACCAAAATTCCTTCGCAGATCGATCACAATGATGTGGTCCCCATCTTTTTTAAGAAGGTTTTCAAGTTGAGTTAAAGAGTCATCGGACGAACCATCGTTAACGTATATCAATTCGTAGGCGTAAGGAGCCAGCGCATCGATTAAAGCCGTATGCAGCAGGGGGATATTTTCTTCCTCATTAAAGACTGGAATGACCACCGATAGGGTCATTCCAGCATCTTCTAAACGATCCGCATTCCCATCTTGTGGTATGGCTTGATCTTCACTCATGTCGAATTTTCCCATGTGGTCTTGCTAGAAACCTTCAACCCCATTCCCTGCACTCTGGATCACCGCCGTGACACCACTATCCCATCGATGCCAATCCTCAAATTGAGTCTCCATGATCGTTCTGCCCTCGCCAATCGGTTCAAGGCCCTCACTTTCCATATCCGCATCCACCATGATGCGGGCGAGATCTTTATAGGTTACTTTTGGATCCCAATTTAATATGGTTTTCGCTTTTGAAGCGTCGGCAATGAGGCAATCGACTTCGGTGGGACGAAAATATCTCGGATCGATCTCAATATATTTTTCCCAATCCAGATTCGCGTACTCAAATGCCTCGAGGACGAACTCCCGCATCGTTGGAGCCACGCCCGTTCCAACGACATAATCATCCGGTTGGTCAAGCTGCATCATCTTCCACATAATCTCCACATACTCGGGTGCGTAGCCATAGTCTCGAGTGGAGTCGAGATTGCCAAGATACAGTTTCTTCTGTTTTCCAGCCAGGATTCGGGCGACCGCCCGTGTGACCTTGCGCGACAGGAAGGTCTCCCCCCTTCTTGGACTCTCATGGTTAAACAGGATGCCATTCACCGCGAACATCTCATAGGCTTCCCGATAATTAACCGTGATCCAATAGCCATACGCTTTCGCAGCCGCATATGGGCTGCGAGGCATGAAGGGCGTCGTTTCAGATTGCGGTGGGGGCGCATTCCCGAACATCTCACTCGACGAGGCCTGGTAAAAGCGTGCTTGGATCCCTGAACGACGGATGGCCTCAAGGATACGTGTGGTGCCAAGCCCGGTGACCGATCCGGTGTATTCCGGCATGTCGAAACTGACCTTCACATGAGATTGTGCACCCAGGTGATAGATCTCTTCCGGACGGACGTTGTATATCAAATTGGTAAGCTGTTCACTATTTGAAAGATCACCATAGCTCAAAAACAATCGGGCGCCGCTCTCATGCGGATCCTGATAGATATGATCCACGCGATCGGTGTTAAATGTGCTCGATTTCCGAATGAGACCATAAACTTCATAGCCCTTTTGCAGCAATAATTCAGCCAGGTATGAACCATCCTGACCCGTGATCCCCGTAATTAATGCCTTTCGCATTCTAACTCTCCCACACATTTCGATATGGATGTCGATTAAAATTCAGGCGCTGAATTATACTCCCTCACTCATGCCCGTCAAGGTGATGCACGCTCCCGCCCTCGGAGGTCGGAAGCCATCCACAGGCTCAGAACCACAAGCACAAACAGGATGATGGCCGCAAATGTCAGAGACAGGCTCAAGCTTGGAAACAGAGTTTCCCGTCCAAGGTACCACTGGAAAAAGAGCAGGGAAACGCCGGCGACCAGGATCCCGATTCGCCTCAGCCATGGACTGCGGGTTTTTCGTGCGTGCACCCAGGCCCAGCCTGCAATCGCCGCTTGCACGGCAAGGAAAATCGCCCGATAGCGCGGGTTGTCCCACTGATAACCCGGCGCCCTGTAGGACGCAACAATCGCCATGACCCAGATGAATATCGAGAGATAGAACTCAAGGCTTCTCCAGCCGCTTGATCTTAACGACGCAACCGGAGCATACAGCAGGAATGGCAGCAACGCGAACCATCCCAGCCCTCGCCAAATGGCGATTCCGTGCCAGATGGGTGCTCCTCCGGCTGCGATGGACGCCGGCAAGAACGGCTGCACAAGCCCATAAGCCACAACCAACGGTAAATGAGCCCGGTCCGGCGTCAATGTAAATATGTAGTCAATCACCCCCGATCTTTCAGAAGCCACGGTCAGGCGCCACTGCTGGCCGGAATTCTCAAGCCATCGAAGGAGCACTTCGAGAGAGTTGCCCCAGACATAATCGGCTTCCTGCCAGGCGTTAATCACCAATCCAAGAATGACGATGGAGAATGCAAGCACGGGAAGAACGACCAGCAACGTTCGACGAAGGTTCGCATTCCCCTCCCAGATCCATGCGATCAAGATGGTGATCAGCGTTAACAACGCAAAGGGCGGTGAGAACGGGATTCCAAGGACCAATATCGCCACCGCAATCGCAAGAAGCCCTGCACGAGACTTCCCGTCCCTGATGAGTGCATAACCAAAAAGCGCCAGCGCAAAGGCCGTTCCGAGGAACGCCTCACGCATCTGTGAAGCGCCGAGCAGGATCGCCTCGGGAAAGAGAACCACGATCCAGGCACCAATCTGACCGGCTTTATCCCCGAAGACTTTGCGCGTAAAACCCCATGTATATAAAACCGCGATGGCTGACACGGTGGCCGTGAGCACCACAATGAGGAAAGGACGGTGAACCTCAAGCGCGGTCGCGCGATAGATGCTCGCGCTAAGGAGGAGCAGACCGCCGTACTGATCGCTGCGCAATGGTTCGCTCAACACATGGACCAAAGGCTCATCATCTACGGCATAAGTCCATGCCTGTTCATCACGCTTATAAGAATCCCTGAATAGGTGGCCTGCCTTTTGAATGGGTGTGTCGTAGCCAACGACCGGGAGTGCATTTGATGTAAAGAGTGCAAAACCCAATCTCAAGAAAACGGCCACGGCCAAGGCGATCCCCAACCATCGTGGCTGCATCTCTTTTCCAAGGGACTTCCACGCAAGCATGAGCATGACCAATCCAAGTCCAGAGAGGAGGGAGTAGGCACCCCAGCCTTCCAGGGAAAACCCCTTCCCATCCAGGATCGTGAACAGCGCTGCAAGAATGACGATTCCGGTCAACCAAGGAACGATTCTTTTTACATGCCTCATGGGGTCAGGGTCTCCATGGTTCTACGCCCATCAAACAAGAACCAAAGGGATCGAACAGCGAAATAAATGACCATCATCTGCTGTGGTACAAGAAATCGCGGATTATCGCCATGTTCAAAAATCGTCTGAAAAACCGAGATGAGCCACACGCCGCCCATAATTGAAATCGCGAATAAATCGATCTTCAATCGTGCTCGTAATGCTCCGCTCACGACAATCCCAAAGCTGATCACCAGGAAAACTAGATTTGCACCCAGTGCAAGCGCCCGGTTGAGGTAGGAAAGGAGGGTATATAGGAAACCGAAAGCCTCGCTATCAAATGCGGCGACCTTCCAGATCACGGGCGCTTTCCAGAAATTAATCCACCCCTCAAGCGCACTCCGGAGGAAAAGGTCTGGATGCTGTCGGATGAGCATCCAGGATAAACGCTGCAGCTCGCGCGACAACTGGAAGAAATGAAGTCCGGATGATTCCGCCATAGCCGGCAATGCATCCCAGATCGTGTTGTGCTGGACGCCTCGTTCCGCAATCCGCGCATCGCGATACTCAAGATAAGTATCCCGAATGGGCGCATATTGATCGGGCAGATGTTCAAAAAACGCGCCGGTATGCTGCACCAGGTTATATCCGACGCGCGTCGTGGGAGCGAGCATCCCCGAAAGATCGTAAATAAACCATACCCATCCACCCAGGATGAGGATCGGACCGATGCAATAGACCGCGCTGTTTAGAATGCGCGACTTCCAATCCTCGCCGGCGCCAAAGAACACGAAGATCAGAAACCAGATCGAGACTGGAAAAAACAACGCCCGCGTCATACCGGCAGCGCTGACCGAAACGCCAAGCAAGAGCAGCACGATCAGGGTTCGCCCTCGTTGAGGCCTTTGTAAATAAATCAAGAGCAGCGCGTAGGATAACACCACCCAGAATGTCGTCAGGGTCTCTGTAAGCAAGTTGGCTTCCATGAGCACATGCGCAGGAAGGAATGCGTAGATCCCCGCCACGAGCAGTCCCAGGGCGATGTTCGTGGTCGTACGCCATGTAATCCAGTAGAGCAGCAGGACGATGATGACCCCCAAGAGCATCTGAACGAACCAGATCTTTTCTTCATCCATCCTGAGGGATGCCAGGAAGGCAGGATAGAGGGGGACACGGGTGCCGTCATAGCCCTTAAGGGTGAAGTCAAGGAGGACCTCAGCGAGCCTCATGTAACCGCCATACGTGTCACTGAAAGTGATCGGCTGATAGTGAAACCATAGGAACAACCGCTGAAGAATCGCAAAAAGGGCGAGGAGAAATCCCCATATCCAGGGAGATGATAATTGGGATGGCTGGTCCGATAACGATTCTTTCTCAGCCACGGGGCGTTCCAATGCCATCGAGCGCCCTCTTCGCTCGAGCTACCCAGGTATATTTCTCTGCATCTTCCCGGGCTTGTCTTGCCAGCGCGTTCCTTCGTCCCTCATTGCTCACCAGGGAACGCAATTCGGCATTCCATGCATCCATGTTTCCTGGGGGGGCAAACGCCGCGTTTTTCTCATTCAGGATCTCCCGGAGAACTGGGAGATCACTTGCGAGGATCGTCCTTCCGGATGCCATGTACTCAAACAGTTTCATCGGGCTTGTAAATGCAGCGATATCCCCCCCACTGCTGGCAGATACTATGCGCTCATGAGGGAGCAGGAGGATGTCGCTGGCTGCTTGGACAAGAGGCAGCTGCTCGTTAGGAACGAATCCAAGGATGTTAAGATTCTCGACCCCACTTCGCTGGATGCGCGACTTCCAGCGGTCAATGGCGGAAGGCTCCCCCCCTGCCCAGATCAACTGGATATCCGCGTTCGTTCTGGCAAGCTCCAACATCAGATCTAATCCACGACCAGGATAGAGGTGACCCGTATACCCTACCGTGATCTTCTCTGGAAGATCAAGCTCCTTGCGAGCATGGGTTGGATCGGGCACATCTTCATATCGCTCCAAATCGACGCCGCTCGGGGCGATGACCACGAAACCTGGGTCCGCCGGGATGGAATAAGACTCCTCAAGCCATTTGAGAAGCGCATGTGTAATAGGCAAGATCCGTCTCGCCCCAGGACCGCGCAGGTACTGTTCGAACAATCTGGGACCAAACCTCCCCTGTGGGCGATCGTGCACCTCTAAAAGCGTCGGAAGATTTAAGCGCGATGAGATTGCCGCAGCCTGAAAAGGCCAGATATAGTAGATGTCCGCACCCCATTTTCTTGCCGACATGACCGAGCGTAAACAAAAGTCATATCGTTTAAGGATTCTTGCACTCCGCATCCAATGAATATCAAATGGATCTCGCAGCCCGTAAAAGGTTTTCAATGAGTCCCAACCGACATCGGTCTGCGGACCGGGCACCCATAATTGCACATCATGTTCAAGGTCGACGAACGCCTGGCTTACCTTCATGACTTCAATCGAGTTCGCGGCCCGTGACGGTACTTGAGATGCGGAAATCAGGGCAATACGCATGATCTTACTCTCCCGGGTTCGACGAGGATTTTAGCTCAGCCTTCCGTAATTCTTTAAATGACTTTACGACCAGGACGCCAACGATTATAACAACCGTGAGACTGGAAATCGCCGCCATGCCATAAGCCCCCCATTGTGGAACAAGGTAGACGATGCCAAGAATATACAGGATCGCCACAACAAACTGCACCTTGGTTGGAAATTCGGGAAGTCCCAATGGGAGCAGGATAAGTTGATTCCAGAAAAAGACATTATTCGGCAAGACGCCCAAGAGGAGTATCAGAAGCGTTAGATACGATTCGGGCAGGAACTCTGTGCCGTATAGTGCCACAATCCAGGGTCCAAAAACGATCAACACCAAAGTCGCAGGGATCGTCCAACTTGAAGCCAGAATCGTCCCGCTTCTTATCAGATAGCGCACATTTTCCCATTGCTTACGGGCGACTTCACGAGCAAGTTCACGGTAGGAAGTACTGATCAGGGGTGTGACCGGCATCATGACCACATTCGTGATCGCCCGTGCGATTTTATAATAACCTACCTGCAATGGTGAGGAAAAGGCTGCCAACCAGAGCATCTCGCTGTCCCGAGTCACCAATTTAAGCGTTCCCGATAAATTCGTGCTTACAGCAAAGCGTACAAGATCGTCCCGCCTTGGTGCCAGAAGAGATAGAGGCGCCCTCCACCAAACGATGCCCCACTCCTTCGCTGCAACCCATAATGCCGAAACGGCGATCGCGATCCCCCAGACTATTTTTCCTGCCAAATAGGCAACAACCACCTCTTCAAGGCCTCCACCTCGCACGAAAGCGGCCGCGATCAAGATCATGGTGACTACGCTCTGGACGATTGTAATCACAGCGACGGGTCGAAAGTGATCGAATATTTGCAGGAGTCCAATCGAACTTTCCGACATGAAATTCGCCAGGATCGATATCCCATACAACATGAACAGATACGCCAGGTCACCATCGTGTGCGAAGATCCGTGCTCCCAGTTCAGCCAGTAGAAAGATGAGGGCAAATGCCAGGATGGACGCCGCCACCTCAACCAGGAGGGCCGCCTTGAAAACGGCAGCTTCATGATCGGGCTGCTGTTTCTCATGAAATTCCCCAACATAACTTACGACCAGTTCCCCCATTCGAAAAGAGACCAGCCTGTTGATATTGCTCGAAAATTGCGTGATGATCCCGACAAGCCCTGCCCCAACCACGCCGAGAAGACGGGCCGTGAGTATCCCCTGGCCCATACTCAGGATAGCAGAGATGACCTGCGCGCTGAACAAATAACCGGAATTACGAATGACACGTTGAATGAGTGGATTCCGAAGGAACCTGTTGTAGATCCCCTGGAAACGAACGATTATCTTATGGAGCATCCTGAAGCCCTAATCCGATGTGGCCACCAGACCAGCCCAATCACGTTCTTCCAGATACCAGGCAACAGCTTCTTTGAGACCATCATCCAATCCGGTCTCAGGCTCCCAGTTCAATATTTCTCGTGCTTGGGTGATGTCTGCCCAGGTTGCTCGCACATCAGCCGGCGCTTCGGCTTTCTGATGGATATCAGCCTTCTTTCCAATGATTTTCTCTAATTTGTGGATGACCCGCATCATCGATATGGGTTGATCCCCTCCGAGATTGATCACCTGGAACCCCGAGGGCTCAATGGCCGCTACCGTCCCGCGGGCAATATCGTCCACGAAGGTAAAATCCCGTTCTTGTTCTCCATCGCCGTAAAGGATGAGGGGGCGCCCTTCTACGATCCACTGCACAAATCGAAAAATGCTCATCTCCGGCCTTCCGGCTGGACCATAAACGGTAAAGTAGCGCAAGATGGTCACATCCAGATCGTAGAGCTTGTGGTAGCTGTGACAGAGGAGCTCGGCCGCTCCTTTCGAGGCCGCATAAGGGGACAGCGGTCGCGAAATATCCGCGTCTTCACGGAACGGCCGTGAATTGTGGGCGCCATACAGGCTCGAAGTCGATGCCTGGACGAATTTTCTAACCCGAGAAGTTTGGGCGATGTCGAGAAGGTTTAGCGCACCGAGCACATTACATCGAAAATAGACTTCCGGGTTGCGAACGCTCTGTCGCACACCCGCGCGTGCGGCCAGATTAATGATGGCATCGAACTCCAAGGGCGAGCACGCTTCCTGAAGTTCACGCTTTTTGGTGATATCCACAAAGTGGAAGGTGAACCTCGCGCTTTCCTTCAACTTGTCCAGGCGCCATTCTTTGAGGCGGGGATCGTAGGCATCATTGAGATCATCGATCCCGATCACCTCATGGCCATCTTCAAGCAGCAGTGTCGCAACCTGGGCGCCGATAAAACCGGCTGTGCCCGTAACCAGATAGCGGCTCATCACAACCTCACTAAATGATCGCCGGTCAAGCCAAATCGACCGGTGACGTTCCGGGTATCAAAGAGGATTTTCGATTCCTTGGCTACAGATGAATAGTCCAGACCTTCATGATCGGTGATGATGACGACGCAATCTGCTCGTCGCACTGCATCAAGCAGGTGATCCTCAGAGGTCATCCGGATGTCATCCAGCCAAAAACTTTGGACATGTGGATCATGGAAGCTTATGTTCGCACCTTTTGCTTTCAGCAATCCAATCACATCCAGCGCGGGGGATTCACGCATATCAGAGACATTCGGCTTATAGGCCACGCCGAGGATGAGAATATGGGTCTGATTGACGGTCCACCCTCGCTCGTTGAGTGTATCCTGGATGCGTTGGACCACATACCTGGGCATGTTCGTGTTGATCTCGCTGGCGAGATCGATGAAACGAGCATTATAGTTCAAACTCTTTAATTTCCATGAAAGATAGAGCGGATCGATGGGAATGCAGTGCCCCCCAAGGCCGGGCCCGGGAGTAAACTTCATAAAACCAAACGGCTTCGAGGCTGCCGCTTCAATCACCTCCCATACATCTATTCCCAGACGGTGGCAGATGATGGCAAGCTCATTAACCAGGCCAATGTTAACCGCCCGGAAGGTGTTTTCAAGAAGCTTGGTCATCTCGGCGACCTCCGTGGACGAAACCCGGACAACGGCTTCCATGGCTTGCTCATACAAGACCGCCGCGACTTCTGTGCAGCCAGGTGTGATCCCTCCAATGACTTTGGGTGTATTAACCGTCGTCCAATCCTCTCGCCCCGGATCCACTCGTTCCGGTGAGAATGCCAGGAAAATATCATCCCCGATGACCAAACCACTGCGTTCGAGTTCTGGTAGGATGAGCTCCCTTGTCGTCCCCGGATATGTGGTCGACTCAAGGATCACCACCATCCCGGGATGGAGGATTGGTTTGAGCGCCTTCGAAACGTTGATGATGTAGGAAAGATCCGGATCGCCCGTTTTCCGCAGCGGAGTTGGGACGCATATGCTGATCGCATCGACATCTTTTAGGTCATCATAGGAGTTCGTGGGAAATATCCGATCTTCATCAACGTACTTCTTGATGACCGCCGAGGGCACATCTTCGATATAACTTTTTCCATCCCGAAGGGAATTAATTTTCTCCACACTGGTATCAAGGCCCTTGACGCACAAACCTGATTCTGCCAGAACCACGGCCAGAGGTAATCCTACATAGCCAAGACCGATGATGGCGACTGTGGCATCGCGCTCGGTAAATTTATTGACGAGCGCCTGCGCGCTAGAAGACAGCGACGTCATTTTCTCAGGCATCTCTCTCATTCACTCCTGTACACAAGCTGGCTAGAAAAGATTCAGCTGCTCTGGATCTGTGGGATCGACTTCCTGGGGGAGGGATGCAGACTTTCTTTCAGCGATGAGTGTCGGTAAATGCGAAAAGTCATCTTTGACGACCGATCTTAGTGATGGTTGATGAAGGGCAGCTGCCGGATGATACATCGGAACAACCATCCTGCCGTCGATCTCCCTTGCCTGTCCATGGATCTTGCTGATCTTCGTGTTGGGGAAATACTGCGCCATGGAGAACCGCCCCAAGGTCACGATGACTTTCGGGTCGATTGCGTTTATCTGTCGTTGAAGATAGGTTGAACAAGCCTCAATCTCTTCGGGCTGCGGGTCTCTATTCCCCGGCGGACGGCATTTAATCACGTTTCCAATGAAAACGTCTTCTCGGCTCAGATCGATGCTTTCGAGTAGTTCTTCGAGAAATTTACCGGCTGCTCCCACAAATGGTCGACCCTGCTCGTTTTCATGAAAACCCGGTCCTTCACCGATGAACATGATATCCGCATCGGCGGGACCCTCTCCAGGCACGGCTTTTTTCCTTGAGAGGTGCAGCTGACAATCCAAACAACCGGCAACTTCTTCGGCGACTTTCTTGAGTTCATCCATAAGAAATATTCGTTTTCTTTCTACGAGTTCGTCCCCACCCCGGGAGATCCCTTAGCGTCATCAGAATGGCATCTTCGCCATTGTCTTTATAATACTTTGGTCTTCTTCCAACCACTTCGAATCCGAATTTATGGTAGAGCCCGATGGCGGGTTTATTCGAGTCTCTGACTTCCAATGTCACGACTTCGGCGCCCAATGATTCGGCCTCTTCCATCGCTTGAATTAAAAGGCCTTCACCGATCCCGGTCCTGCGTTCGGCAGGATGCACTGCGAGCGTGCTGATATGAGCTTCGTCAATAATGTACCAGAATCCTACGTACCCACTGATAAATTCAGTTGTGTGCCTTTTATTCACGGCAACAAATAGGTGAGCAGCAGGATTCTCGGTAAGTTCAAGTCGATATGTTCGCTCGGACCACGGAAGCGAGAAAGATAACCGGTCGATTTCAACCACGGCCTCGATATCAGCCATACACATCGTACGAATTGTGGTTTCGCGTACTTCCGTCACCACCTTATCTACTATCCTGCTTGTCCAGATATACTGGGACAAGTGATCCTGGATCAGAAAGTTTTTTGGGTCGTCGCGTTTTCAACGCTAGCTCCGCCAGTATGCTGGGCCTCCGAACGCAATAAGCTGGCTGGGCAACCTTGACATGACCACTCGCTAAGAGAATGGCATGTCCCTCATCGTCAATCTCCCCACAGACATACACTTCATCTTCGAGCGACTCGTTAAAATCTTTCCAGGTCGTGTTAATGGGCTCACTCTGGGCCTTCCACGTACTTCGGACCCACTTATACCAGATTCCCGCAATTCTACCGCGTCCTGCCCTTATTGCGGCAAACATCCGCGTGGACTGCCGGGGTTGACCCTGCGCGAGGATATCGAATGTGGATATTGCGCGGATAGGAATACTGCGCGAGAAAGACAGCCCCTTGGCAAATGCCAATCCTATGCGCAATCCCGTGTAGGATCCGGGACCGATCGCCACCGCCAGGGCATCAAGTGAAGAGACAGATGTTCCCACACGCATGAGCATCACCCCGACTTCAGGAGCTAACTCAACGGTGTGATAACCCTTCCCAGTCCAGATACACTCCGCGAGGACATCCCGGCCATCGTGAAGTGCTATCCCGAGTGTTTTTGTAGCGGAATCAATGGCCAGGATCACAACTACCTCCCAAAGGCTGCTCGTTTAAATTGATCAAGTTTTCGTTCGTATCTTGCACCAGCAGCTTCAAAGTGCAGCCCTCGCCGAAGCTCATCGACCCAATGGAGACTAATCCACAGATGACTGGAGGGAAGCGCGTCTGCAACACGCTCGGGCCATTCGATTAAAACCGGTCCATCAGCGTCGATGAGTTCGTCCAATCCGAGAAGTTCAGCCTCTTTCACACCCCCCAGTCGGAACGCGTCGAAATGATACAGCACAGCGCCGTCTGCGCGGTGATATTCATTTACAAGGACGTACGATGGGCTGGTGACAAAATCCAGGGAACCCCAACCGCGAGCAATCCCTTTGACCATCGTTGTCTTCCCTGAACCTAGATCTCCCGCCAAACAGACAAGATCTACAGGCTCAAGCTGCTCACCTAGTCGAACGCCTATGCGCTCAGTTTGATCGGGGCTGTGACTAAGAAATTCGAGGCTTTGCTCGTCAAGAATAGGCATACTCAGTGTGCGATTATACGTCAGCCACAGCACGGTCACAAGCCGCCGAGCTTTATGGGCAGCCCTTTCATTCCTTGCCCCTCCATGTTAATATCCTCCCCATGCGTGCGCTGGTAATATCCGACATTCATGCCAACCTCGCGGCACTCGACACCGTCCTGGAAACCGCACCGGAGCACGATGCCGTATGGTGTTTAGGCGATCTTGTAGGTTATGGTCCGGATCCTAATCAGTGCATCGAGCGAATCGCCGGCCTGGATAATCTCACCTGTCTTATTGGGAACCACGACCAAGCTTCTTTGGGCTTAATTCCCCTATCTCGCTTCAACCGCGATGCCGGTGCAGCTGTAGCCTGGACACAGCAGATCATCGAAGAAGAAAACAAAACATTTCTTGAGGCACTGCCCAGCAAGGTCACGCATAATCACTTCACCATCGTGCATGGCAGCCCCAACCAACCGATCTGGGAATACATCCTCGACCCGATGTCTGCAGATCGGAACTTTGAAGCCTTTGAATCAGATTTCTGCCTCGTTGGACACTCTCATCTACCTTTGATATTCCATCGTCCATTTGAGGATTCGTTCGCCATGAGCCGCCCGGTGCAATGGGATGAGGTCATGGCGCTTACGCCCCGCATGATCCTCAATCCCGGCTCGGTTGGTCAGCCTCGTGACGGTGATCCACGCGCCTCTTTTGCTATTCTCGATGACGTTGAAAATACATGGGAGATGCTTCGATGCGATTATGACGTCAAGCTCGTACATAACCGCATCATGAAAGCTGGTCTTCCCGAGAGACACGCCCAGCGTCTTCTGGCGGGTTGGTAGGCCGTCTACATTTCCCCAACAATCCAAATGGAGACAATATCCCCCTGACGCGCACTCCCCCGGCTGGAGGCATTGGATCGAGGGCAACATCCGGATCCTGCGGGTTGAGTTATCTTTCAGTGTATGTCGTAGTCTTGATGGAACGGAAGGTTTCCCCCCCTTAATGAGCCATCCTCAGACCGTTTGTGTCATGATCGCGGAGGGCTTATCCACAGGCGAAAGCAAGCCGCGAATCTCCGCTGCGAGCAGCACGAAGTCTTTTGTGTAGGACATATCCAAGGACCTGGGACGTGGAAGTGGGACGGGGTGGTCGAGCAGCACGCCCGCCGGACGGTCGCTCAGCACGATCACACGATCGGAGAGCAGCAAAGACTCTTGTATCGAATGGGTCACCAGAATCACCGTGGCCGGTCTTGCATGCCATATTCGCAGCAACTCTGAACCCATCCTTTCCCGGGTGAGGGCATCCAACGATCCAAATGGCTCATCCAAAAGTAAAAGATCGGGTTCATGAACCAGCGCCCGGGCAATGGCAACTCGCTGCGCCATCCCTCCTGATAAATCACTCGGATATGTATCTTCAAACCCTTCCAGACCAATCAGGCGGACCAAGCTCTCAAGCCGTTGATCTGTGGGCCCCTTTTCGGGATCGGTGATTTCAAGCGGCAGAGCGATGTTATTACGCACGGTTCTCCACGGCATGAGATTCGACTGCTGGAAAACAAACCCGATCCTCCGTCGTGGCTGAGCAAGAGGTTCACCCCAGAATGAGATCCTTCCCGAAGTCGGGGTCAACAATCCCGCCAGCAACCGCAAGAGCGTCGTCTTTCCACAACCCGAGGGACCCACGACGGAAACGAATTCATGCCGGCGCACATCCATATTTACGTCCTCCAACACAGACAATCCTGTGCCGCCGTTCGGAAATACCATGGACAGTCGTGATACGCTTAAGATGTTTTTATTTTCAGGCATGCGCTATTCAAGAAACTCATTCGTAAATGCTTCAGTTAAATCGACTTCTTCTTGGAGCAGCCCCATTTCAATTAACACATTCTGCATGTTTGCCCAGGCGTCCGGGTCGGAGAAACCGAGTCGCTCGGCGGTCCAGAATTTGATGCTCTCCATCAAAATGTCACGTTGAACCGGCGTATTTTCTTCACCGAGTCCCTCGACGTACTTTTTAGAGACCTCGAAGGCTTTATCGGGATCGGCGATGCTCTCCTCCAAACCAAGCTTGAACGCTGCGACCACGCGACGGACCAATTCGGGGTTTTCGGTGACCACCTTTTCGCTCGTGACGAGGCCGTTTGACGCAAGCTGCACATGATCCGCAACCCGGATGATGTTCACAGGCATCCCCAACGCCTTCAACTGGATGGGTTCATTGGTCGCATAGATCACAACCGCATCCTCCAACCCCTGGTGCAGCGCCTCAACCTGGGTATAGCCGATGGAATCAAGCAAGAGCGATTCAACATCCATGTCTGCCGCGCTCAGCAAAGCTCGGAGACCAATATAGGATGCGCCGTACAGGCCGGGTATACCTACCCGTTTCCCTGCGAGATCTTCGACATTCACGATCCCGCTTTCCTGAGAAGCTGCGATGGCTACGGGGTAATCCTGCCACCAGGCCATCACATAGACGATCGGTAAACCCTGTTCTCGAGCCAGAAGCACTTGCTCGCCCGAAACGATCGCAAACTGCAGTTCGTCCGCCGCGACCAACTCAACAGCCTCGGTCTCGGGTAGATGAGTGAATTCGATTTCCAGCCCAGCGTCGCGCGCGTATCCTTGTTCCACCATCATGTACATGGGCGCGAACTGAACATCGGGTCTGAAACCCATGGCCATCTCTATCCGGTCGAGTTGATCCCCTTCCTCATCGGTGATCGCCGGTGTCGCACAGCTCGCGAGAAGAACACCAAGCGCCATTATGGGGATAAGAATGAGCCGATCCACCGAGCTATTCTGTCGAATCCACATCGTTATTCTCTCCACTTCAGAAGTTGATGCTCGAGCCCCGCCACAGCTCCATACAGCAGCAAAGCCATAAGGATGAGCGTGATCACGGCAACGTAGACCAGGGTCGTATCGTAAACACCCCGTCCAATATTGATTAAGAATCCCAGGCCTTCGTTCGCTCCAACCAGCTCCCCGACCACCGCACCGATCACGGCCAATGTCGCACCGATTTTTAACCCTCCGAGCAGCATGGGAGTCGCAGCCGGCATCTCGAGTTTGGTGAATGTCTGCCACCAGGTAGCTCGCAGAGAACGCATGAGATCGCGCAAATCTTCCGGGACGGAACGTACACCGACGATGGTATTGATGAGCACGGGGAAGAATACGATCAAGGCCGTAATGAACACTTTTGACATTCTGCCGGGACCAAACCAGATGACAAGCAGAGGTGCGATTGCCACGATGGGGATCGATTGCGAAGCCACGATGTACGGCGAGAGCAGCCGTTCAAAGGTTCTTGATTTTGCCAGTCCATATCCGAGGATCGTCGCCGACGAAAGTCCCAGGAATAATCCCGCCAGAACTTCGCCGAATGTGACCCAGGTATGTTTCCAGAGCGTGCCATCACCCACGGCTCGCATATAGCGTATCCCCACATCCCATGGTGAAGGTAGAATAAACGAGGGCAAACCGCTCACACGCGTACCAAGTTCCCAGAGCAGTATTGCGCCGATCAGGGCCACCGGTACGGTCCATAATGGATATCTTTCCATCATCCTACGGCTGCGTGAAGGCAATCCATTCATCCTGTCAACCCCGGGTCATCTCTCCCCTCTTAATGACAACGCCCGGGAGTTCTCATCCAGGGCGCGGGAGTTACAGAACATCATGACCGAAGAAAAATCCCGAAGAATTTTTCCTCGGGACAAGTGCATCCGGCGCGCGTACACGCCGGAAATGCAGCCTTCTTTCATCCGGACTATACCGTCGGCCTCGGAATTTCACCGAGTCATGCGTAATCACGCTCGCGGGCTGTACCGCCGATCGGGAATTGGGTCTCTGACCCTCACCCCGCCCCGAAGGCAAATCAATATTCATTTGTTTGTTAATTATAGTACAAATGAGTCCCGAAAGTTACCTGATTTTGAACGACCCCTGAACCATGGGGATGATCCCATTTCATCAGCAGATATCTCAGGTCATTTAAATTCGCAAAGAATTCCTTCAAGGTATTGAAAACGCTCGGTATTCGGCGATTTTCCCGCCGGCAGGTAATCACACAGCATATGACGGATCTCGCTTTTATCATTGATGAATTGTGCGAGGACTTCGGCTTTTTCGTCCTGATTCGTGTAAACATAGCCTTCCAGGAAGGGCATGTATTCGGATCGATCCTGAGGGAACAATCCAAGAGCAAGAGCTTCATCACCTAATCGAGCCGCCTCTGACCAATTTCGCCGTTGTCTGGCAAGGCTTGCTTGTTGGTAGTAGAAACACCAGGTATCCGTTTCTACCGGTCCGAAGATGACCTCCGGAGGGACATGTGGGTCTGCGTCCATATCAATCCGATCGCTTCGCGAGAAGCTCGCGATCGATCGGACCAGGCTGTTGACTTTCCGCGGCAGCTCAATCCTTTCGCCTTCGAGGACATGATAACAAGATGCAGCAGTCGGCATACTGACAATAAGAGCGTTATTGAAATCGCGCTCGAACCCAATAATGGAACGCATGTACCTGCCGATTTTCGAACCGAACCTCACGAGATCTGCGGTCGACTCTGTGAGTATCTCAGCCCCGATGATCACATCGGTCTCTTCGGGATAATATACAAGGTTTGCCGGACCCCATATCTCGTAATCTTCGATGTAACCTCCCACGGGTAAGTCCACAAAAAGAATCGTACCCGGTTCAAGTTGAGGGGCTCGCCAGCTCAATTGAATCCAGAGCTGTTTCTGGGCCTCCCAAAAATCTCTCCAATGCATCGCGTTTAATGTATGGGTCATGACGCTCAGGCCAATTAAGAGACCGATCATGGCTACTCGAATTTTACCTTCCAGGAAATAATAGATGAAGCCTGCCGCTATCAGAGCGATCGCAATCGTTGCGTGCAGCGTGTAGCGGTCGAATCCACTGTGCCAATGAATATCCCTGTTGACAAAGAGGACCGGGAACAGGGAGAAAAACAAGGAGATCGCCCCGATGATGAGGATGTCCCGGCCAAATCTCTTGATCTCCACGGCCTGAGATTCACGCACCAACTCGATTTTTTGCAGCCAGATCCGATAAAGGATCAACATCGTGACCACGATGCCGGCGACAAGCACAGCCGGAAGAAATTCCTTCAAGGGAACTGACTCGGACGCATTGTAGAAGGGCACGAACCATCCAAAGAGAGGAGCTTCGATGAGATCCTTGCCTGTCTCGACGAATAGGCGCAGCGATGTCCGCATGGGATCGTTCAGGTATTCGCCCATAATCCCGGTTAGACTCGTGGCCGCCCTGGAACTTTGATAGATCAGCCCTCGCCAGATAAGGTAAGCGATGATGGCAGGGAAATAGGGCATCCAGCGGATCGCAGTGTGTCGAAGGTTCTCTCGTAAATCCGCCTGATATTTTCGGTGTGTGATGTATGCGATGAGCACAAGGCGGACACCCTCGAGTCCGATCATATATTCGTAGAGGAGCCAGTATGAAAATCCAGTAAGAACAGCCAGTGCAGTGTACAGGATCCGAGTTGATCGCCTTTTTGAAAATAACGCCCCGACAGTAAGACCTATTGAGATGATCCCGAGCGTGTACGTTAAGAGTTGATTTGAGAAGGTATTTGCATTTGGCTGCTGAAGAAATCCCGGGTAGATTAAAAACAGGACGGCAATCGATGTGGTCGCGAATATTCGCTTTGGCCAGAGCTTTCGTAATACCCAGAGAAATGCGAAAGCCCCGAGGATTCGTAAAGCGAGCGAGTAAACTTGCCATGCGAGAGGGTTGCTGTCGAAGAGCCTGAATGTCAGTGCATAGACATAACCCACAACCGGACGATCGATCGAGAATAAGCGGATGATGCTCGAAGGTCCCAGGGTATTTCCTGCCCAGAGCTGATACCAATCATCCCGGTAGAATCCCAGCTCTGGCATGAGAATTCCATAGGTGAGAATCCCCGTGACGAAGATCAGTCCAATTGTAACCAAACGTTCCCGGTGTCTACGCAACGATTGGGAGCTGCTCATGGTATCCGGGTTTCCTCCCTATCCGATAAGACCCCCTCTCCCCCGTGTCCCATCAATCGTTCAAGTCCTCCATATCCCCCGTGGTCATAAACACCACCCGTTCAACAATATTGGTCACCCGGTCGCCGATGCGCTCGAGATTATGGGAACACCAGAGCAGATAGGTCGCCCGTTCCACCCCATCGGGTCGATGCGCCATGATTTCAACGAGTTCATCGAAGATGGCTCTATTGAGCAAATCCATCTCATCATCCCGGGTAGCGACCCATCGAGCTTTTTGAACATCTCGGGTGATGAATGAGTCCAGGCCCTCGCGCAGCATTTCCCGAGCGAGTTGAGCCATGCGCGGCAAATCGATGAGAGGTTTTAGCAGCGGCTCATCCCCCATTCTGATGACCGTCTTTGCGATCCCGGAAGCATGGTCCGCCATACGCTCCATTTCCACAACGATGCTCATCGCTGCGATCACGTCTCGCAAATCACTCGCAGCCGGTTGTTGGGTCGCGATGAGTGTCAGACAGGCTTCTTCAACCTTGAAACGAAGGGCATTAATCGTCTCGTCATGATCGATGATTTGTTGAGCCATGATCTGGTCTCGTTCTTGAAGACTCTGCATCGACTTGGAGATTGCAGCGTCAACCAAGGATCCCATTTTTATGATGTCATCTTTTACGGCTGCGAATTCCCGATCATAGGTTGCTCTCAGGCTGCTCACCATGGCATCCTCCTTTTAGAAGCTCTCAGCCGACTCGCCCAGTGATGTAAGCTTCCGTTCGTTCCTCTTTCGGACGAGTGAAGATCACACTCGTATCGTCAAATTCTACCAACTCACCGAGCCAGAATAAACCTGTCTTTGCAGATACGCGTGCGGCTTGCTGCATGTTATGGGTCACGACCACAATGGTATAGTGTTCGACAAGGCGAGCCATCAAATTTTCGATCTCCAATGTCGCGATAGGATCGAGCGCAGAAGTGGGCTCATCCATTAAAATCACCTCTGGATCAACCGCGATCACTCGGGCAATGCACAGCCGCTGCTGCTCCCCTAATGATAATCCCAGGGCATGATAATCGAGCCGGTCTCCCACCTCATCCCACAAAACAGCTTGCTTCAGGGATCGCTCAACGACAGCCTCCAGGTCCGAACGGTTTTTCGATAACCCTAACACGCGAGGCCCGAAGGCAACATTATCAAACACGGTTTGAGGGAACGGGTTTGGTTTTTGAAAGACCATCCCTACTCTGCGACGAAGATCCACGGGGTCCAAACCAGGTTTGTAGATATCTTCGCCATCAAGGAATATCTGGCCCTCAACTCGCGTGTCAGGAATTGGATCGTTCATCCTGTTAAGACAACGCAAGAAAGTGGATTTTCCACAACCAGAGGGCCCAATAAGAGCCGTAATCGCGAGCTTTTCGATATCAATCGAAATCGAACTCAACGCGCGTACTGCGCCATAGTAAAAATTTAGATCCTCAACCTGAAACTTAAGGTCATGGTTTGCGATGTCCATGATGCTGGATTGTACACCAGATCAGACCCAGCCCGAGGACGATCTTTACGACTTGCCATCGCTGGGGTTCGTCCCGAATATGATGGATGAATACTGGAAAAGTCGACGGCGCACCCTCCGTGTGATCAAACCAGGACCGGTCCAAGCCGGTACTGAATTCAAGATCGGGGGGCATGTCGCATCTTATCCCTGACCCATTCGCTCTCGTCGGATGTTGGAGGCCCCATGAGATTCAGCCCATGCTGGGGTTGATCCCGCCATTTGACAAGTTCTCTCTTTAATATGAAAGTGGTGCTCCCAAGACCATCGATCACCTAGAAAGACTATTCCTGCACTGGCGTGGTAACTGCTAAGCTAATGATCTGATGATAAACAATCGCTCCGCCACATTCAAACTCCTGATACGCGTCCTCATCCTCCTTACGGTTTTTGTCGCCGTCGACAGTCTGAATCCAATATTGAAAATTGCGGGACTTTCCATACTGTTCGTGGTCGCACTCATCTGGCTATTTGCCCGGAAGAGGATCGAACCAACGGTTCGCCTGCACCCAGCTCACTTGCCCTGGCTCGGGCTCATTCTCTTCACGCTGATCATGGTTTCGCGGTCGCCCCAACCACAAGTTGCGATCGAACGGTGGTCGTTATCTTTACTTATCTTCATGGGTTCAGTCCTCCTGTTGGACACCCTGGAGAATGGGTGGAGTGGAAGAAACTGGGAGAATTCGCTCATTCTCATCGGCACCGTGTTTTGTTTGCTTGAGATTTCTGTGGCCTCATTTTGGTATGTTCAAGCCAGCAAGGTAACGGGTTTGGGTATCTTTTCTCTGCCATTTAGCTATCGCAGCTCGGGTCTGTTCATAGGTCATGCCAACGTTCTCTCCGGATTTCTTAACCTGATCATCCCGATTCTTGTAATCCGTATTTTGTCTCATCGCAGCATCCGAGTTCGCCTGGGCTATTTCGTCGTGCTAGGTATTTTTTTCATCACCCAGTTTCTTACTTCTTCGAGGGGAGGCTGGCTGAGCGGGATTGCCGGCATCGTGGTCGCCGTGTCATACTTTTATCTCCGGCAGGAATCACTTCTCACTCAAATAGGCGAGTTATTCAGATCACGTGCCTCGAGAATTCGCCTGATCCTCATCACGCTGTCAGCCGTGTTCGTTCTCCTCCTGGTTGGTGGGGCGCTCATACGACAGGCGCAAACCACACCTGGTCATGCGCCGCACACATCATCCCGATCAGGAATTTGGAAACCTGCGCTCACTATTATGGGTGAAAGCCCGATCCTCGGTCATGGTCTGGCATCCTTTTCGACACTTTATTCGGAACAAAATCTGACGCCGCCCGGTTTCACCACAAGCCACGCCCACAATCTCTTCCTCCAAATCCTGGTGCAATCCGGATTCGTTGGGATGATTCTCGTATTGGCCATGATATTTTTACTCGCCAAGGACCTCATTCTTACCGCCAGGAAACTACCCCAAAAGAATGTGCCCAACTACGCACCCTATCTTGGTGCAATTGCAGCATTCTTCGTCCATCATCTCTTCGACTATCTTGTCGAGAGCCCTGGATATGTCATTTCCCTCGCTCTCATTCTTACGTTAGCCATATATCAGACCCATTCGAATGATATTCGAGTCCCTCTTCAAAAGGCGCGGGTGCTGATCGGAGCCTCATTCCTGATCGTGATTCTCCTTAATATCCGGACGACATCTGCAGATTCATCCTACTGGCGGGGAGTAGAAGCTTTCAGGGAGAACCGTATGGATGAAGCCGCCGATTTGATTTGCGCAGCGGCCGATAACGATCCGTTCTCGTTCTACCAGTTCCAGTGTGGTCTCAGCCATGCTTTTCTCGCTGAGATCCATCAAGACGAGGAGCATATCCGTCGAGCGCAAGATTATTACCATCAGGGCCTGCTCCAGGATGATGGCTGGCCCGTTAATTCCGCAAATTTCGCGGCCTTGCTCTATGAGTCTGGAAACTCCGATGAGGCCGTTGGATGGCTTGAACGAGCTCTCGAACGTGCACCGAAACATGATTCGCTCTGGATGAACCTGGGGCTGTGGTTGGATGAGATTGGAAATACTGCGGATGCTCGTACGGCTATTTATCAAGCACTTCAATCGAATCCAATGCTCCATCGATCGGAGATTTTTTCACGCGATCAAACCTGGGCGGCGACCCGTGATGATTTTATTACAGCCAACATGAATGACCTGACGGATCGTCCGGATTTTTCAGCCTGGCAAGCCCTTGACTCATCCGCGTACGATGAGGCCGAGACCCGATTCGGCGCAATGATCCAGTCCAACCCGCTTTCTACTTCCGGTTACAAGGGATTAAGTGAAACGCAGCTCAGCACAGGGAACGATGATGCCGCCCGAGCCATCATTCAGATTGCGCTGTTCTTAGATCCAGCCGATCCATACTCCCATTTTCTCCTTGGTCGAATTCATGAGGCGAGGGGCGACGACGAACGTGCCATAATAAGTTACAGCGCAGGTTTTGATGCACTCACAAATCTATCGGATTCATGGTCATACTATGCAAGGACGTATCACCGCTTTTTTCCTGAACCCGATTTTGTCCCTCAGCTCCTCCGATATTTCCCCACCGCCCAGGAGGTGAAGATCCTTTGCACGCTTTCCACTCATTACTACGACATCAGGGAGTATGAGACGGCGATGGAAATTAAAAGCTTCTTGGACCGCCTTGGCGCCGAAACTTCTTGTGATACGAAGTAGAAGCGATCGTGAATTTTAATTTCATTTCTGCAAGCCATTGAGGGCCGCATCAAAGGTCTGGTGAGGTCGCCGACCTTCTTCGGTGTTTATACAGACCCCTGGATTTGCTCGAACACATCCCATGTCACCGGATCCCTTTCGCCATCATGGAGCCTCGAACCAGATGAGCAAAGGACAGCGGATCGGAAAAAGCTCTCTTGCGCTGGGGTTCAAACACTTGCTCGCCACCTGGGACCTTTGTTGCCAGTTCAGCGCTCCCCGGCTCGCGGCATTGATCCGTGCCTGTTCTGAATTCAAGAACGGGCGGCGAGTCGCAGCTAACTAAAAGGGAAACCATCGCCATCGGAAATCAAAGTCCCATTGAGAATCGCCGTCTGTTAGGCATCATCCACTTGATTTTCAAGATCCCGCGTTTTCCAGAAATCTCGATGATTAACTTGGATATGACACCTAATCCACTTATAATTCCCGGGATGCGTTTTTCACATTCCTTCAAGGCATTCTTCTTACTCACACCGATTATCTTGTTCATCATCTTATCGGCATGTTGCCCTTCAAATTCATCCTCAGGCGCCGACGGCGCGGCAGGAGCCGTAATAGAAAACAAGGGCTCCGATACGATCGTTAATCTGGCGCTGGCATGGGCAGAGACGTATCAGGATGAGAATCCCAATATTCGCATTTCTGTCACTGGGGGCGGATCTGGCACTGGCATCGCGGCGCTCATCAATGGCACGGTTGACATCGCCAATGCCTCCAGAAAGATTAAGGACAAGGAAAAAGAAAATGCCGAAGCCAATGGGATCACTCCAGTGGAATTTGTTGTTGCCAGAGACGCGATAGCCGTCATCGTCAATCACGAAAATCCAGTGAATGAGCTCACCCTCGAACAGATCTCCAATATCTACAGCGGAAAGATCAACAATTGGGGTGAAGTTGGCGGAGATGATCGACCCATTGTGCGTTTATCTCGCGAGACGAATTCAGGCACACATGTTTACTTTCTCGAGCAAGTCCTTCGCCTGGGGGATAAGAAGCGAGACATATTCTTCTCTACCGATACCCTCCTCCTGCCGTCATCGGAAGGAATTACAACCGAGGTACGTCAAAATCCAAACGCGATTGGATACGATGGTTTAGGATATATCACCGATGAAGTTAAGGTGATTGCGATCGCGATGGATGAAAGTTCGGAGTACGTCCTCCCTTCGGCAGAGACCGTGAATTCAAAAGCCTATCCCATAGCCAGAGATCTTTATATGTATTCCGCAGGACAACCGACTGCTGAAATCGAGCAATATCTTCAGTGGATTATGCAGCCAAAAGCCCAGACGATCGTTGAAGAACTTGGCTTTGTACCCATCGTGGATTGAGGCATCATGCAAGAGAGCTCATTTTCAGAACGAATCATCACAATTGTGATCAAAGCAACAGGTTATTCTGCCATCGTATTGATGGTGATGATCTTTATCTTTCTGCTGATCGAGGGAGCCCCGACTTTGGTCAATGTGCCGCCGGAGAATCTGCTTCAGCTCCGCTGGTATCCGATTGAAGATCATTATGGGCTCCTGCCCTTAATTGGCGGCACGATACTTGTGACCATCGGCGCCGCACTCGTTGCAGTTCCGCTCGGGTTGGCTACAGCCATATACATCGCCGAAATCGCACCCAGAGCCACGCGTGAGTTTCTAAAACCGATCGTTGAAATACTGGCCGGCTTGCCATCGGTTTTACTCGGTTTTCTGGGCATCCTCATCCTCTCCAAACTCATCTTCGAGACCATGAACGTTCCTACCGGTTTGACTGCGTTCACGGGGGCCATTCTTCTTGGAATGATGGCGGTGCCCACGATCGTGAGTGTAGCTGAAGATGCCCTCGATGCCGTACCAAAGACTTACCGTAACGCCTCTCTTGCGATGGGCGCCACGAAATGGCAGACGATCTGGAGAGTGACCCTGCCTGCCGCAAAATCCGGCGTGCTGACGGCCATCATGCTTGGAATTGGGAGAGCCCTTGGGGAGACGATGACCGTCATGATGGTCACGGGCAATGCACCCATTTTCCCCACTGGATTGAAATCTTTATTCCAACCGACGCGCACGATGACGGCAACCATCGCGGCCGAGATGGGCGAAGTCGCAAATGGCAGCACACATTACCAGGTCCTATTCTTCATCGGCATCGTGCTTTTTCTCATATCCCTGGCTGTAAATCTTGCGGCCGCAGGCGTTGTCTTCCGACAGAAGAAACGATCTGAGCGTATCCTGTCATAGATCGATGAGTGATGACGAATATTCATTCCCCTGAAAAACACACGCGACGACGACAAATCACCCAGCGAATTGGATTCACCGGGATGTTTGTCGCCACTGCGGTTACAGTAATCCCCATTGTTGCCATTGTCATCTACATCGTCTATCAGGGGCTTCCAGCAATTTCATGGGAATTCATCACCGGGTTCCCCAGCGACGGAATGCGATCCGGGGGAATCCTTCCAGCGATTGTAGGTACGGTCCTGCTCACACTCGGGACTGCGCTGTTTGCCGTTCCGATCGGCGTGATCGCCGCAATCTATCTCGCAGAATATGCGCCCGATAACCGTTGGACGAGCTCCATCAGAGTGGCCATCATCAATCTTGCCGGAATCCCATCCGTCGTTTACGGTCTTTTTGGATTGGGCATTTTTGTGCTTTTCCTCCAGTTTGGGACAAGCATCATCGCCGGTGCGCTAACCCTGGCGATTATGACGCTCCCGGTGATCATAAGTACAACCGAGGAGGCCCTGCGCGCAGTGCCAAACAGCTTCAGGGTTGTAAGCATCTCCTTAGGGGGAACGAAGTGGCAGACCATCCAACGAGTTGTCCTCCCCCAAGCTCAACCTGGAATTGTCACCGGGATCATCCTGGGTCTGGAAAGAGCTGCGGGAGAAACAGCGCCGATCCTCTTCACAGCCGCGGCGTTTTTCCTGCCCCAATTACCATGTTCAATCTTTGATTCGACGATGGCCCTACCCTATCATCTCTTCGTCATCTCGACCCAGGTCCCGGGGATGCCGGTCGAAATCCAATATGGCACCGCGCTGGTCCTGCTGATATTCGTCCTCATGATGAACATCATCGCGACACTCATCCGATCACGTGCAAGAGCAAAAAGACAATGGTGAGCAAGCACGAGATGGATGCATCCGACAAGGTTAAACTTCCTGATGCCCCCAGGCCGCAATCCATCAATATCTCGCTGGAGATCATCTTAGAAGACCCAAAGATTATCGTTGAAAATCTAAATGTAGCTTACTCAGATGGAACCGAGTCGCTAAAAGACATCTTCCTCGCAATTCCAACCAATGCGATTACGGTGATCTTTGGACCTTCCGGAGGGGGGAAGTCCACCCTGCTTCGTACACTCAATCGATTGAACGACCTGGCAGACGTGACCAGCCTCAGTGGTCATGTCTGGCTCGACAACGTGGACATATTGGATCCAAAAACAAACCTGATTAAGCTGCGCAGAAAGATTGGGATGGTCTTCGCAACTCCCGTCGTCCTACCGATGACGATTCGCGAAAATCTCACCTACGGTCTCGAACTGGCCAGAATCCGGGATAAACGCACCTTAAACGAGGCCGTCGAGAAAAGTTTGCGTGCAGCAGCTCTTTGGGATGAGGCCAAGGATCGGCTGGACGAGCCGGCGATATCGTTATCAGGCGGTCAGCAACAGCGCCTCTGCATCGCCCGAGTTCTCGCCCTCGAACCTGAAGTGATCTTGCTGGATGAACCCACCTCGGGGCTTGATCCCATCTCAACCGGCAAAGTCGAAGAAACCCTTCAAATATTGAAAGATAAATACACGGTCGTCATCGTACCCCATTCGATCCAGCAAGCCGCGCGCATCGCAGACTATTCCGCGTTTTTTCTCACGGGTGAACTCGTCGAGTACACTCGCGGAAAACAAATTTTCACACGTCCCATTGACACACGAAGCCAGGACTACATCCAGGGTCGTATCGGGTGATCCGCTTGAATACTTCTTCATTGGGACACATTTCATAATGGCTTGACCAGCTTCACCCTACAGATTATGCTTTTATTAACAGGCGCCCCCGTCGGCTTGCGGGCGGACCGCAGGTCGACGGGGTCCGTGATTCATATGATGCGCTACCTCATGCTGCTCCTTCTCTTCGTCCTCACCAGTTGTGGTGCCTCGCCATCACGCGAAATTCGAACCCCCACCCCTTCACCTCATTCCCCATCCTCCTCTCCGGCAAGCACAACGGTTCCTGCACAGAGAGTGGAAACTGCCTCCCCCACATTACCAAGGACGGAAGCTCTGGAACCGTGCGCAGCAGACGAAGGGACGATGACGTCCATGAAGATCCAGGACCCGCGCTTGATCAGGGATTTGGAATTCCAGGTCTTCTTGCCTCCCTGCTATTATGAGAATAAAAACACCCGCTATCCAATCCTCTACCTGCTCCATGGCCTCAATCAAACCGGGGAACAGTGGGATCTTCTAGGAATCGATGAAACCGCCCTGCGCCTCCTTCAATCGGAGGAGATCCGACCCATGATTATCGTCATGCCCTGGGAAAGAACCGGGCTCGATATGAACTTTGTCGTCGTGGAAGTACTCCTTCCGTATATTGAAGGACGCTACCGTACTTGTGTTGATCCAGGTTGCCGGGCGATCGGAGGTCTTTCACGGGGCGGTGGATTGGCGCTCCAAATTGCCCTTCAGAATGAAAATACATTTGGGTCTCTGGGATTGCACAGCCCGGCGATATTGAGCAGCGAAACGTGGTTCACTAACCGACTGAAGACCACAATAGCGGATCGGCTACCGCGTATGCGCATCGATATCGGTCGGAAAGATTCATTGCGTTCACCTGTTGAAATATTCATGTCGCTCCTCGATGGCTTTGATGTGCCGTATACCTGGGTTCTTTCCGATGGAGAACACAACGACGCCTACTGGAGTTCGCACCTCGAGTCTTATCTTCGCTGGTACAACGATGGTTGGCTCGATTTCGAAATTGACGAAATGGGAACCCCAACCAAGTCCCTCCCACCAGGCCTGATTGAATAGACTGCGGCGAACCACCAACTTAGGACATGGGATTCTTCTCCGATGTCTGTGAAAAGCCGTCGCTAACCCGGCTCGTCCGATCCTGAATACACATCATCGCCCCGACGAAGGCATTCCTCCTCCGGCTGACGCCCGAAGGATTGGAACCTTCGTAAGGTTCGTCGCAGGTTCCCCGGAAACCACAGTTTCCGGCGCAGGCGTACATCCAGCGCGTAATCCACACAACCCGTAGGAGAACCACAATTGTACGAAGCCATCGATCTGCCGCACATGGACACGCCTGAAGCCGGGTCTACATGAAAACGGACCGGCACGTGGGTCCGCCCCTCCGGGTTGATCATTCACGGTCGACGCCCCCCTCACCCCAACCCCTCTCCCCACTGGGTAGAGGGGCTTATGAATGATCGA
>CAZMZL010000007.1:0-30507 GCA_964570595.1 uncultured Anaerolineaceae bacterium | reverse complement strand
GGGGGAGATTCACGTCGGAGGCGTCCCCGGATTCGATTTTGCTTCGAGAGCGGTTCCCAAGCGAAATCGAGAGGCTGTTTGCGTGGGTCCCGAGCATCGATAAAACCAGAGCTTCCACCCTCCTTCAGGACGGAGCTGCACCCGGGATTAACCCCCCTTTTCAAGCTTCATTGAAAGGACAGGAACTCGGTGAAGAAACAACCAGGCTTCTCTCGCTGATCTATTCAAGGCGTCCGGTATCGACGAGTGATGTTTGAATGATTAAGCCCACGCCGAGTCATCCGATCCGTCAGGATAATTTCGAAAGCGCTTGGGTGACCGATTGAACAAATTGAAAGAATCAGCGAAAAAGGTGGCCGGCTCAATCCCGTGGGCTGCCGAAATATACCAGGGCTTATTTTCCGGGAGTGTGGCTCCGTCGACTGGATACCCGCTCGATCATCTGCAGATGAAGTTGGCGGATTGGGCCCGGGAATCTGAATCGGCACGGAACTCCGCCGAATTGCGCGGGGGCTCAAACATTCTCCTCGTGGGCTATCTGCGTTGGTGGTTCGAATATGCGGTCGCTATGGGGCTCCTGCTCGTCGGCGCGGGACATGAGGTCGACCTGGCCTACGTGCCTTATCGGAATTGGACGACCGAAGTCGATGCCTTCGACACGAAAAGACAATCAATTTATATCCAGCGTGTGCTCGACGAAGCCCACCCCTTCCTGTCCTCTCATGATTTATCATCTGCATCGACTTTTCCATTACCGAAAGACCTAATCCGACGGATCGAGGAGCTGAGCCACATCGATGTCCAATACACGCTCCAGCGTGAAGACATCCAGTTGGTCCAGGATGAGGCGCAGCGAAAGCTTTATGAATTGAGGCTTCAGCGAAATCTTAACTGCGCACGCCGGGCCTATCAACTGCTGGGGAGCGCCGCGTATGACGTCGTCATCATTCCAAATGGCAGCATCCTGGAGTTCGGTGCCGTGTATCGAACCGCAAATCATCTCGGGGTTCCCATCGTCACTTTCGAATTTGGGGAGCAGCGTGAGCGACTCTGGCTGACCCAGAACGGGGAAGTCATGCGGCAGGATACCTCCGAGATGTGGCGCGTTCGAGGGGGGATCCCGCTCACATCCCATGAGGAAGATACAATCCGAGCGTTATTCGATGCGCGCACGCACGGGAATTTGTGGAAGAATTTCAAAAGGCAATGGCAGACAGGGTCAAGCCGGGGTGCCCGGGCGGCGCTTCAGGTTCTTGACCTCGATCCCGAAAAACCGATTGCGCTTCTCTGCACCAACGTCGTCGGTGACAGCCTTGCGTTGAATCGGCAGATTTTCACCGACGGCATGGCGGACTGGCTTTCGATCACCGCTCGCCACCTCTCGGAGACGAGGGACACGCAGCTTATTGTAAGGGTTCACCCGGGAGAGCTGCTTGGGGCAGGTCATCCCTCGGTGAGGATCATCGATGAAGTCCTGCCCGAATTGCCCGATCATGTTCGCGTCATTCCACCGGAGTCGGAGATCAACACCTATGATCTGATCGAGCTGGCCCACGTCGGGCTTGTTTACACCACAACCGTCGGTCTCGAGATGGTGATGAGCGGCGTACCCGTCATCGTGGCCGGTCAAACCCATTATCGTGACAAAGGTTTTACCTATGACCCGAAGAACCTGGAAGAATATGTACGCTTATTGGACGGCATCCCGGAGCAAAAAACAGCCCTGCCTCTTGAAGAGGGACAGGTGGATCTGGCATGGCGTTATGCCTACCGGTTCTTTTTTGAATTTCCATTCGTGTTTCCATGGCACCTGATTGGATTCTGGGAGGACATCGAGGCGCGGCCATTGGAACAAGTGCTGGAGAGATCCAACCTGAGGACCTATGAGAGAACAATAGGGGCTCTTGTGGGTAAGCCGATCGACTGGGAGCGTTGAAAAGACAACATGTCAACATCTGATCAAGTAAAAGTAGACCGGGATACGAAATCGCAGGTTCGGGAATTCTACGATTCAGTCGGGTGGAAGAAGATTGGCGATGGGCTCTATCAGAACGTGAAATATGAGGACCTCAGGCCGGTTTCTCGAGAATACATCCACCGCTGCCACATGCGCGTTGCGCGTCATCTTCCGGAGAGCGGGGACTTGTTCCTGGATGCCGGGTCGGGTCCCATTCAGTACCCGGAATATCTGGAATATTCGAAAGGATATCGGAGAAGAGTGTGTCTCGACATATCCATACTGGCGCTCAAGGAAGGCCGAGAACGCATCGGCGATCACGGGTTGTTCGTGGTGGGCGACATCGCCAATCTTCCCTTCGTTTCAGAATCATTTGATGGTGTTCTTTCGATGCATGCCATCCATCATTTAGAAGAAAAGGAGCACCAGAAAGCCTTCGCCGAGCTGAATAGAGTGTCTGCCGAGAAGAGCCGCATGGTGGTGGTTTCGAGTTGGGGACGCAGATCGTTGTTCATGCGTGTCATGCGGTTTCCCATCCGCGTGATGACGGCCTTCATTCAGGCATACCGGCGTCTCGCAGGTGTGACCATCGACTCAACCGCCCAAATCGAAAATCCGAATGAGGATGCCGCACAGTTGTTGGAATCTCCAGGGACATTTACCCAGAAACATGACTACGGATGGGCCATGACAGAGCTGCGATTCCTCCCCGAGCTCGATGTACTGGTCTGGAGAAGCGTCAACAGTTCATTTCTCCGCTCCCTGATTTACCGGCGCCTGTTCGGGAGATTTATTCTCGATCTCTTGTATCGCCTCGAGGAGTCGGCGCCCCACTTTTTCGGACGCGTGGGGCAGTATCCGATGATATTGTCATACAAGCACAGCTCTGATCACGATGATAAAGGTGAAAAATGATGAACTGGAAGAAAAAAGCCATTCTCGTTACCGGAGGGACCGGTTCGTTCGGTCGAAAGTTCCTTGACATCATGCTTCGGGATTATCAACCCGCCCGACTGGTTGTCTTCAGTCGTGATGAACTGAAGCAGCATGAGATGCGTTCGGGTGGATTTGATGACCCATCGTTGAGGTATTTTATTGGGGATGTCCGTGACAGGCGCAGGCTCTTTCGAGCGATGCAGGGCATCGACATCGTCATCCATGCCGCCGCGCTGAAGCAGGTTCCAGCGTGTGAATACAACCCCAATGAAGCCATCATGACGAACATCATCGGCGGACGCAATGTGATCGAGTCTGCCATCGATGCAGGTGTGAGCCATGTCATGGCGTTGAGCACGGATAAGGCCGTCAATCCGATCAATCTCTATGGAGCGACAAAACTGGCAGCCGAAAAGCTGTTTGTGCAGTCGAATGCCTACGCCGGATCCGGCGGGACACGATTTTCATGCGTCCGCTATGGAAACGTGGTCGGCAGCCGCGGGAGCGTCATCCCTGTTTTCCAGCGTCAAAAATCCACCGGTCGTCTCACGATCACGGATGAACGCATGACCCGATTCTGGCTTTCTCTTGAACAGGGCGTGCGCTTCACCATCCGCTGTATCGAGAGCATGCACGGGGGGGAGGTGTTCGTGCCCAAGATACCGAGCATGAAAGTGGTCGATCTGGCAAAGATCATCGCCCCGGATGCAGCGATCGAATTCATCGGCATCCGTCCCGGCGAGAAGCTCCACGAGGTGCTTCTCTCAGAAGATGAAGCGCGTCATACCCTGGAACTGACCGACATGTTCGTCGTTGAACCGCCCGGGGCGCTCTGGTTTGGACACGATTGGAGAGACAAGGGAACTGCATTGCCAGAGGGGTTCACTTATGCGAGCAATACGAATTCCGAATGGCTTACGGTCGATGGGATCCGAGATCTCATCGAGGCTTGAGAAACGTCTACAGTGGATGAACACCCTATGACAAAGGTCATGATCACCGGCGCGAGCGGATTGTTGGGCGCAAATCTGGTCGTCGCGGGCATGAAAACATACGACGTCATCGCGGTATGTCATGAGCATCCCATCCGTATGCCGAATCACGTGGTCGTCGAAATGGATCTATCGGTCCGGGAGGACGTGATGGGGTTGTTTCGAAAGACCTCGCCGGATTGGGTCATCCACTGCGCTGCAGCGACGGATGTGGACCGATGCGAGGGTGACCCGGGATGGGCGCTCTCCTTAAATCGCGACATGGCCGGATACATCGCCGAAGCCGCCGAAGAATGTCATGCTCGTCTGATCCACATTTCCACGGATGCAGTCTTCGATGGCAGCGCGCCTCCATACTCCGAGGATGATGAGGCCGGTCCGATCAACGTGTATGGAGAGACGAAGCTGGGTGGTGAACGCATCGTTTCGGAAATGCATGCCGGGCCAGCCATCATCCGCTGCAACATCTTTGGTTGGAACGCTCAACCCAAGCTCAATCTGGCAGAATGGTTCCTCGATCATCTCGAAAATGGTGAAGCCTGTTTTGGCTTTACCGATGTTCGCGTTTCTCCGATCCTGGTCAATGACCTCGGCGAGGTCCTGTACCAGATCCTTGAACTCGGCTTGAGCGGCATTTACCACGTCGGCAGCCGATCGTGCCTCAGTAAATACGATTTTGGTGTGCGCCTGGCAAGGGCGTTCGGATTGGACGAGAACTTGATCCAACCGGTGCTCTCCGAGCAGGTGGCTCTTACAGCCCCCCGTCCGAAGGGCTTGTGCTTGAAGACCCAGAAGATCGAGGGTTATTTAAGCAATCCCCTTCCTGATGTGGATGCGTGCATCCAGACTTTTTTTAATTTGCGTGAGAACGGCTATGTCGATCGACTGAGAGACCTCGTGAGGAGGGAGCCATGAATTCGGTGGAAATCATGATTTCGGAGCGCGCCATCGGTCCAGATCATCCGACGTACTTCATCGCAGATATCTCTGCGAATCACGATGGAGACCTCGAACGGGCAATCGCCTTAATCTACCTCGCCGCTGAGGCCGGGGCGGATGGGGCCAAATTTCAGAATTTCCGTGCGCCGAAGATCGTCAGCGATTATGGCTTTAAGAGCCTGGACGATCGACTCTCACACCAGTCGACCTGGAAGAAATCTGTGTATGAGGTCTACGAGGACGCCTCGCTCTCCTTTGACTGGACGCCCGTCCTGAAAGAAACTTGCGACGAGGCCGGGGTTCATTATTTCTCATCCCCCTATGATTTTGAAGCCGTGGACATGCTGGACCCCTATGTTCCGGCGCACAAGATTGGGTCGGGAGATATCACCTGGCTTGAAATCTTGCGACACATTGCGGGGAAAGGGAAGCCCGTGATTCTGGCAACAGGTGCGTCGAGGATCGGGGAGGTGCAGCAAGCCGTTTCGACCATCATCGAGATTAACCAACAGCTCATTCTCATGCAGTGCAACACGAACTACACCGCCAGTCTGGAAAACTTTCATCATATTCATCTCAATGTGCTCAAGTCCTATCATGCGATGTTCCCCGAACTTGTCCTGGGTCTTTCCGATCACACGCCGGGGCATGCGACCGTCCTCGGCGCGGTCGCCCTGGGCGCGCGTGCGGTGGAGAAGCACTTCACCGATGACAACGCCCGCGTCGGTCCGGATCACCCCTTCTCCATGACGCCGGAATCATGGCGGGAGATGGTGGACCGAACCCGTGAACTTGAGTTCGCCCTGGGTTCACCGGATAAGCGTGTCGCAGATAACGAGATGGACACCGTCGTAGTCCAGCGCAGGTGTTTACGAGCCGCTCGTGACATAAAGAAAGGCGAAACCCTGACCAGGGACATGATCGATGTCCTCCGGCCGGCCCCTCCCGAAGCGATCATGCCGTATGAGATCGATCGCGCACTGAGTACACGCGCCTATGAAGACATCCCCTTCGGTGAAGCGCTTCGTTGGGCGATGCTGGTAGAAGCGTGAGAATTCTATATTTCTCCAAATCCTACACGCCGCATGACCATCGTTTTCTAGAGGCAGCCTGCGGATTTGGACACGAGCTGCATTACTTGATGCTGCAGGATGCGGGTGAATTGGAGGATCGGCCCCTACCCCCCGGGATCGACATGCTCCCGAGCCTGTCGAGCCGGTTCCCCGATCGCGTGATCGATTTTCCCGCCGCATATTCAGCTTTTTCCAGAATCCTGACCCGGTTGAATCCTGATCTTGTCCACGCGGGACCCGTCCATGGCGGCGCATTCATCTCGGCGGTCAAGGGAGGACTCCCTTTAGTGACGATGTCATGGGGATCCGACATCCTGCTGGAAGCGACCCGTGGCTGGAGAAGAAGGGCGGCCGTCTATGCTCTGGAACATAGTGATGTCTTCATCTGTGATTGTGACGCTGTGAAGCGAGCTGCAGTTCAAATGGGCGTCCCTGAGAGGCGAGTCGTGCAGTTTCCCTGGGGTGTGGACCTGGAGGAGTTTCGCCCGAATTCGAGCCGGGATGACCATCATCATACGAGCAGGGATGGAGGATTTATCCTGCTCTCGACGAGGACCCTGGAACCGCTCTATGGCGTCGACATCATCGTCGAAGCATTTATCAGGGCATCGAGGGAGGAGCCGACCCTCAGATTGGTCATCCTCGGGGATGGTTCTCAACGCGCGAGCCTCGAGCGCCGTCTGGCGGAAGCGGGGTTAAGCGATCGGGTTGTATTCGAGGGGCAGGTGAGCCATGAGGACCTGCCCGGATATTTCCAGGAATCCGATCTATATCTGAGCGCATCCCACAGCGACGGGAGTTCCGTCTCCTTGCTTGAAGCCATGGCGAGCGGGTTGCCCGCGCTGGTCTCCGATATTCCCGGCAATAAGGAGTGGGTCATCCCGGGTGAGAACGGATGGCTCTTTCGCGATGATGATGCCGGGGGTCTTGCTGATGGAATGGTATCGGCCGCACGTGCAAAATCGGAATTGGCCCCCATGGGAGCCTCCGGCCGCAGAATGGTTGAATCCAGGGCGGACTGGCGAAAGAACAAACAACTCCTTGAAGCGGCGTACCAGTCTGCAATCGGAGGGATTGATGGGGATCGTTGAGCCGGGAAGAGTGGTCGCGATTGTGCAGGCACGGATGGCTTCGTCGCGTTTGCCCGGAAAGGTCATGGCGGATATCGAGGGCGAACCCATGCTCGCGCGCGTCGTAGACCGCGCCCGCAGGGCGGCGTGTCTGGATGATATCGTCGTCGCCACCACGACGGATCCGGGCGATCGGGAGACCGTCCGATTTTGTGAGCGGCGAGATATCCCCGTATTCAGGGGGCATCCATCCGATGTGCTCGATCGTTTCTATCGCTGTGCAGCCTCCGAAAAAGCCGATGTGATTGTGCGTATCACGGGCGACTGCCCGTTGATCGATCCGGACTTGATCGACCTGACGACGAAGGCGCTGTTGGATGCAGATCCGGCGCTTGATTTTACGGCCAATCGTCTGCCCCAGAACAGGACCTATCCGATCGGTCTGGACACGGAAGTATGCTCTTTTGGAGCCTTGGAGATCGCATGGGAAGAGGCCGACCAGCGTTACCAGCGGGAGCACGTCATGCCCTTCATCTACGAACATGAGGATCGATTTCGAATCCGGGTGATCGAATACGATGTGGATCTCGGCGGGATGCGCTGGACGGTCGACACCCCGGAAGATTTGGAGCTCATCCGGCAAGTTTACAGACACTTCGGCGGCCGCGATGATTTTTCGTGGCTGGAGGTCCTGCGGTTATTCGAAGAGCGGCCTGAGTTGGCGACGATCAACGCCGAGGTCGAACACAAGACACGATACGATGTCGATCAGCGGACGGCTGATTAAGGGGGATTGGTTGGGAGAATTTCATCGAACCCAGGTATTTGGCGCTATTCGATGAGATCTCCGATCAGAGCTTTGAGATCGTGAATCAACGGAGCTTGATGAGGCACATTCGATCGATGGAATCGAAACGTATTTTTATCAGCGCAGATCACGGCATGGCGATCGTATATTTTTTGCAGAGCGACCTCATTCCGGGTCTCATCGCGGCCGGGATCGAAGTCATCCTGCTCACGGATGATGCGCTTTGTGAAAGAATCGAAGAACGATTTGGCCGTCCCGGCTTGATCGTCGAAGGGCTGCGTTTGGATGCGGCCAGGACATATGCACAGAAAGAGCATCCGGAGATTCAATGGTGGCTGGGATTTTTCAGGCGGGTGGGGGCCTCGGGCCGCATCAACACCGAGGCGATGGACAGCTATATCGACCAGGTCGCTGAGGAGGAGGGGTATCGTCGACGGGTTCTCATGCCCCTCGCGTGGGGCTTCATCGCGCTGCTGCGCAGGTTCTGTGCGGTGAGGCAATTGTTAGTGAAGCTGCAGGGGCGTTTTTCCCCTGGCTTATACGCAGACCTTTTCGATCGGTACCAGCCTGATTTTGTCGCGGCCAGCACGCCCGGCTGGCGCTTGGATCGCTACTTGCTGCGCGAAGCCGCCGGGAGAGGAATCCCTACCGGCGCGGTCGTCGTGGGTTGGGACAACCCCAGCAGTTACAGCCTGTGCGGCGCTCACGTGGACTGGATCACGTGCTGGTCGGAGATCCAGAAGGAAGAATTGGTGCTGGGTTCTGACTGGGATCCCCAGGACGTCCATATCGGCGGCATGCCCTCCTACGACGGCTACATCAAGAAGCGCTGGATCATGTCAAAAGGCGAATATTTCGATCGGCATCACCTTGACGCTGATCGCAAGCTCATCTCGTACGCCTGCAGTTTTATCAGTTTTTCTCCCAACATCCAGAATGTGCGCGCCCTGGTCGAATTGGTAAAGTCCGAGTCGCTGGCGTCCCCATCGCAGTTGTTGATCCGGCTGCATCCGAATCACTTTTTGGATGTTCATTTGTTTGCTCGTGAGCGCGAGGAAATCTATAAAATTGCCAGCGAAAATGAACTGGTCCATGTCGTTGAACCCGTTCCATTGGGAGGTGAACTGGGGCATTATTCAGGCGAGGATATGCCTGAAAAGGCCTCCATGATGACGCACTCGGATGTGTTTGTCACCGTGTATTCCACGATGGTCGTCGAGGCTGCAGTCCACGATTGCCCCATCGTGAGCCTGTGTCTTGATGTCCCCGGCGGGTGGAACACGCCGCGCAAGTACTCTCTGCCCTTATCCGAAATTGGGGACTGGCCGACGCATCAAAGATTTCGAGCGGCGGGCGCCGGACGAGTGGCTTTGACTGCGATGGAGCTACGCGATGCGATCCACGAATATTTGAAGAACCCATCGGTCGATCGGGCGGCAAGACAGAAATTCATCAGGGAGGAGATCACCTATCTGGATGGGACGGCAGGCGTGCGAACTGCGGAATATCTGATTTCAAGATTGCCCCTCAAAGACGATGATTTAGAATAGCGGCAATCCGTAATATTAAATCTTGAATTAACGATGAAGGACGACGGGTTGGCTCATGCTTGAAACCCATAAGAGGACGAGGGCGTTCATCACCGAGAATTGGGTCTTTATCGTATTGATCCTGATCTCGATTGCCGGTTTGATGCTCATGCTCTATGTCACCGACCAGGGCGTGAGCCTGGGTAGTGACTCGGTGGCCTATATCGCTGCCGCACAGAACTTCCTGAAGGGGTACGGGTTAAGCTGGGTATCTGCAAAACTTGAGGTGAAGCCGCTCGTCCACTATCCCCCGTTTTACCCCATGATTCTGGCGGGCTTTGAACTGGCCTCGATCAACGCCATCGATGCGGCGCGAATGGTCAATGTGATCGCCTTTGCTCTGGGGATCTTCCTGATTGGCTCGATCATTAAAATTGCAACCGGGTCAAACCTGCTGGCGATTGGCGGCGCACTGCTCATGCTGGCTTCAGGTGAGCAAGTAGAAATTCACTCGTGGGGCATGAGTGAGCCACTTTTTATCTCGTTAAGCTTGCTGGGGTTGACCCTTCTTTTCTTATTCTTGCGCGATTCTAAAACGTTCTATCTTGTCTTCTCTGCCCTTGTCTTTGGGT
The DNA here is from genome assembly GCA_964570595.1 of uncultured Anaerolineaceae bacterium. GTDB lineage: Bacteria > Chloroflexota > Anaerolineae > Anaerolineales > E44-bin32 > E44-bin32. Next base: position 20,571 of record CAZMZL010000007.1, on the reverse strand, counting down.
GGGTCGCCATCACGCGCTATATCGGGGCGGTCTATATTTTTGCGGCCCTGGTCGTTCTCGTGCTCGATACCCGCCTGGAGATACGAGCACGTCTGAAGAACCTCTTGCTATTCCTCGTCATATCTACCTCCCCTCTGGCGCTCTGGATGATGCGCAACTTCATCGCGGTTGGGAAAATTTCGAATCGGACGCTGGGGCTGAATACGGAAACGCTTGAGAGAGATTTCAACGTCGGTTTTCGATCCGTCATGAACTGGTTTTTGCCATTACGGATTGTAGAGTTGATCCAATCCAAGTTTTTCATCACAATAGGCACAACGATCTTCGTTCTCATTGCCGCCCTGATCATCATCACATTCTTGCACTTCAAAGCCCGTCAGGATAAGGATGAGATGCGCATCGTGCCGAATCCATTTACGGTCCTGGTCGTCTTCACCCTGTCCTTCTTGTTCGGGCTTGCATTCTCCGTCTTGCTGACCTCTCCTACCCCCGATGTCAGTGAGAGGATTCTGGGTCCGGCCTACGTTCTGATCCTCATGCTTGTCGTCCTCGTCATCGGCGCGGCGATCAGGACCAAGAGATGGGTCATCCTTCTCGTCACGATTGGGTTGGTGGTCTTCCTGTTCCGCAATAAGGCGGTTTATTCTTACTGGGTGGTACGAGACATTCATGGCGGAGAGGGGCGTTTTTATACCAGCCGGGGCTGGCGCAACTCACCCGTCATCGCCGAACTGGAGGCATATCCGGACCGCATCATCTATACCGACGACATTGCAGCGGTATATCTGTTGGCTGGCCGGTATTCAAGTTTGATCCCCATTCGCATCGATTTGAGCACCGGTACGCCCAATGAAGACTACCTTCAGACTCTGGCGTCGGTGCGCAACACCGTCTCGTCTGGAGATGGGATCATTGTCCTGTTTTCGCCCTATTCTTTGCCGCATGAATATGCACCACTGGAAGATCTTATCGAAGGTTTCGAGATCCTATATGAATCATCCAACGGCATAATCGTCTCTGCGAGCCCTTGATTAAATAAATTGGGAACGCCTTGAATTCAATGATTGATTTCGTAAATGCACCTTCGTCCAGTTTTACTTTCCGCCGGCAGCTTTGCGAAGTGCATCATGACCAGGACATGGTTTAGGGACCAAAGTGCGAAGATCCTTGAGGTATATTCATCCCTTTCTCATCGCGCTGTACCCCGTGATTTCGCTGCTTGAGAGCAACCGGGATCAGATGGCCCTGCAGGGCGCATTCCGTGCCATGCTGGTATCTGTGGTTATTGCATTTGGGCTGCTTCTGATCGTGAGACTGGGGGTTAAGGATTGGGGGGAGGCCACGCTGATCACCAGTATGGCACTCCTCATGTTCTTCAGTTACGGTCATCTCTATCGTGTTGTTCGGTCCGAGCAGCTCCTCGGGATCGTGATAGGCCGCCATCGATACATCATCCTTCTTTGGCTCCTGATACTGGGTATCTGGTCCTGGTTTGTCGTAAAGAAAGTCCGGAGAGCAGATTTGTGGAATAGGACCTTTAGCCTGATCGCCGGCGTGGCAGTCATTCTCCCGCTCACGGGCTTAGTCCAGAGCGAACTCAAACCAGGGATTGATCTTCAAAGAAGTCAAGAATCGCGGCCTCTTCAACAGCCAACCAATGCGGCATTAACGAAAAATTCTCGTGATATTTATTACATCATCGTGGACGGGTACGGCCGCGAGGATGTCCTCAGGGACATCTATGAATTCGACAACTCGGAGTTCATCAAGTTTTTAGATGATGAAGGGTTCTACATCGCAGAGGAAAGTAAGAGCAATTATATTCAGACCGCCTTGTCCCTGGCATCTTCGCTAAACATGGAGTATGTCAACTACCTCGCAGATTCTCTCGGAGAAGAGTCGTTCGATCGCGAACCCCTCAATCAACTCATCCAGGACAATCGTGTGATGCGATACCTGGATCAGCAGGGTTACAATCTCGTGGCGTTCGACACGGGACACGAAGCGACTTCACTTCGTGCGGCCGATGTATTCCTCTCGAGCGAGGAGACATCTGCTGTTCTGCCAGAATGGCTGACGGTTAAGAGGATTATGCCGTTTGAGGAGCTCTTACTTGAGACCACCGCAGTCGTGGGTGTTTTGGACCGGATTAAATCCGCGGAGGAGGCCTACTTTAAGAACGTTGTGGACCCGCTCTACCAGGCTCAACGGGATCGAACCCTCTTCATCCTGGAGGCTCTTGCTGAACTGCCCGAGAGAGAAGGACCGAACTTCATCTTTGCTCACATCGTGGCTCCCCATCCACCCTTTGTGTTCGGTCCCGATGGGGAGGCGCGGAATCCCGATGCCCCTTTTACGTACTACGACGGCAGCGATTTTCTGGAGGCGGTCGGCGACCGGGACGAATACATCCAGGGTTATCGGGATCAGCTTGAGTTTCTCAATAAAGGGTTGGAGCGCACGATCGAGGCTATATTGATCGGTTCGGAACGACCTCCAATTATCATATTGCAGGCGGACCACGGACCGGGAGCCTACCTCAATTGGGAATCGGTCTCGGACACAAATTTGGCTGAACGGACCAACATCTTGAACGCCTATTATTGGCCCGAGGCAGAGGGAGATGACCTGTACCCTTCCATCTCTCCGGTCAATTCCTTCAGGCTCCTGCTGAACGCGTATTTTGGGGAGCGTTATGATCTCCTTGATGATCGGACGTATTTCTCGCCTTCGAATCGACCCTACCACTTCACCGAGGTTGAATAGTCTGGGATGAGGCGGGTTTATCGAATCGACGACAATGAACGGATTGATGTGAAATGTTGACCATTTTTTCGCCCCCGAAACCTTTTCAGGGGAAGATCGATAGGATCCAGCGCAATGCGATCGAATCCTGGGTCGCACTTGGCGACGAAGTCGAGGTCATTCTCGTCGGGGATGAGATCGGATTGTGCGATGTGGCTGCCGAGTACGGGGTGGGGCATATCGAGGACGTCGCACGGAACGAATATGACACGCCGCTGCTGGATGACATCTTCAGCAAGGTTCGGGGCGCGGCGGCTAACGACTTGATCTGCTACGTGAACGCCGACATCATTTTTCTCGATGATCTCATTCCCTCGGTTCGGGACATCGCTCGTCAAATCGAGAGGTTTCTCCTCGTTGGACAGCGGTGGGATCTCGATATTGCGGGGCGGCTGATCTTTGACGACGAGTTTGCTGCAACGCTGCGAGGGCTCATAAGCGCTTCCGGACGTCTTCACCCGCCGAGCGGCAGCGATTATTTTATTTATCGTCGAGGCGAGTTTGATGACATGCCGCCCTTCGCTCTAGGAAGAGCAGGATGGGATAACTGGATGATCTACGCCGGAATGCGTAGAAAGATACCCGTCATCGATGCGACCTCAGGGATCACGGTTGTGCACCAGAGCCATGATTATGCCCATTTACCTGAAGGAAAGCCTCATTACCGACTCCCGGAGACAGAGATCAACGTTGAACTTGCCGGGGGCCGGGAGATGATCTTCACGCTTGATGACGCCTCCTGGACATATCAGCCTGGTAAATTACGACGGAAAAAGCCTTTTCAGGGACAATTGACAAGGCGGTTGGAGATCGCTGCCTACATTAAAGCGGGGCCGGGTAAAATATCCCAGATCTTCGGGTTTCTGTTCCACCCGGTCAGGACATTTCGGTTTACTACCGCGGCGATGATCCACATGTGGCAGAAAATGACGTCCAGGGGGTGAGATGAATACCCTGAAACTTGATCAGGAAACTGTTATCTACGGTATGATGAGACCTTATCGTGAACGTCCTGATCGGTGGTCATGATTTACTTTGGGTCGCTTGCCAAGGATGTGCCCAGGGCCGGTACGATTCTGTTAACGAGTAGGAGCCAATGAACATGCATGATCCACTGAACCCCCCATTCGGGGGTGCGCTCATCGATTTATCCCTGACGGGAGGGGAGAGGACATCTGCCATCCTTGAGGCCTCCACGCTTCCGTCGATTCAACTTTCCCTCCGTTCGACGTGCGATTATGAACTCCTGGCGACAGGCGCATTCTCGCCCCTCGATCGTTTCATGGGGGAAAGTGATTACCATAGTGTGCTCGATGGGATGCGGATGCGAGATGGCACCCTTTACCCGATCCCAATTACATTACCTGTTGGGCATGAATGGCTTGACCGGATTGGTGAGAAAGTCGCACTTCGGGATGCGGAAAACAATCTTCTCGCCGTGATGATGATCGAAGAGGCCTATCGTTGGGATCCGATTGAGGAATCATCCCAGGTCTTGGGGACGAGTTCATCCCATCATCCTCTCGTTGCTGAAATGATGATGTGGGGGGATGTGTGCATCTCAGGAGAACTGCAGGCTCTTAATCTACCTAAATACTATGATTTTAACGAGATCCGACGCACACCATTGGAGGTCAGGGAGATCCTTGAGGGTATGGGGAATCAGAATGTCGTCGCGTTTCAGACCCGAAACCCTCTTCATCGTATTCATGAGGAGCTTACCAAGAAAGCCGCAGATGAAACCGATAGCAGCTTACTCATTCATCCCGTCGTTGGCCTCACCAAGCCCGGGGATGTTGATCACTTCACCCGAGTGCGTGTATATCAAAATATCGTGGCAAAATATTTCGATCCAAAACGCACGTTGCTTAGTTTGATCCCTCTGGCGATGCGCATGGCGGGTCCGAGAGAAGCTTTGTGGCATGCAATTATCCGACGAAATTATGGCGCCTCGCATATCATCATTGGCCGAGATCATGCCGGACCGGGAAAGGACAAGACCGGAAAACCGTTCTACGGTCCCTACGAAGCGCAAGACTTGATCCGGGAGTATTCACAGGAGATCGGGGTTAAGCCCATTCCCTTCAAAGAGATGGTTTATCTTCGAGGCGAAGATCGCTATGTGGAGATGGATAAGATTCCACCTGATGCGGAATATCTAGCAATATCAGGAACGGATATCCGCGAGGACTATCTGGCTGTTGGAAAACCGCTTCCTGCCTGGTTTACGCGTGAAGAGACCGCGCAGATCTTGTTGGACATGAATCCCCCTCGCTACAAACAGGGCTTCTGTATATGGTTCACGGGATTAAGTGGAGCCGGGAAATCGACCACTGCCCAAATATTGGTCTCCATGTTAATGGAACGCGGGAGACATCTCACGGTTCTCGATGGAGACGTCGTCCGTACACATCTTTCGAAGGGGCTTGGATTTAGCAAGGAAGACCGGGATACGAATATCCTTCGGATAGGATTCGTAGCGAGCGAGCTTGTTCGTCACCATGGCGCCGTCATATGTGCGGCGGTCAGCCCTTACCGTGCGACCAGGAATCGCGTGCGCGAGATGGTTGGGGGGGACCACTTTTTTGAGGTCTTCGTGGACACGCCGATCCATGTGTGCGAGGCGCGCGATACAAAAGGCCTTTATGCGAAAGCACGACGAGGTGAGATCACAGGTTTTACGGGTGTGGATGATCCTTATGAAGCGCCAAGGAATCCCGAGATCGTCTTGGATACGGTTGACAAATCACCGGAGGAAAACGCAGGCATGATCATCCATTTTCTTACTGCACGAGGCTTCTTGCCTTTTTCGGATAGTTCAACTTAGATGAGATGATCATCAGGGACAATCTCCAACGATGATCGGTAAGAATCTTGACGATCACCCGAAACCTCCGTTTATGCGTGCCGCAAGTCCCATGATCTTAAGTGCTCGAATAGTCTAACTGTGACCTACTGGAACCATGACGATATCAAAGATTTATCGAAACCATCTTCGACCTTCTCTGCGAGCCCTAATTCGGGGGGTTGAGCCTCCGCGCAGGTCGTATCCTTCAATCTCTTCTGAGGAACTTTCGGAGTTGAAGGCTATCTTCCCTGCAGATAAGTTCTTCATCTTTGGTCATGCCCGCTCAGGAACGACGCTCCTCGCCCGGCTCATTCGCCTGCACCAAAGTGTACATTGCAACTGGCAGGCACACTTCTTCACGCGACCTCCACTCGTGACCAGCCTGGTCTCAGATCCAGAAGTCGCTCGTTGGCTGTCACGTCGAAACAATCGCTGGAACCGCGGTAGAGATCTTTCCCCTGTGGTCTTGCGCGGGATCTGCGATACCATCATGGAACGGGAAGCGCGCAGAGTCGGAAAAAGGATTGTTGGGGATAAGAGCCCGAACACGCTTTACGATGGCGAGGCTGTCCGAATGATGAGCGCCATCTATCCGGATGCGAGCCTGATCGTCATCGTCAGGGACGGGAGGGATACCATCCTCTCGCACATCATCCAGGAGTTCATCGACCATCCTGAGAGACTGAATCGCGCACAGAAGAAAATCAAGGATGATTTCGAACGACAGCCGGAACGATTCTATAATCGTACCCAATCACTCTTTACACCGCAGGATCTCTCCAGGCGTGCAGAGGCCTGGGCAAAGAATGTCCTCGAGACACAACAACAGGGTGAAGAAAGTTTTGGAGATCGATTTGTTCAAGTCAGGTATGAAGATCTGCTGTTGAGCCCGGACGAAGTGCTGCCCGAACTTTGGGCGTTCTTAGGGGCGGGAGAACCAACCCGGGGAGTTAAAGGACAAATTCGAGCAGAGATAGAGTCCAATCCAGATGCTCCCCGTCAGCTCGAAATACTCCCGGCACTTGCCGGGTTAAGACGGAAGGGAGGACCGGGATTGTGGCAGGAGCTATTTACAGCAAGGGATCGAGCGATATTTAAATCATCAGCCGGAGAAACATTGGTCCGTCTTGATTATGAGGATGACAGGGATTGGTAGCACAATTGAGTGGATTGGATCGTGATCAAGTCGCGGCCCCAACCTGCTCATGGGTTTCGATGGTCGAACAAACGATGACCGAAAAGCGAAAAATATGGATCAACTGAATCGACCCCTCACTCCATCCGTCTCTGTCGCCATCTTAACCTACGTGCCTTTTCTGCGGGGATTTCACCGTTATGGCCTCGACGTACTAAAGCTGTCCCTCCACAGCCTGTTCCGAAACACAGACCTGCCTTATGAATTAATGATTTTCGACAATGGAAGCTGTGATGAAGTCGTCTCGTTCCTTCGAGGTCTCCAGGAGGCGGGAAAGATCGACTTCCTGTTCCTTTCTGACAAGAACATCGGCAAGGTCGGCGCCTGGAACGTCGTTTTCGGCGCTGCGCAGGGTGAATACATCGCGTATGCCGACTCGGACGTGTACTACGACCCCGGCTGGCTGGGGAAGCATGTCGAGGTATTTGAGTGCTTTCCAAGGGTTGGGACGGTCACCGGGCAGCCGCGCCGGAGGCGGTCAACTTTCTCCGAGAACAGCCTGCGGATTGCGCGGGAGATCCCTGATCTGGATGTGCAAATTGGAAAGTACATTCCAGAATCATGGACGATGGAGCACCTGCGGTCCTTGGGGAAGCTCGAAATGCTAGATGAGGAGCTTGAGAGAGATGATTACCTTCTCACGTATCAGGGCGTCTCTGCCTACATCACCGCACAGCACCACCAGTTCGTCGTCCGGCGTGAAGTTGTGGGGAAGTTTCTGCCATTTCCATTTGATCGTCCCATGGGGGCAGATGTAGCCCGCTTCGATCACGCCATCGATGGGTCCAATTTGCTGCGGCTGGCCGTAGCGGATCGGGTGATCCACAATCTAAGTAACCGACCGGATGAAGAACTGCTCATGAGCATCGAGCTTCCAGAAGAGGAAATCCCCGAGATCACCAGCTCATCTCGCCCTCCTGGAAAATATGCCCAGCGATTGCTCGGTCTCAAACTGGTGGAGCGCTTCTTACTCGCCATCCATGCGGCGATATTCAGGATGTACTACCTTTCCAAGATCGCTTGAAAGCGGGTTGCGCCATGGTATCTGGAAACAGGATCGTCGAAAACTGCTATGCCTGAACGAGTGGTCGTAAACGACATCGTTGCCGGACTGGATTCTGAAGAAAAACAACGCAGTTCCTGCGCGGAGCTGCCTCAGAAGTCCTCCGTCACCACCGAAGATGGCTCGTCGTTCAAGGTGCGCCTCTATCCAAATGCAGCTTGGGCAACAAGGCAGGAAGCCCTGATCCAGAAAATCGAGGCGGATGTACGGACGCCCCGATTGGTTGGAAGATTGGATCGGTACCTGGTGTTCGAGCATATGGATGTGGGGCCCGTACACTTGGGTGAAGGTGATAGCGAGGTCCACATCGGCCGATTTCTGGGCCGCCTGGCGACCTATACGGACGAGGACATGACCGCAGAACAACTCGATGTGGAGTTCAGGGATTGGCTCAGCGTGTTGGCGAAGGTGGGCTTTCTACCGAATAGGCTCAGGCGGTCGGTGATCGATCGATATGAGCAACTCCGACCGGTCGACCCTCAGATCTGCATGGACTATTGGGACGCCATGCCGCATAATTTCGGTTGGCATCTTGATGAGTTCGTGCTGCTTGATGAAAAACACCTGCGCACCAGCTTTGAGGGTGTGGGTCTGGTGAAGCCATCGATCCTGCTTGACGAGAAGGAATTTGACTCGGTGATAAGGGGCTATGAGGAGAATGCATCCTCAGCGTTTTATCGCAGGTCCTATTCGTTTCTGCGATTTTATTATTGGGTGGCTGCGTTGTACTTCTATGCTTTACGGGACATGGATGGTGTCAAGCATATCCCTGCCAATCCGAGACTCCGGTCGTATCGACTAGGACTCATGCGAGAGGCCGGAGCGGGACTATTTCGGCGTGCTGTTGAGGAATTATTTTTCAGTGTGCTTCATCCCTGGGATAGCATCATCTTCTATGTGAACCATATGCTGGAACCCTTGAGTTGGTTCAACGTGCTGCGGCGGGCTACCTCAGGGGTCATAGACGCCGAGGGATACGAGACGTGAACGAGCCGTCCGGGAGTGTCATTCAAGCGGATCAAAATCCGACCGGGGATTGGCCCCGAAGAGGTGGATGGATGCGGGGGAATATCGAGTGGAAACGACGCTCCAAGGTCACGGAGAGATGGGGGCGCGAGCGGCGTCAGGAGGGATGGCATTATGCGTGAGGGACAAAACCCGGCGAAATTCGTGAACAAGGTCGCCAAGCCGGAGAGGGTGACAGTCGCGGTCTTGACCTACATCCCCTTCGTGAGCGGGTTTTACGCTCAGGCATTGAATGTTCTAAAAAAATGCCTGGGCAGCATTTGGGAGAACACGAAATTCCCTTACGATCTGCTCGTCTTTGATAACGGCAGCGGCGGCGAGACCGTGTCCTATTTGATGGACGCATATCGATTGGGGAGCATCCAGTACCTGCTGCTCTCGGAGAAAAATCTTGGTAAGGGCGGCGCCTGGAACATGATCATCCATGCATGTCCGGGGGACATCCTTGCTTATACGGACAGCGATGCCCTCTTCGCAGAGGGCTGGCTCTCGGAGAGTGTGAAAATACTCGAGCATTACCCGAACGTCGGGATGGTGACGCGCCGACCTTTCAGGACCCCTCCGGAGTTGTTTTCCTCAACGCTGAAGTGGGGGGAGGGCGATCCTGAGGCGCAGGTTGAGCGAGGGGACTTTATCGCCTGGGAGGATTTTCGAGCGTTCGACATGAGCCTGGGTCAACCCGAGGAGCAGGTACGCGAGCGTTATGAAGCCACGGAAGATGTGCGCGTGACTTATCGCGGCGTGACGGCCCAGATGGGGAGTTCTCATTGGCAGTTTGTGGGATACCAGGGGGTCCTGCAAGGTTTCCTGCCATTTGATATGGATCGACCCATGGGACAAGTGCGCGAATTAGATCGCCGTGTGAACGAGGCAGGCCTTCTGCGACTGATGACTCCTGACCCCCTGGCGATGAATATGAGCAATACGCTGAACGAGATTCCACAGGAGGGTTCGACTTCAAAATCTCCACCGAACCAGCGGAGCTGGAAGTGGAAACTGATCAATCTGGGATTTGTGAAACGAATATTGTTAGGAATTTATGACCGTATTTTTCGGTGGTACTTTGCGAACTGATCCCGGGGGTTTGATCGTATCCCGGGGAGCTGGCAGCCAGATCCGATGGAAAGAAAAAGAGGAAGTCCCTCAGGGCGGTTTCGTTCTCACGGGTTTGGGCAGGGGTTGTCACGGAACGCCTTTGAGATTATCCCCATGGTAGAATCACTCAGTTTTTACGGGAGCGAGCGAGATGAAAATTAACTACGAAGAGACGACGGAGGATCTCCAGACAAGGATCGATATCCACGGTCAGTTTGGCACGAGGGATATCGATGCCTGGATGCTTGAGATATTAAACTTAGAGCAGGGCATCTCCATATTGGATGTGGGCTGCGGTTCAGGAAAGCAGTGTATTGCCTTCTATGAACACCTCGAAGGTGATGTGTCCGTAACCGGAGGGGATGTTTCCGCTGAGCTGCTTGAGCAGGCGCGAGCTGCCACAGCAGCTTGCGGTGATCGAATAAACATCATGGAACTGGACTTTAATGAACGATTTCCATTTGATGATGACCTGTTCGATCTGGTCTCCTGTTGTTTCGCGATCTATTATGCCCAGGATGTCCCCTTTACGATCCGCGAGATGCATCGGGTCATTCAGCCTGGCGGTCGTTTGTTTACGACCGGTCCGATGCCCGAGAACAAGAAACTGTTCTACGACGTCATCCATGAAGCGACCGGCAAACCGATCCCGCCCATGCCCGGGAGCTCACGATTCAAGAGCGAGTTTTTGGCTGAAATTGAAGCCCGGTTCTCTAAAGTCGATGTTCATGTCTTTGAAAACCCCCTGGTGTTCCCGGAAGTGAAACCCTTCATGGATTACACCCAGGCCTCACTCTCTGAGGACAGGAAACTGTGGGGCGATTTCTTCCAGGACGAGGGTGATTTCGAGCGAATTATGGCCGAGATCGAAGAGGTCGCGAACCGTCGTTTTGCAGAAGAGGGTCAGCTCGTCATGACGAAAGTCGTCGGCGGCATCCTCGCTGTGAAGTAAGGGAAAAAGGAGATCGACATTGTTGTTCTTTGGTCGGAAAGTACTCTTCGTCGGAGCACATCCGGATGATATCGAGCTGGGTTGTGGGGCGCTGCTATCCCAGATTCCCTCCGAATCCAATATCCTTTGTGTGACCCTCTCGGATAATCAAAAGAATCCCAAATTAAAGAATCTCGTTCAGGAACATTATGAGAGCATGTCCATCCTTGGGGTCCCGAAGGAGAGCATCGCCCTGAGATCTTTTGAGACGAGGAATTTTCCCCGGGACCGGCAGCAAATCCTCGAATATTTATATGAGCTTAATCGAGACTATGACCCTGACATCGTATTCGTGCATTCCAGCTCCGACATACATCAAGATCATGCGGTCGTCACCGAAGAAGCGCTGAGGGCGTTCAGGGGGAAGACCGTGCTTGGATTTAATGTCCTTCGGAGCAGCTACAATTTCTTTCCACATTTCTTGGTTGAAGTTTCTGAAGGCGATGTGGAAAAGAAGATCTCCGCGCTGCAGGCGTATGAAACCTATCGGGACAAGTATTATTTTGACCCCGAAATTATCCGCTCGCTGCTGGTTCAATACGGGATGACGGCCGAGAAGCCCTTCGCGGAAGGATTTGATATTCTCAGGATCGTGGGAAGTTTTCGTTCCATCGGTCCTGATGAAATACGCCAGGGGACTTGATCAAATTATTCCTTCATGTATTTCATGCAAAACCAGCACGATGCCGATCACTTGAGATATGCTTGCAACCTCATCTTCCGTCACCACGAGTCAATCTCCAGAAGACCAAGAAGGATGCCAACGCCTGGCAAAAGCCCCCGGTGAAGTTATGCACAGGCCGGAACCGATGCAAGCAACACGAGTATGGATCAGGGCGATGTGGACATCCATGTCGTTTGAAGAAAGAGTGAATGTCATGCTGGAAACGATCTCTTCGGGTCGCTGCATGCTTTGCGGTTCTGTTGATGAACACCATGCTGTCTTTGCTGTGGTTGAGGAGAGGGGCAAAAGCTTTACCTTTCGACAGTGCCGGCATTGCGGATTGGTCTTCCAGGCCGATCGACCCTCTGAATCTGAATTGAAGGATTACTATCGAGAATCCTATCGGGAGTGGGTGCAGGGTCAGTCTGAGCCGTCAAGCAAGGATCGGTGGGTGCAGCAGGGTCGAGCGAAGAATATCGTGCACATCCTCCAACCCGAACTCCCTCGAGTCGTCCGGCATCTGGATATGGGCAGCTCTAGCGGCGATCTCGTCCTGCAATTGATATCAACCTATGACTGCGAAGGCATTGGCATCGAGCCGGGAGACGCCTATCGCGAGTTCAGCGCTGCCCGCGGCGTTCAGGCCTTCCCATTTCTCGAGGACCTCGATCCCTCCCTGGAGCATGGTTTCGATCTCGTAACGCTATCGCACGTACTCGAACATCTTCCTGCCCCCAAAGAAGCCCTTCAAGCGTTACGCGAGCGGTGGTTAACGGGAGATGGCGTGATCTTGATTGAAGTTCCAAATCTGTACGGGCATCCTGCGCTGGAGGTTTCGCACTTAACCGCCTATTCAGCTCAAACGCTCACAAACCTGCTCTCAGCCTCTGGATATGTGGTTATCAAGACAAAGACACATGGTCAGCCCTTCTCGCGTATGTTAAGATTATTCCTCACCGTCCTTGCCAGACCTGCCGAGATTGATCGTACACCCATCATCCGTAAGCCCAGCATTCGTGGGATGCGCATGCGGCGAAAATTGGGTTTGACGATCCTCGCCGGCGCTCGGGGGATCTCATCACGAATCCTTCGAAAGGGACAGCTTGAACCCTGGCAGGGGTGATGGTGAAGCGTATCGATCATGGGAAAAGCCAGAGAACCCCATTACGGGCAGCAGGGATAAATGGCAGCTGGGGGTAGGAGGCGGCAACCCCGATTATGACTCTTTCATGGGAGGATGTTCTGCAGCTTGCTTCAGGATTCTTCTCTTAAAAATTTTGTAGTCCTAGAATTCACGGTCACAGGATAAACATGCGGTTTCTCATCAGCGGGCTTGGCTCGATCGGGCGCAGACATCTTCAAAATCTATTGGCTTTGGGCGAGCGCGACATCGTCTTCCATCGATCAGGAAAGAGTACGCTTCCCGATGACGAGCTTCCCGATTTCCCCGTCGAGAGCGATATTGATGCCGCGCTTGACCGCTGGAATCCTGACGCGGTTATTGTTTCTAACCCGACCTCGATGCACCTGGATATTGCCCTCCCCGCTGCGAGAAGAGGCTGCCACATTCTGCTGGAGAAACCGATCGCAGGCGAGCTGGAGCGAGTGGATGAACTGAAAGAGGCACTCGCCCATGGCGGCGGGAAGGTGCTTGTTGGATATCAGTTTCGTTTTCATCCTGGACTGATCAAGGTTAAAGAACTCCTCGAAGATGAAGCTGTTGGAAGGCCCATCTATGTCCACGCACATTGGGGCGAATTCTTGCCCGACTGGCACCCCTGGGAGGATTACAGGAGTTCGTATAGCGCCAGAGAGGACCTCGGCGGCGGGGTTCTGCTCACGCTCAGCCATCCATTCGATTATTTGTCGTGGTTTTTCGGCCCGGTTCAAGAGGTCTCTGCAAGCGTGAGGAGGCTCGAAGAACTTGGAATATCGAGCGACAGCCTCGCGGATGTGTGTTTAACCTACAGGGACGACATTCTCGGGCATGTTCATTTGAACTATATCGAGAGCCCTGCTCGCCATCGGCTCTCCATAGTCGCCACAGCAGGGTCCATCGGATGGGACAACGAAACAGGGGTTGTCCAGCTTGCACGAAAGGGCGGGGAGCGCCTGGAAGAGTTCCAACTTCCACCCTCATTCGAGCGCAATGATATGTTCTTGAGCGAGATGGAGCACTTTATTCAAATTATTCGAGGAGAAGCAAAAACCGTTTGCACACTGGCGGATGGAGTAGAATCGCTGTCGATTGCCCTCGCTGCTCACAAATCGGCACACGAGCGCCGTCCAATAATCTTATCGACGCAGAATTATTCAGGGGAAGATGCTGACGATGGTACTGGAAAGACCTTCCCGCAATCCTCGGTTTTTCAGTAAGGTGAGTTTATGAAATTGAGCGCCCGTTTCAGGGGGATACAAACCAGTACGATGGTATTGCTGGTGATTTTGATTCTATTTTCAATGTATGCGGGGATTTTTATTTATAAGTCATCCTTCATGATCGTTGCAGAAGATACGCGCTACTTCACGCTCTTCGATGATGCCATGATCTCAATGCAGTATGCGAAAAATTTGGCGAATGGGGATGGTCTCGTTTGGAATGCCGGGGGGGAACGAGTGGAGGGATTCTCGAACCCTCTGTGGGTATTCATGATGGCGGCGATCCATCTTCTCCCGCTTCCGGCGTCGAAAATGAGCCTCGCCGTTCAAATTCTCGGAGCCGTCCTCCTGCTCCTCAATCTCATCTTCGTTAAACTTGCCGGGGACGAGATCTCCGATAAGAATATCTTCGTATCGATCGGAGCCGTCCTCCTTACTGCGCTTTACTATCCATTGAACAATTGGGCTCTCTTAGGGAATGAAGTCAGCCTGCTTGCTTTATTGATCACGATCACGATCTGGCTCGTCTTCAGGGGATTTCGACAGGGGAATGTGTCCAGGTGGATCTACCCATTGATGGCCATCGGACTTTTTGTACGGATGGATGCGTTGATCCCCTTCACCGTGATCTTACTGTTTTTAATCATCTTCGATTCAGCCCATCGGATGACTCATATCAAATGGGGGTTGGGCTTCATCGTGGGGGCATTGCTTCTTCAACTTTTTCTGCGCTATGCATACTTCGGAGAGGTCCTTCCGAACACGTACTACCTGAAGATGACGGGAATATCGCTCATAAGCAGAATCACGCGCGGCAGCTACGTCTTTTTTAAATTCATCTGGAATTTCAATTGGATCCTTTTCCTGCTCCCATTCATCATCTGTCTGATCATTCGTGATCCCAGGTCCAATCTCTTAATGTCGGTGATCGCTGCGCAGATGCTGTACAGCATCTACATCGGCGGCGATGCATGGGAGCACCGGGGCGGCAGCAATCGCTTTATCGCCATTGTCATGCCGCTGTTTTTCATTCTGTTTACCTATAGTCTGGAACGTCTTCGGCAAAGCCTGCTGGCTTATTCAGATATGACCGGATCCAGGTTGACACGCGCGTTTTCCTGGATCGCCCTATCATCTGTTGTGCTTTTCGGGGTCATCAATTTCAATTCTTTGCTAGATACGGGGTCCTTGAAATACCTTTTTCTTAAAGGTGTCCCCCTCTTCGTGGAAGGCAACGAACGGAACACGACCATAGGACTCTATGTTAAAGAGATCACGGACGAGAATGCCAAGGTCGCGGTTGTAGTGGCGGGCGCGATCCCCTACTATTCAAACCGTTATTCCATCGACCTGCTTGGAAAGAACGATAAACTTATCGCCCGCAGTGAGATGAAACCTACGGGGGGAACATCCCCCTTAGATTTCCGCCCGGGTCATTCCAAGTGGGACTATGCACACTCCATCGGTGACCTTAAGCCCGATGTGATCGTTGAATTGTGGGCAGGAACTTCGAAAGAGGCCGAGCCGTATATGGAAGATTATGTCGTCATTGAAGTCGGCGCTTTAAGCCACTTTTTACATAAAGGCAGGCTTTACCTTCGGAAGGGATCCGAACATATTCAATGGGAACGAGCGGATGTGATCCCCGTTGATTCTTAAGCGTGGATGATACCTGGAAGATTTAGACCGATCGAAAGGCCAACCATTAAGGATGTCCCTCAAGGATAGATTCTCGCTTGACACCCACCAGATCTGGATTCTGATCCTCATCTCCATCTCGATCCTGGGTATGGCCGCTGTATTTCACCAGACCAGATTCGGTCCGTACGCCGGGGGCGATTCGGTTCGCTACGTCATGACGGCTGCCAATCTGGGGGATGGGTACGGCTATACCCGGACTTCTGGTGGGGGAGAGCATATCCCTGAGACCGGATTTCCTCCCTTCTTCTCCCTCGTCCTGGCTGTGGTGGGCATCGTGAGTTCCGATCTGTTTGCCGTCTCGCGCTGGATGAATGCGATCCTCTTCGGGCTGAATGTCTTCGTGGTCGGAATTCTCATCTACCGCAATACGTCTTCGCCCTGGCCGTCGCTGATCGGCGCCTCGCTGGTCATGGTCACGCGATACCAGGTGATCATCCATTCTTCGGTGATGTCGGAAGGTTTGTTCATCCTGCTCATGCTCCTGACGCTGTACTGCCTGAGCTGGTATCTGGATTCGTACAAATACCCCATCCTTGTCGCTGCCGCGATTCTGGCGGCGCTGGGGACGCTGACGCGGTTTGTAGGGTTTGCGCTTGTGGCTACGGGAGCGACAGGATTGCTGCTGCTCTCGTCGACGTCGTGGAAGCGCAGGGCCGGCGATATGGTCATGTATTGCGCCATTAGTTTTCTCCCTGTCCTGATCTGGCTGAGAAGGAATGCTTCAGTTGGAGGGAGCATGACGAATCGCCAATGGATCTACCATCCGATGCGACCGGAGGTGCTCCAGGGGTATATCATCGTGGTCGCAAACTGGGTGGTCCCTCCCATCTTGGTGTTCACCTACCGGCTGAGATTGCTCATTGTCGCCGTAGCCGGTTTACTCGGTCCTGGGATCTACCTGTTTCGAAGGATGAGATCGGTCTGGAAGACCAGAGCGTTGGATCGGGGGCGGTTTTTCAGCCTGCCCTGGCTTCTGATGATGTTTATAACGGCGTATCTCGGGGTTCTGATGATTAATTCGACCTTCCTGGATGCCGCCACCACTTCATCGGCCCCGCCTCGATACTTGAGCCCGCTCTACGTCACCTTCATCGTGCTCATCGTCGTGACGATCTACTGGAACGTAGTCGAGTCACGGCTATCTAAAATCGTCAGCATCCTCGCGCTTCTATTTGCCGTCCTTGTGGTGATTTTCAAAGCGCAGCCAACGCTGGAGCTGATGCGTGAACCTGAACCAAAATTGGGATACCGGGGTTTTGGCGCATCCTTCCCATACCTCCTGGAGGCGCTTGAGGAAATTGACCCTTCCCGACCGTTGATGACGAACAATCCCGAGCTGCTGTATGCATTGATCGAGCGTCCTGCATATATGTGGCCAATTTATTATGATGCCTATCAGTTAACCTACAATGATGATTATGATAAGGCCGTTGACAGCGCCAGGGCGCTCATGAAATCCGGCGGCGTGCTGGTGGTCTTCGGCAAGCCGGAGGATTACGAGATGCGCGTTGTAGACCTGCTCGAAGTCGAACCGCTCACCATCACGGATGTCGCCATCATCTACAGCGCAATGCGGGAGTAAGTTGACGTAATGCTCGCAGGAACGTAGGATTGCGCTGAGAAAGCGCACTCTGTGGATAGAGGGATGTATGCCTGCCAGGAAATCACAAAGGGACCGTCTGCAGATATCCGTTGTGCTTCCGATCGTCAATGAAGCCGACATGATCGCACAATTGATCCCTGAGATCGTCGAAACGCTGTCTCAGTTGGGCCGCAGCTTCGAGGTCATCGCCGTGGATGATGGTTCCGAAGATTCCACCATCGACGTGCTGCGCGAGCTGAAGGGTATCTATGAGGACCGATTCCATTTTATTCGGCATCTATACAACCGTGGAAATGGCGCGGCATTAAGATCAGGTGCGAGCGTCGCGCGCGGTGACATTGTCGTGTTCATGGACGCCGATGGACAGCATTCCCCCGCCGAGATCCGCCATCTTCTCGATCAAATCCCGCCCTATGATCTTGTGATCGGGGCGCGCCAGAAAGATTATCAGGGTCCGAGGATGCGGAAGCTCGCCAACGCTTTCTACAATGGGTTTGCAAGCTGGCTTTCGAGGACCAGGGTAGAGGATCTCACCTCGGGTTTTCGAGCGATGCGAAGAGATATCCTTCAACATTTTCTACCCTTGCTCCCCAATGGGTTCTCATCTCCCACGACGATTACGCTCTCCTTCCTGAAGGGTGGATATAACGTTTGCTATGTGCCTGCCAACGTGCAGCCCCGTCAGAAGGGTGAGAGCAAGATCAGCCTCTGGCGAGACGGCTCTCGCTTCATCATCATTATCTTACGCATGACGATGCTTTATGATCCGCTGCGAATTTTCTTGCCGGTCGGATTAGGCCTGGCCGGACTTGGGTTTGCGGCCTGGGCACTTGGCTGGATTAATGCAGGTCGTCTGGTGCTCCCCAACTCCGCCATCCTCCTCTTTGCAGGGTCCCTCTTTACCTGGCTCCTTGGTATGGTCTCGACTCAAATCGCCAGCTCATTTGCGTATTATCACAGCGATGAGACCATCATTCTGAACGATGAGCCAATCCATAATATTCATGAATGAGGTCGACGAGAATTCAACGTCCAGGGATCGGGCAGGAAGCCGACTCCTTCGGTTTGTCCTTGGGATTCTCCTTGCCCTGATGGCGCTTATCCCCCTGGCCATATCCCTCAACAAGGAATGGGATTCCGTCCAGCTCACGTTCGCGCAGATCGAATGGGGTGTCTATCTGCTGGCACAGGTGATCCTCCTCCCCATCATGTTTGTGCTTTCCATCGTTCCGTGGGTCTCGCTGCATTCCTTACGCGTATCCATCTCTATCGGAAGCGCTTCGGCCTCCTATTTCGTGTCGCAGATCGCGAAATATCTTCCCGGTGGGATCTGGGCGATTCCAGGCCGGATGGTGATTTACGAACTACAGGGTGTCCAGCGGGCAAGTTCCGTGGTGAGCGTACTGCGTGAGACGACGGCTTTTTATGTGGGCGGGGCGATCGTGGCATTTATGGGCCTTGTGCTTGGAACACCTTTTTCTGATGAAATTCGTGTCTTGTTGGCCCTGGGGTTGTTGGTCAGTATCATGATCATCATCCTCACGCACACGCCGTGGGTCTGGGCCTTTCTCGATAAATTGCGCCTTCCACGAGGATCGCAATGGGAATCCTATCGATCGTTGGACAATGGACAATTAAGACTGAGCTGGCTGCCCCGTGCGCTTCTGGTGAGCATCGCCTTTTGGGGTTTGCTTGGCCTGCCCTTCCAGTTGCTTATCGGAGCCGTAACCGGAGCCCCATCCACGTTCTCGTGGTTCGAGGCGGGGGCCATCTTTGCCGCGGCCTGGTGTGTGGGGTTCGTGGTCATTCTCGTGCCGGCCGGGTTGGGTGTTCGGGAATCGGCGCTGACATTCATGCTCGCGCAAGCGCTGCCCCTGAGCGATGCGATCAACATCGCGCTGCTTGCACGGGTGTGGTGGGTCATTGCGGAGGGATTTTGGGTGGTCCTGGGTCTGCTCTGGTTCATGCGTAAAAAAGGTTTGCTCCAGAGCATCATCCGCTCACAATAGGGGCGCACGGGCGGTTGTGCGCTATTATGTAAACCTGAATTTCTCGATATTGACTGCGGTTTGAGATTCGGATTGGTGGTAACATATTTCGACGACGAAAAGGATTTCAGCTCGAGGTGATCGTGAACGGTAAAGTCGAACGGAACGACCTCGGCGGAAGGGTCGCCATTGTGACGGGCGGCGCGGGATTGCTGGGGAGCGATTACTGCCGGACCCTTTCTGCTGCCGGTGCGCATGTATGTATTGCCGATATCGAGCTTGAAGCCGCGGATGCTCTGGCTGGACGGATAACAAAATCCACCAGCGCCGCGGCGATCGCCCATCGGACGGACGTCTCCGATCCTTCTTCGGTCCGAGCGTGTGTGCAAACGGTGATGGAGGCGTTCGGGCGTGTCGACATCCTCGTAAACAACGCCGCAATTAACCCGAAATTCGATCGTGACCACGCCGATGCTCATCTGGACACTTTTGAGAATTTTCCCTTGAAAGCCTGGCAAGAATCCCTCGATGTGAATGTGACCGGGATGTTTCTTTGTGCACAGGCCGTGAGCGAACCCATGCTCAACGCAGGGGGAGGCGTGATCGTGAATATCTCATCCACGTATGGGATGGTGGGGCCGGACCAACGGCTTTACCAGCGTGAGGGGGTTCCGCCGACGTTCAAGCCCGTGACCTACACCGTTTCGAAAGCTGCCGCCATCGGACTGACGCGCTATCTTGCCACCTATTTCGCCGGGAAGGGGATCCGCGTCAACACGCTCACCCCCGGCGGGGTGTTCGCGGATCATGACGAGGAATTTGTACGACGTTACGCTGAAAAAACGGTGCTGGGACGGATGGCGGCACCACACGAGATGAGCAGCGCCCTGCTGTTCCTGGTCTCAGATGCCTCCTCCTATATGACCGGTGCGAACCTGGTGGTAGATGGGGGTTGGACTGCATGGTGAAAGAGGCGGAGGTGCTGGCGATCATCCCTGCCCGCGGGGGATCAAAATCGATCCCGGGAAAGAATATCAAGCTTTTCGCGGGACATCCCCTTCTCTCCTACAGCATCGCTGCGGGCCTCCAGGCGGAGTTGGTCGATCGCGTCATCGTTTCCACCGATGATGAGCAGATTGCATCCGTGGCGAGGCAATACGGCGCGGAAGTTCCATTTTTACGCCCGGGCAAATTCGCCCAAGACCACACTTTG